>NZ_JBHUMD010000031.1:0-1161 GCF_042684765.1 Flavobacterium suzhouense | reverse complement strand
GTGGCTGCTCTCTGTACCGGCCATTGTAGCACGTGTGTAGCCCAGGACGTAAGGGCCGTGATGATTTGACGTCATCCCCACCTTCCTCACGGTTTGCACCGGCAGTCTTGTTAGAGTTCCCGACATTACTCGATGGCAACTAACAACAGGGGTTGCGCTCGTTATAGGACTTAACCTGACACCTCACGGCACGAGCTGACGACAACCATGCAGCACCTTGTAATGAGTCCGAAGAAGGGCCTGTTTCCAAGCCTGTCCCACTACATTTAAGCCCTGGTAAGGTTCCTCGCGTATCATCGAATTAAACCACATGCTCCACCGCTTGTGCGGGCCCCCGTCAATTCCTTTGAGTTTCAAACTTGCGTTCGTACTCCCCAGGTGGGATACTTATCACTTTCGCTTAGCCACTCAGCATTGCTGCCAAACAGCTAGTATCCATCGTTTACGGCGTGGACTACCAGGGTATCTAATCCTGTTCGCTCCCCACGCTTTCGTCCATCAGCGTCAATGTATTGTTAGTAACCTGCCTTCGCAATTGGTATTCCATGTAATATCTAAGCATTTCACCGCTACACTACATATTCTAGTTACTTCACAATAATTCAAGTTCTACAGTATCAATGGCAGTTCGACAGTTAAGCTGCCGGATTTCACCACTGACTTATAAAACCGCCTACGGACCCTTTAAACCCAATGATTCCGGATAACGCTTGGATCCTCCGTATTACCGCGGCTGCTGGCACGGAGTTAGCCGATCCTTATTCTTACGGTACCGTCAAGCCTCTACACGTAGAGGTGTTTCTTCCCGTACAAAAGCAGTTTACAATCCATAGGACCGTCATCCTGCACGCGGCATGGCTGGTTCAGGCTTGCGCCCATTGACCAATATTCCTCACTGCTGCCTCCCGTAGGAGTCTGGTCCGTGTCTCAGTACCAGTGTGGGGGATCTCCCTCTCAGGACCCCTACCCATCATTGCCTTGGTATGCCGTTACCATACCAACTAGCTAATGGGACGCATGCTCATCTTGTACCGATAAATCTTTAATATTAATGTGATGCCACATCAGTATACTATAAGGTATTAATCCAAATTTCTCTGGGCTATCCCTTTGTACAAGGCAGATTGCATACGCGTTACGCACCCGTGCGCCGGTCTCAAA
>NZ_JBHUMD010000030.1:0-328561 GCF_042684765.1 Flavobacterium suzhouense | reverse complement strand
CCGATGCAAGCATTGTGGATTACCCTAACTTCTTCACCCCGAATGGCGATGGCTTCCATGATACCTGGAACATCATCGGGCTACAGGAGACAGGATCGGTCATCTACATCTTTGACCGCTACGGCAAACTGATCAAACAGATCAGCCCAGACAGTGATGGATGGGATGGTACCTTCAACGGCACACCGGTACCGGCAACCGACTACTGGTTTACGGTAACCTACCCTGAATTTGACGGTACAACAACGGTGATACGTGAATTCAAATCGCATTTCTCACTGAAGAGATAAGAATGCAAAAACAATAAAAAGAACCGGGCAGCCAACAGCTGCCCGGTTTTTGTTTTTAAAGATTGTAAGTTGAAAGAACTCGCATTAGTTGTTCATTAGCCCTGACAGAGATGGTATCCCCCGATGATAAGAGGGGATAAAAGCGATGGCAGGAAACAACGATAGAATGAATGCGCTTAGAGATGCTGCAAAAAAAAAGCCCCTCGCGAAAACGAAGGGCTTATTATATAACCTAAAAGTTATTATTTACTGTTGTATTTTTTTATAGCGTCTGCTAATATTTTTACCGAACGAATAAGGTCTTCTTTTTTAAGAACGTAAGCAATTCTAATTTCATCAAGACCTACATTAGGAGTAGAATAGAAGCCTGCAGCAGGAGCGACCATTACGGTTTCTCCATCAAGATCGTATGATTCAAGTAACCATTGAGCAAAGTTGTCAGCATTGTCTACCGGTAGCTTAGCGATACAGTAGAAAGCTCCTTTTGGAGTTGCAACCTTAACACCTTCAATTTTATTAAGTTCGTTGATAAGTGTATCTCTACGCTCTTTATACTCACCAATAACTTCGTTGAAATAGCTTTGAGGTGTTTCGAGAGCAGCTTCACTTGCAATCTGTGCAAAAGTAGGAGGGCTTAGACGTGCCTGAGCAAATTTCATAGCTGTAGCCATTACTTCTTTATTTTTAGAAACAATACATCCAATTCTTGCACCACACATACTATAACGTTTAGAAACAGAATCGATCATGATAGCATTGTTTTCTATTCCCGGTACATTCATTACTGAATAATGTTTGTCACCATCATAAGTAAATTCACGATATACTTCATCTGCAATAAGGAAAAGATCGTGTTTTTTTACAAGTTCAGCAAGTTGCTGTATTTCCTCCTGCGTATAAAGGTATCCTGTAGGGTTACCAGGGTTACAGATAAGGATTGCTTTAGTTTTTGGTGTAATAAGTTTTTCAAAGTCAGCGATAGGAGGAAGGGCAAAGCCTTCATCTATAGTTGAGATAACAGGTACAACCGTTACTCCTGAAGCAACTGAAAATCCGTTATAGTTAGCATAGAAAGGCTCAGGAATGATGATTTCATCACCAGCATCCATTGTGCTTCCTAAAGCAAAAAGAAGAGCTTCAGACCCCCCTGTAGTAATGATTATGTCAGCAGCATCTACATTTACGCCGTGAGTTTTATAGCTTGCAGCAAGTTTAGTTCTATAGCTTTCAAAACCAGCAGAATGACTGTATTCTAATATTTTTACAGTATTGTTTTTTATAGCTTCCAGCGCCACTTCAGGAGTTTTGATGTCTGGCTGGCCTATGTTAAGGTGATACACTTTATGGCCTTTCTTTTTTGCCATTTCAGAATATGGAACCAGTTTCCTGATTGGTGATTCAGGCATTTGCCTGCCTTTATTAGATACTTGAGGCATTGTATTTTAGTTTTTATAATGTTTGATGCAAATTTGCGATTTTTTTTAGAGATTTAATAATTTGTACCCAATCAAAATTGTTTTTGTTCTGTTTTCGGTAAGGGTAAAATGTTATAAAAAGAAAAAGCCCTGCAAAACAGGGCTTGTTAGTTTGGCGTTAATTTATTATTGATTTGGGAGTGATTTTTTCTTGTCGAGAATATTTACTTCTTCTTTTTTAGTCACATCGCCTTTTATTTTAAGTGCTACAACTCCGTCAGAATGATTAACTGCATTTGATTGTACAGTTATAGTTTTACGTATTGGGCCGGGGGTCATGTTGTATTTAACTTCAATCTTACCTGATTTTCCGGGAGCAATAGGCTCTTTAGGCCATGATGGTACGGTGCAGCCACAACTTGATTTTACATCTTTGATGATTAGAGGTGCATCGCCTGTATTTGTAAATTCAAAAAATCGTATACCATTATCTGTTTCTTTAGAAGTGGTTCCATAATCAACAGTGTCTAATTTAAGTTCCATTTTCGCTCCTGATTGTGCGTATGATACGGTTGTAAGTAGTAAAACTGCAAAAAATCCTAAAAGTCTTTTCATAGTAATGGTGAATTTGGATTTAGTAAAAATACTCAGTTTAAATTAAAGTGCAAATTATGCTATAATGTTTTTTCAAAATTGTACTTATATGGTTACTTTTGCATACATTTTACAAAAAACATACCAATATTTTATTGGATAATTTATAGCACTGTAAGTTATGACGATCCCAGCACAATTTGACGCTAAGACAGCCGAAAGCAAATGGTACGATTACTGGATGAAAAACAATTATTTTCATTCTGAGCCAGACCATAGAACACCTTATACTATTGTAATACCTCCGCCAAATGTCACCGGGGTACTGCATATGGGGCATATGCTTAATAATACTATTCAGGATGTATTGATAAGAAGGGCACGCCTTAAAGGTTATAATGCCTGCTGGGTACCTGGTACAGATCATGCATCTATTGCTACTGAAGCGAAAGTTGTTGCTAAGCTAAAAGCAGAAGGGATCAATAAAAATGATCTAACACGTGAGGAGTTCTTAGGACATGCATGGGACTGGACGCATAAATATGGAGGTGTTATCCTTGAACAGCTTAAAAAGCTTGGGGCTTCATGTGACTGGGAACGCACTAAGTTTACTATGGATGACGATATGTCTGCCGGCGTTATAAAAGCATTTGTTGATTTTTATAACAAAGGCCTTATCTATCGTGGTTACCGTATGGTTAACTGGGATCCGGAAGCGAAAACGACGCTTTCTGATGAAGAGGTAATTTATGAAGAAAGACAGGGTAAACTATATCATCTTAAATATCAGATTGAAGGTAGTAATGATTTTGTTGTAATTGCTACAACACGACCGGAGACTATTCTTGGAGATACAGCAATATGTATCAACCCTAATGATGAACGTTATACTCATCTTAAAGGCAAAAAGGCTATTGTGCCAATTGCTAATCGTGTTATACCTATCATTTTTGATGAGTATGTTGATATGGAGTTTGGTACAGGGTGTCTTAAAGTTACTCCGGCTCACGATGTAAACGATAAAGAACTTGGCGAAAGACATAACCTTGAGATTATTGATATCTTTAACGAAGATGCTACACTGAACAGTTTTGGCCTTCACTATGCTGGCAGAGACCGTTTTGTGGTAAGGGATGAAATCGCAAAAGAACTGGAATCTATAGGTAATCTGGAAAAAATAGAGAGTCACATTAATAAAGTTGGAACATCTGAAAGGACTAAAGCTGTTATTGAGCCGAGACTTTCTGATCAGTGGTTCCTAAAAATGGAAGAACTTGCTAAACCGGCTATTAAAGCTGTTTTGGAAACCGAAGAGGTAAAATTATACCCTAACCGTTTTAATAATACATATCGCCACTGGATGGAAAACATCCGTGACTGGAACATTTCGCGACAGCTTTGGTGGGGGCAGCAAATCCCGGCTTATTATTATGGTGAAGGCAAAGAAGATTTCGTTGTTGCAAATACACCTGCTGATGCTTTGGTAATGGCTAAAGCAAGAATTGGAAATGAAAATCTGACTATTGCTGACCTTAAACAAGACCCTGATACGCTTGACACCTGGTTCTCGGCATGGTTATGGCCAATGTCAGTCTTTGATGGAGTTGTTAATCCGAATAATGAAGATTTTAAATATTATTATCCTACTAACGATCTTGTTACCGGACCGGATATCCTTTTCTTCTGGGTAGCAAGGATGATTGTAGCCGGATATGAATTTGCAGGTGAAAAACCATTTACGAATGTTTACCTTACCGGACTGGTAAGAGATAATCAGCGTCGTAAAATGTCTAAGTCATTAGGAAATTCACCTGATCCTCTTGATTTGATTGAAAAATTTGGAGCTGATGGTGTTCGTGTTGGACTGTTGTTAAGTGCTTCTGCTGGAAATGATATCCTTTTTGATGAGGAACTTTGTAATCAAGGGAAAGCATTTACAAACAAGATATGGAATGCATTCCGTCTTATAAAAGGATGGGAAGTAGCTGATATCGATCAGCCAGATTATGCACTTAAAGCGGTAAACTGGTATGAGGCAAAACTGAATAAGACCCTTGCAGAGATTGAAGATCATTTTGAAAAATACAGAATATCTGATGCACTAATGGCTATTTACAAGCTGGTATGGGATGATTTCTGCTCTTGGTTCCTTGAAATGATAAAACCGGGTTACCAACAGCCTATCGACAGGACTACTTTTAACAGTGCGATTGAGATGCTTGAAAATAACCTGAAATTACTTCACCCTTTTATGCCTTTCCTTACGGAGGAGATTTGGCATCATATTGCTCAAAGGACAGAAGAGGAAGCGCTTATCATTGCTGAATGGCCTAAGCTAAAACAAGCTGATGAAAGACTGATTAGTGGATTTGAAGTTGCTGCTGAAGTTATAGCGGGTATACGTACAATTAGAAAAGAAAAGAATATTCCTCAGAAAGATGCTATTGAACTTAAAATAGTTAATAATGAGGGGATCTCTAATGAATATGACAGTGTTATCGCTAAACTTGGAAACATTTCTTCGGTAGAATATACTGCTGAAAAGGTTACAGGAGCGCTTACTTTCAGGGTTAGGTCTAACGAATATTTTGTGCCGGTAACCGGAAATGTAAATGTTGAGGAGGAAATTGCTAAACTGACAGAAGAATTAAACTATAATAAAGGGTTTCTTAAATCAGTTCAGGCAAAACTTTCTAATGAGAAGTTTGTAGGTAGCGCACCGGAAAAAGTTGTGGCTATCGAAAGACAAAAAGAAGCTGACGCCCTCGCAAAAATTGCAACAATAGAGCAAAGTCTTGCAAGTCTTAAATAAAAAGCAAATGCAATAAATAGAAAACGGCTGCCATTTGGCAGCCGTTTTTGTATAAAGCTTTTATGATTTATTCTTCATCAGCATAAGTGATTGTTCGCTCTGCTAAAAACTGAGGAACACCTTTTATTTTTGTTACTTTTTTTGTCCAGTTGCCTTTAGCATCGTACTCATATATATATTCTCTTTTATCAACTTCCATTCCTGTATTTGAGTCTTTTACAATTACCGAGGTTGTATTGTTGTATTTGTCATATGTAAAAGTAGCTGACATAAAAGGTTTTTTGTTTTTAGTTATCTCCCATGTCAGTTTGTTCCCTTTTCCGTCGTAGGTGTAAGTGTCAAGGGTATAAGATTTGTCAAAATTTTCAAAGGTTAAATGCGTCAGTGCATTTCCTTTACTGTCGTAAGTATAGTCTTCAGAGTAATCTACTTCATTCTTGTCATTAAGAGTAAATTTTTTCATAAGATTGTCTCCTTCATATTTAGAGATAGTCTCATATTGTTTTTTGCCATCTTTGTTATAACGGGCTTCAGATATTTTTCTGTTTTTCTTGTCGTATTTGTTTATCGCTTTGTGCTGAACGTATTCAGAATTTAAGTATATATCTTCCTGAATTACATTGCCTTTACTGTCATAAATGTAGGCAATTTTGTCGTTAGGATTGTTTTGAGCATTGAAAGTAGTTTTTTGCGCAAGTTTATTGCCCTGATATTTCATTTCCACACGATCAATCTGGGTATTATCACTATTTCTTCTGGTGATGGATGTGTTGTTTTTGCCTGTAGTATCCCAGTCATATTCAATCTTAATACCAGGCGCGTTGTTTATATATTGAATAGTTTGCTGCTTCTTTTCACGGCCCTTATATGTGGTCTCTTCAAAAGGAGTTTCGCCTATATATTGTTTTTCAGACGTAAGCATTCCGGCTTCATCAAAAATCAAGTCGCTGTCATGCGTACTCATGTCTTCAAACATCGGTTTTATTTTTTGCATATTTCCATCAACCTGCCATGACTTGGTAGATAATTGCTTCACATCTCCTTCAAGTTTGTAGAATGTCCAGTCAGCTTTAGTACGGTCAATAGGTTTTTTTTCTTCTTTTTGGCAAGAAGCCAAAAATAGCAATAAAGCAAAAGGGTATAGGTATTTCATTATTTATGTTTGAGTTAGTTTATTTAGGAATCCAAAAATGGCATTTTTTCTTTAAACAGACAATTTTTTAATACTGATTAATTACTTCTGAATAAAAAAAATCCGCCTTTAGGCGGATTTGATTTCGGATTTAACCGTTATTATTTTTTTATTGCAGCGTCATATTTTTTAGCTACTACATCCCAATTGATTACATTAAAGAAAGCTGTTATGTAATCCGGCCTCTTATTTTGATAGTTCAGATAATATGCGTGTTCCCAAACATCAAGTGCTAGTAGCGGTTTTCCTGAAATTCCTGTGTTAGGCATTAAAGGATTATCCTGGTTTGGAGTACTGCCGATTACAAGTTTTCCTGACGGATCCACAACCAACCAAGCCCATCCTGAACCAAATTGTTTTGTGGCTGCCTCAGCAAATATAGTTTTGAACTCATCAAAAGAACCAAAGTCTTTTATAATGGCTTCAGAAAGTGCTCCTGAAGGAGTTTCACCAGCTTTAGCACCTCCCATAATTTCCCAAAAGAAAGTATGGTTATAATAACCGCCACCATTGTTTCTAACAGCCTTGTCTTCCATATTAAGGGTTTTCAGGATGTCTTCAATTGTTTTAGCTTCAAGTGGTGTTCCTTTTACGGCTTTGTTAAGCTCGTCAGTATATTTTTTATAATGCTTAGAGTAGTGGATTTCCATTGTTCTTGCATCGATATGGGGTGCAAGCGCATCGTAGGCATAACCAAGTTTAGCCATCTGAAAGGGTCCTCCTTCAGCCTTAACGTCATCAGGGTTTCCAAGTGGAGCTGCAGCTTCTTTCTGAGGTTCAGGGACTGCTACTACTTCCTCAAGATTATTTTTTTCTTTACAAGATTGCATTGCTGCCATTACTACAAAAGCCGATAATAAGATCCTTACTTTTTTCATAATTTATTATATTATTTGATGATAGAATTAATAGTCTCGATATATAATTTTTTTGCTTCGTCAGGAGTCAGGTGTCTTACCTGCATCCAGGCATTCATCTTAAAAGCATTCCTCAAATCAAAATTCTGATAAGGGTTTACCTGGGCAATACCACCTGTAGCCTGCTTATAATAAGCATAAATACGCAGCATCACATCCTGAGGCAGGGCTTCAGTCATGTTTGAAGCTTTTTCATAAGCCTCCTGAAACTGAGTGTCTAAATCTTTTTCGTGCATTAAGCTTTGGTTGCGATTATTGTTTTACCGCCAATTGCTTTTTCACCAAGTTTTACATTTACTTCTGTACCAAGTGGTAAGAACAGGTCTACTCTTGATCCAAATTTAATGAAACCTGCATCAGTTCCCTGAACAACCTGCATACCTTCCTGGGCATAATTAACAATACGTCTTGCCAGTGCACCGGCAATTTGTCTGTATAATATTTCACCAAACAGATTGTTTTCGATTACAATAGTTGTACGCTCATTTTCTTCGCTGGCTTTAGGATGCCATGCAACAAGGTACTTACCCGGATGGTATTTGCTGAACTTAACCAGCCCATTTACGGCATAACGCGTTACGTGCACGTTTATTGGCGACATAAAGATAGATACCTGAAGTCTTTTATCTTTAAAGTACTCTGGTTCATAAACTTCTTCAATAACAACTACTTTCCCGTCTACCGGGGCAATAATGTTATGGTCAGTAGCAATAACATGACGTTTTGGATTCCTGAAAAACTGTAATATCAGTATCAGGAAAGCAAGCGCTATCAGTTGTACTATCATTCGAAGTATTCCATTAGCAATAAAATGGTCTGCAAGCAATGCAATGGCTACTGTTACAATTAGCCCAATAAAAATAAGTTTAGCTCCTTCTTTATGAAACATAAGTTAAAATTTGATAATACAAAAATAGAAAAGGTATTGCAAATATAATACTATCCAGCCTGTCTAAAATGCCTCCGTGTCCCGGCATTATGTTACCGCTGTCTTTAACGCCGGCTTTACGCTTAAGCTGTGACTCCACTAAATCGCCTAAGGTACCGAATATTACTAAGATTACCGCGGCTCCAATCCACGGAAGGGATGAGTTGAAAACCGGTGTTAAGAAATTATCAAACTGACTTAAAATACAAGCACTTAGTATCGTAAACAGCATTCCTCCTAAAAAACCTTCTATAGTTTTTTTAGGTGAGATGCGTTCAAACAGCTTGTGTCTTCCCATTGTTTTGCCAACGATGTATGCAAAAGTATCATTTGTCCAGATCAGGATAAAGCTACCTATGATTACAAAAGGGGAGTAGACGCCAACTATCACAAAAGGAAGTTTTATGATTAACAGGAAAGGTAATATTACATAACCTGTAAGTCTCGCTAGTTTTGCTGTCTTGTCTTTTGGAGCCGAAGGGCCTTTTTCAAAAAGTTCTTCAAGAAGCATAAAGGCCATAAATAAAGCCCCTATATTTAAAAGAATATTAGTGTAAAAGGTATTTATTAGTAAAGGAGAAAACACAACAAAACCAACAATACCCATAATTAAAGGGATAGTTTTGCGCAGGTTTGAAAGTTTGCAGAATTCGTTAATCGCAATAAGCATAAACATGCCAAACAGCAATACGAAACTATATTCGGAGAACAGGGTTGCGCCAACAAGGAGTGCTATATAAACGATTCCCGAGAGCGTCCTGACAATACTTTCATTCATGTTAGAGATCTTCTAAAAGAAGCAGGTATAGATTTTTAGCAGAACTTCCGTAATGCAGGAAATCTTCTTCTTTTACTTTTTCAAAATATTTAATAGTAGTAATGTTTGTAGGGTAATCTTTATCGTACTTTCTTTTGATTTCCCTTAAGCCGTCACTTTTATTTGCCAAAATCTGGCTTGTAGTTGCTACAATTACAATATTTGCAGGTAGTTCGTTTGGCTTGTTTTGTTTGATTTGGTTCGATGAAAACAATATTGAACCTTCATCCGCTATAAGATTTTCGCATGACGCTAAAAGAAACTTTGGATTGTCCGATTTTGCGTAAGAAAGCTTGTTTTCGTCGAGCAGGCTGTAAAGTTTAGGTTCAAGACACATAACATTGCACTCAAACCAGTCATTTTCTTCGAGCACATTCAGAAACTGCTCATGCAATTCGTTAAGGTTTTCACAGTAGATAAATTTGCCTCCGTTTTTTCGGAAATTAAGCATAAAAAGTTCGTCTACAGGAAGTTGTTCTTCCGGAAGGAACGGATTCGAATCCGAATTTTTATCCTCACTGGAACCATCATTTGCTGCACCGAAAATTTTCTTAAAAAGACTCATACCTTACATTACCTTATTTCTCCTGATATGCTCAAAGATAAAAAAATCTTAATTCAATTTAAGAATTGAATTAAGATTTTTGATTTTTTTAGCAAAATAAATTGCCTATGCTTCTGTAATTACCTCATGCTCATGTTTATCAAAAGGTCGCTTACCAAATATATCCTCAAGGTCATCTTTAAAGATTACTTCTTTTTCAATTAATATATCTGAAAGCTTAAGTAATTTATCTCTGTTGTCTTCCAGAAGCTTAATTGCTCTCTGGTATTGATCTTCAATAAGAGTTGATATTTCCTTATCGATAACTTTAGCTGTTTCTTCAGAATAAGGCTTTGAGAAATTATATTCGCTTTGTCCTGATGAATCATAGTAAGTAATGTTACCAAGCTTGTCGTTAAGTCCGTAAATGGTTACCATTGCACGGGCTTGTTTAGTTACTTTTTCAAGATCACTTAACGCACCTGTAGATATCCTGTTGAAAATTACTTTTTCGGCAGCACGTCCACCCATGGTTGCACACATTTCATCAAGCATCTGATCCGGTCTTACAATGAGTCTTTCTTCAGGTAGATACCATGCCGCTCCAAGGCTTTGTCCGCGAGGTACAATTGTTACTTTTACAAGCGGAGCAGCATGCTCAAGCATCCAGCTTACAGTTGCGTGACCAGCTTCGTGTATCGCAATGGCTCTCTTTTCTTCTGGAGAAACAATTTTGTTTTTCTTTTCAAGTCCGCCCACAATACGGTCTACCGCATCAAGGAAGTCTTGTTTGTCTACCATTTTTTTATCTTTTCTCGCTGCTACAAGTGCTGCTTCGTTACATACGTTAGCGATATCAGCACCCGAGAATCCCGGAGTTTGCTTAGCAAGGAATTCAGTATCCAGATCTTCAGCTTTTTTAAGAGGCTTAAGGTGTACTTCAAAGATCTCTCTTCTTTCACGAATATCCGGAAGGTCTACATAAATCTGTCTGTCAAAACGTCCTGCACGCATTAACGCTTTGTCAAGTACATCAGCACGGTTAGTAGCGGCAAGCACAATAACGTTAGTATTTGTGCCAAAACCGTCCATTTCTGTCAATAGCTGGTTAAGAGTGTTTTCACGCTCATCATTCGAACCAGAGAAGTTATTTTTTCCACGTGCACGTCCTACAGCATCAATTTCGTCAATAAAGATAATAGCTGGCGATTTCTCTTTTGCCTGTTTGAAAAGGTCACGAACACGTGATGCACCTACACCAACAAACATTTCAACGAAATCTGAACCTGAAAGCGAGAAGAAAGGAACTTTCGCTTCACCGGCTACAGCTTTTGCTAAAAGGGTTTTACCTGTTCCTGGAGGTCCTACAAGAAGTGCTCCTTTAGGTATTTTACCACCTATGCTGGTATATTTTTCAGGGTTTTTAAGGAATTCTACAATTTCCTGTATCTCTTCTTTAGCTCCTTCAAGGCCTGCAACATCTTTAAATGTTACTTTAATGTCGTTCTTTTCGTCGAAAAGTCTGGCTTTAGACTTACCAATGTTGAATATCTGTCCTCCGCCTCCGCCGGCACCACCGCCTGACATCCTGCGCATCATGAAAATCCACAATCCAACAATCACAAGTATAGGAAGAAGTGTTATAAGAACTTCACCCCAAATACCATCTCCCTGAAATTCGTAATCATTTAGTTTACCGGCTTCGCGAGCCTGGTTTAGTGTTTTCTGGAATTCCTCTGAATTTCCAGTTTGGAAAGAATAGTGTGGTCCCTTAGTGTTTTTATTACCTAAAAGATCTTTACTTACTTTCTCATGTTCTTTCAGCTTTAATGCCTCCGGTTTAAGGAATGCTTCTGCTGTTGTTTTGTTATACGCTACTTTGCTTACCTCACCTTTATCAAGGTAAGTATAAAATTTTGCAAGCGATATTTGCTGCGGGTCATTCCAGTTAGAGCCGCCCCATAAAAAATTTATAGCAAGGAATAGTACTAGTATTCCTCCATAAACTACCCATGGGCTAATTCTAACCTTGTTTGGTTTGTTATCTTTTGACATGAATTCCGGTTATTTAATAGTTGTTTCCTATTGATGTAATACGGGCATCTCCCCAAAGGCTTTCAATATTGTAATATTCACGAATGTGTTTTTGAAAAACATGAACTACAATATTCACATAGTCCATAAGTACCCATTCACCATTTTCTGTACCTTCAACATGCCATGGTTTATCTTTCAGGGATTTGGAAACTGTTTTTTGGATAGAGTGAACTATTGCGTTCACTTGTGTATTTGAAGTACCGTTACAGATTACAAAATAATCGCAAACGGTATTGTCTATGGCCCTAAGGTCAAGAATATCAATATCATTTCCTTTTACTTCTTCGATACCTTTGATGATATTAGCTAACAGATCATCATTACTTACGTTTTTCTTAGCCATTTAAAATTATATGTTTTCGCAAAGTTATCATTTTTTGTATTTACTTTTGAGCGTTAGTTAAACTATTACAGCTATAAAAGCAATACAAAGTTATTTTGTAATGAATATTATCAAACTCAGTGCCATTAACTCAACAAATGATTATCTAAAGGGATTATCATCTGCACAATACCTCGAAAATTTTACAATTGTATCAGCTGAAGATCAAACTGCCGGGCGAGGCCAAATGGGGGCTCAATGGAATGTTGAACCCGGTAAGAACCTTACTTTTAGTGTATTGGTTAAAGATCTTTTGCTTGATGTGACAGAGATTTTCAGTTTGAATGCTGCTGTAGCTGTTAGTGTTGTTGGTGCGCTGGAGAATTTTTCGGTTCCAAATCTTTTTATAAAGTGGCCTAACGACATTTTGGCAGATAACAAAAAAATAGGTGGCATACTTATAGAAAACAGTATAAAATCAGGAGGGGAGATTTATTCAGTTATCGGTATCGGGCTGAATGTAAATCAAAAAGAATTCGGTGAGTTGACGAAAGCGTCTTCATTGGCTGTAATAATGAATAAAGAGTTTAATAAAGATGCCATAATGACTGCTATAGTAGAAAGCCTAAAAAGAAATGTCGCTATTTTACTCAACAAGAATGGTAGCAAGATTTGGAAGGACTATCATGCAAAACTTTATAAGAAAGGGCTACCTATGCCTTTCGAGAAAAATGGAGTAAGGTTTATGGGGATAATACAGGGGGTATCTCAAAAAGGAGAGCTAAAAGTACAACTTGAAGACGATACTGTTGCAGCATACGGGATTAAAGAAGTTCAGCTTTTGTATTAAAAAAAACACCCGCGACAAGCAGGTGTTTTTAGTGTTTTATTTTTAGTCTTCGTCATCTTCATATTCTTCGTCTGCACCTTCAGGATCAAACTCGTTTATTAAAAAATCGACTACCAGTTCTACAGTGTCGCCATTTTCATTTAGTCCCCAATAAGCAGGGTAGTAGCCATCGCCCCAACCCGAAGCAAACATAATAATATTGTTGTCAGAATCTGCAATAGGATGATGGTCATTCCAGTCGCCAAGGTCGCGAGAAAAATTATTTTTCCCCGAGTATTTTATAAACTCTTCAGAGAGCACATCGTCATAATAGTTTGATTCAGGGTTTTTATCCTGAAGCTCATCCATCTTAGCGTTGAATTGAGTATTTGTTTCTTCATCGAGGAAACAGGCAAGCCCTGATTCAACAGGGAAGCCATAGAACTCATCATCGCCAAGTTCATTCAGTTCTTCATTTGTCAGATCGTCGGTTAAAGCCAGAATCCACTTAGAGGCATCTTCAGGCCTGAATTTTATTTTGGCATAGGCTATCCTGTGATGCAGGGCGTCAATGTTTGCCATAAATATATAAACAGGATATTTGTCAGGTATAACAGTACGTGAAAAAGGTCTTTGCTCAAGAGAGAAAAATGGATCTGCAACAATAATCTTTCCGGTTGGGAGATTTACATCCCCAATATGAATTTCAGTAAGTTCCTGCGAATTCATTTCATCTTCAAGGTCGTAATGCAATTCGAAATCGTTTATATTCTCTTCCATAATGTTGTTTTTTTTTTTAAGGGATTTAAATTTACTCAAAACCATAATCCTGAGTAAGTGTTTTGTAGAATATTTAACGACAATGATTCTGTTGTCTTATTCTGTTTTGGTATTAGGTTCAAAAGAAGGTTCGGTCCTTTCTGGTATTACAATTTGGTCAGAGAGGTTGGGTAAAAGCATTCTCATGTCCTGAAAATTGTAGTTTGCCGTATCTAGAAAATACCAGTTTTTACCATTATCCTTCGAAATTGCTATTACTGTTGTTGTAGCTGTTAGTTTTCCCTCCGGCAGATCCATAGTCAGGATTTGGGGTAGTGTGCATTGTAATTCGGAATCAACAGTGATTATTTTAGTTGGTGTTCCAAAATTTACATCAGTAACAATAATACCTTCTTTTGCAATCTCCATCATTTGCTCATTCATTTTTTTGAGAGCTTCTTTTTCGCCTCTCATTGCTTTTATTGTCGCTGGATGAGCATACTTAAGAAAACCGGCATAATCACGTTCTACAAATTTTTTACCCATCTCATTGGCCTGTTCGAGCATAATCTTGATATACAGATCATTGTTTTGCGCCTGGGAAAGGAAAAAAGTAAAAAATAGTGAAAGAAATAAGAGTTTAGTTTTCATAACGGAAATATCTTTTGATAAAAGTATAAAAAAAGCCTCTTAGTTGTACTAAAAGGCTTCTTTTATAAGGTTATATTGTTTAAAGCTTATGCATATTCTGCGCAAGCGTTTCGATGAATTTAGTGATAGGGCCTTTAATCATCATTGCCATCATTGCATTGAATTCGCCTTCAAAAAAAAGCTGTACTTCACTTGAAGCTTCAGAAACAGTATTAATGTTTCCGGTTAAGGTAAAGGGAAGCTTGTCGCTTGCAGCACCCAAAACTACTTTGTTAGGAACTGATTTTTCTTTTAGCTTTAATTTTATTTCAGGCATTCCTTTTAATGCAAAGATGAATGATTCATCACCGGTAACTTCGAATTTAGCTATGTTTTCAGGCATTAGCTTTTCAAAGTTCTTTACATCAGTAAGCTGGTCAAATATATATTGAGCAGGTTTTTCTACGGTTACCTTAGGGCTTTCTAAATTCATGGATTTTAATTATTTTTTCTTTCCAAAAAGTTTATCAACTTGTTTTTTGGCAATTTCGTTTGAAAAATATACCGGTGCATCTTTTACTTTTGTCGCGCATGAAAATCTTAAAACAGGCGCTCCAAGAAATTTACTAAAGTGAAGCCCTACAATATAGTCCGGAAGTTCAAGCATTACGGATTCTTTGGGCATTGTGGTAAAACCTTCTTCAACGGCAGCATATAAATCGTTAAATGTATTGTCAACATCTTCAAAACTGAATTCACGGTATTCGTCCAGTGTTTTAAACTGCTGATCTCTAAATTTTACAGTGTATTTGTTACCTGATTTTGTAATTTCAGCTTCTAACGGAGCTCCAAATTGTTGTGCTTTTCCGATTGATTCACTTGGAGTAGTTTGAACTTTTTTTAATTGTGCAAAAGACATAGATGCTGTAAGCAACATCACTAACAAGAACATTTTTTTCATTGTGATTGGTTTGGTTGATTAATATAATTTATTTGGTTTGTAATTAATTCTTTTGGCGTGTAGTGTATCATCAACTTATTGTCCCCAGGTAGAAGGGCTTTTACTCCAGTCTTTAAGAGTATCAAGTTCTTCTTCTGTAATATATTTTTTAGAAACAGCCAGGTCAAGTAGTGTCTCATAATTACCAAGCGTGTGTAGTGTTACATTCGCTTTTTTGAAATTTTCTACTGAAACATCAAAGCCGTATGTAAATATGGCTACCATTCCTTTAACGTTGGCTCCTGCAGCTTTTAATGCTTCTACAGCCATTAAACTGCTGTTTCCTGTACTGATAAGGTCTTCTACAACAACCACGTTTTGACCTTTTTGAAGGAAACCTTCAACCTGGTTCTGACGGCCGTGTTTTTTAGGCTCAGGACGAACGTATACAAACGGAAGTCCCATATACTCAGCAACAAGCATACCTATACCGATAGCTCCGGTAGCAACACCAGCAATAACATCCGGTTTTCCGAACTCTTTTTCAATGTGCTTGGAGAATTCTTCACGTATGTAATTCCTTATCGGTGGGAATGAGAGAGTTATCCTGTTATCGCAGTAAATAGGCGATTTCCATCCGGAAGCCCATGTAAAAGGATTTTTAGGATTTAATTTAATTGCGTTTATTTGTAAAAGCAATTCGGCTGTTTTTTTGGCTGTGTCTATATTGAAAATCATATTGCAAATGTATAAAGTTTTTGTAAACGATAAACCACTTTTTTTGACAAATACTGTTGAAAAAGAAACTGACTTCAGGTTGTTTTTACTGGAGAGCGTTGATATTGAACAATTGATAGTTAATATGTTCAATAACAAGGTGAAAAAAGCGTTTTTATATCATCCTGATGAAAAAGAGACCTTAAAAAAATTAAAAGAGAAAATTCCTGTGGCTAAAGCCGGAGGCGGACTTGTTTACAATAAAAAAGGAGAGGTGCTTTTTATACTTCGCAACGGTAAATGGGATTTGCCGAAGGGAGGAATTGAAAAAGGAGAAGAGATAGAGGACACTGCAGTTCGTGAAGTAGAAGAGGAAACAGGAGTAAAAAACCTGAAGATTACTAATAAACTTCAGAAGACCTATCATATCTTTAAACGTAATGGAACTTACAGATTAAAAATTACACATTGGTATGAAATGAAGACCGATTATACAGGAAAGCTCTTTGGTCAAATTGAAGAAGGTATTGAAAAAGTTGCCTGGCTTAATCCTGACCAGGTTAAAGAAGCCCTGACCAATTCATACGAAAATATTAAGCTGCTTTTTGAAAATGCAGAAGTAGAGAAGTAATGACTAAAGAATAAAATCGAAAATTACGAATTTGCAAAAGCGAGTTCGTAATTTTTTTTGCGCTGTATTAAGTGTTTCAGGATTTTTTTTTGGAACAGAAATATTCAAAACATAATTAAGAGAATAGTTGACAAAAGTTGTTTTTGTAAATAATGTCTGATTTATTAAGTGTTGGTTTTAATTATATATAGTTAAAACATGATTGTTGTTTTAACTATATTTTAAGATTTAGGATGTTAAAATTAACATTTTATTTTGTTGATTTATATTACAAATTTAATCACCAATTTAATTATGAAAAAACAACTTTTAACATTGTCTTTTGCACTTTGTGCAGCTTTTGGGTATTCACAAACTAATAGCCCTACGTGGCCTGCATCAGGGAATGTAGGTATTGGGACAACCAGTCCTACAGTAAAGCTGGATGTGGTTGGAGGTTTTGGTCTTTCTGGAGGTCCTACTAAATTAGCTTATTTTGGGGGTAGAAATTCTTCTACTGGAGTGAATACTAATGGAATTTTTTTAGGAACTAAAGAGTTTGCTGCTGGTGGTCCTCTTGCTCAATTGTTTTACAGGAGCAGCATATTTTCCGTTTTGGGAGCTACATATACCGGCTTTATCGATTTTGGCAGGCCTGCTACTGCAAATACTACATCTGCATCTCTTAGTTTTGGTTATGGTTCTACAGAGTATATGCGTGTAAATCAGGATGGTAAAGTGCGTATTGGTCTCGATACAAATGATATAAAAACGCCTGATGGCTATAAACTTTTTGTTGAAGATGGCATACTTACTGAAAAAGTAAAAGTAGCTGTTAAAACAACTAGCGATTGGGCCGATTATGTTTTTGCTTCTGACTATAAACGTATGACTCTTGATGAAGTTGCTGCTTTTACCAAAGCAAACAAACATTTACCTAATGTTCCATCGGCTGAGGAGATAGTTAATTGTGGTCTTGATGTTGCTAAAATGGATGCTAAACTGCTGGAGAAAATAGAAGAATTGACTCTTTATATTATCGACCAGGATGATAATGCAAAACAACTTAAAGCAGAACTTTTAGAGCAAAAGAAAGAAGCTGAATATCAGAAAAAAGAAATAGAAGAGCTTAAAGCACAAATGAAGTTATTAATGGCAAAACAATAATATAAATTTTAAATATTTAATCTATGAGAAATTTATATTATTGTTTTCTCGTGCTTCTGTTAAGTCTGGGAGCACATGCACAATGCATTGTAAATGGAAGCTTTGAAACTACTCCAACACAATATAGTTTTACCAACAGAAGTAGTGGATTGTTTCAGGTTACGGATTGCGAAGTGAATACAGCAGATCCTGTATTTAATACATTTACATTGCCAACAGGTCTTAATCAGTTAACGGCAGATGCAAGTTGGGTAAGTTCAGGGAATGATTCTTTTTTGTTGGCTTGCAATCCATCTGTCACTGTAAACAGAGTAAAACCAGGTAGCGGTAGTCGGGCTTTACGACTTAATAATTTTAAGCCATACAGTGATATAACTACAATGTCACAAACTTTTACTGCTACAGGAACTGAAATTAGCTTTTCTTATTCATTGATTATTGAAAATCCGCATCCTGATGAAATGGATAGACAGCCTTTCTTTTCAGTTAGGGTTTATGATAGTGCTGGGAATATAATATCAAATCATTTTTGTCTCGTTGCTGATCCTAACAATGTAATTTTTGATGTTACATCGTGGTTTAATCCAGATGAAAATGAGAATCAAGAAGTATTGTATACAGGCTGGCAATGTGGCTTAATAACCATACCTGATGAGTATTTAAATCAATCAGTAAGGTTGGAATTTGTTATAGGAGATTGCGGTAAAAACGCGCATTTTGGTACCGTTTATATTGATGATATATCCTGTACTGCAGCCTGTACCCAGCCGGCCTTTGGCTATTTGGCACTGGATGATGCCAGTTTTAACTGCCCTAAAGAACCTTTTCAGGTTTGTGGATCATATATATTGCCGGAAGGAACAACTCTAACTTCTAATTTTATGCAGCTGCAGATATGGAAAGATGGAGTTTATATAGGTACGGTTTTAGGTGCATCGAGTTTAACTTCAGATAAATTTTGTTTCACAGTGGATCCGGCTACGCATTTTGGGCCAAGTCCCTCTGGAGAATATGAATTTAAGCTAATTGCATATTTTTATATGAGTGCTACTTCCTATTATTTAAAACTTACTGACTCATCTACTTCAGTAGGGCCTGATGTTACTATAGGTAATGTTGATATAACCGGGGCTTATGTACAGGCGAGCACGCTGATATGGCCCGATGTAGCTGATGTGTACGAGCTTGAGTTTTTTACAGATGGAAGCTGCTGTCCGGAAAGTCCTGCTACCCAGCCTGCTTATTTTCATTTTACGCAAACAGAAAATACATTCGACCTGACCCAGATAGCTTCAACCATCCCCGGAGGAAGAGCAATGGTATACGGCTGTTTCAGATATAGGATAAAAACAGATTGCGGCTGGTCAGCATGGTGTTGTATTACTATGCAAAATGGCCATTATGAATTTCCTGAAGGAGCAAACTGGGGAAATCCTATTGCACCAGATTGTTATGAAGGAGCTGCCGGTAGCTGTCTCTCAACTTTGACTCTAACAGTGTCAGATCCGGTTGTTACAAATACATTGTCTTACCAGCAACGTGATCAGTGGATTAAGGCTTCAAATAGGGTTGAGCAGGATGCAATAGCTATTTACCAAGCAGGAAATTTCATTGAATTACAGCCAGGCTTTAATGCTCAGTATACTTCTGTGTTCCAAGCTTCAATTGAGAATTGTGTTTATGGTGCAGCTGCACCGCAACCTAAACCACAAGCTAAAGTACAGGATTTAAGTGGGGAAGATAATAAAGATGTATCTAAAAAAGGTAATTCTTTTATGATATACCCAAATCCTTTTATTGATACTATTACTATAGTTGATAAAAATATTTTCTCATCAGTGAATGTCTTTACAGTTATTGATATTACAGGTAAGGAAGTTATAAGGGTAAATAATCCTGAAGGACTGAAGGAACATCAAATAAATGTGTCGTCATTAAACTCAGGTGTGTATTTTGTATTGGGTGACGGTGAAACACTTCAAAAAATTATTAAAAACTAAAATAACCAAATGTAGGTTAAATAAAAGCGAACCTGAATAAGGTTCGTTTTTTTATTTAAGGTAATAATTTCGGTCCAAGCCAGTCTAACCAGCCGATATATCCAATAGCGCAACCTATAATTCCGGAGAGTATGAAACTTAGTCTCTGGTTTAAAGGGATGGCTTTAAAAGTAACCCATGAAAGTACGGCTCCTCCTAAAATACAAGTGACCATTCCAAAAGCCCATGGTGGTAAATTGAGCGATTGAGATAATCTGGGTTCATCTGCCATAAAATACTTTCGTCCGGAAAAGGTTTGATCAATTGAAAATATAAAATTGAAAACCTGTCTTGCCCAAAAGTAGGAAAGAAACACTGCAAACCACTCTAACAGGGTTAGGTAACTTCTTTCAAATATTTTTTTTCTTCTAAGGAAAAGGATTGTGAATCCAAGCATACCAGTTAGCATAGTTTGAAGAGGACCACCAAATGTTATAAAGAAGTCTTCCGTTTTCCTTTGCTGTTTGTATGTTTTACTAATGTTTTCTCTTAATTTGAAATAAGCCTCTTTTTCTGGTGAAGCAATATCTGATTTTATTTTGTCCTTATCTTTTTTATAGGCTTCTCTGAGCGTAATACTCCACGAAGGTTCACCAGGATACATATATGCATAATGCAGTTCGGGATTTCGCCCATAATATTTAGCGGCAGCACAGTGCCCTGCTTCATGGCTTACCGTTCCGATAGCAGTGCAAAGTATAAATGCAATAGCAAGGTAGAAGAATAACTTCAGGTTAAAGGATAGTGTGATGAATTTCATTTCGAGTTGGTTGGTGTCTGATAAATATAAATGAAATTTTTACACCTGTAAATTCTTATATAAATATTATTTTACTTTCCTGTAAACCGGATATTCCATATGCGTCTTTTCATAATATGGTGAATGACGGTAAATCCAGTCCAACTGAGCATCGGCATTATCAGCAAATGTTTTGTCTTCCTGTTTTTTCTTTTCGAATTCAGTTTTTAGGCTATTATTTTCTTTAAGAAGCTTTGCTGCTGTATCTTCAAAAACATAGTCTGAAAAATATTCTTTTTGTTGTAGTATAGCGTCAAAAAAGTTCCATGCAAAAAACGAATCATTCCCTTGTGGTTCAAGTGCTTCCAATAAATATTTTACACCAGGCTGCGTTGTGGTTACCATCAGATCTCCTTTTTTGAACAGCACTTTACGAGTAGTAGTTCCTAATGTAACGGTATTATGAGGGTAATGCCCCTCATAAGCCGACTTTGCCGTTTTAAAGTCTTTTATACGATAACTTTCCACCTCAATTTCGGTATCCTTTGCAAGAGGCTCCATTTTAATATTGTTGAGTTTTAAAAGCTCAATAATATTCCACCATGACTTAGGTATTATATAAGCTTCCGGTATTGCGACCTGAACTAACGGCTGATACGTCTGGTAATAAGGAAGCATTTTGTTGAAAGGCTTTTTACGGTCGTAAAAAAGTCTTTGTTTACCTGTTACTTCACTGGTTTTATAATCGCCCTGATAACCTAAAAAGGGAAGAGGGGTAACCTGAGTTGAATCTATTTCCCATTGTAATGTGTATCTCAATCCAGGTTTATAATTCTCCAGGTTCTCAGAGCGCAACAGTTTAATCCTGTTGTAATTAGCATCTATAAATTTAATAGACTCTGCCATATATTCGTAGGTAACCTTTACCCTCGCAGCATATTCTTTTAGCATATGTGTTTCCGGCATACATCCGGGTACATTGAACATAGAAGCATATCCTGTTGAATATCTGGGATAATCCATAAACTGTTCAAAACCTGCGGCATCGGGTTTGGTGTCGTGTACATTTACATAAGGAGTAGCTTCGATACCTTTAGCTTTTAATGCAGATAGAATTTGAGGCATCATTTCAGTCTTAAAAAATGCCCCCAGTTCTCCACCTAGTTTTTGATGCTGGGTCGCTATATAAGTCAGTGTATATTGGTAATCGGCACCATTGCTAACATGATTGTCTATAAAAGCATCAGGATTTACAGTATGAAAGATCTGTGCAAAACTTCTCGCATTGCGGGTGTCGTTTTTTACAAAATCACGATTAAGGTCATAGTTGCGGGCATTGCCACGAAAGCCATAGCTTTCAGGCTCGTTTTGGTTTGCACGGCTGTGCGAATTGCGGTTCAATGCTCCTCCTATATTATATACAGGTATGTTTACCACTACTGTATTTTTAGGTACAGTAACCTTGCCGGTTGCAAGATCACGATAAAGCATCATGGTCGCATCAATACCATCAGGCTCCCCCGGATGAATGCCATTATTGATTAAAAGAACAGCTTTGTCTTTATGAATTGTATTAAAATCAAACTTTTTATCAGGATTGTAAATAACCATGTGTAATGGCTCACCGCTATCGGTAAGTCCCATTTCCTGCATTTGTATAGTTTCAAAGTCTTTGTCAAGAAATCTGAAAAATGCTATAGTTTCTTCGTAGGTAGCAGTTTGGTTACCATTCCCTTTTTCGTAAGGTGTCGCATAGGTGTTTTTCTTTTGAGCTGAAAGTACACAGGTGAAGAATACCAAAAGTAAAAATTTATTCATAGGCCTATTTTACCCTTACGGCATCAGGTACAAGTATTGTATAATCTCCTCCGTTTCTTAAAACATCGCGAACAATACTCGAACTAATATATGACGTACTTGCAGCAGTAAGCAAAAAGACAGTCTCTATTTGTGAAAGTTCTCTGTTGGTATGTGCAATGGCTTTTTCAAATTCAAAGTCGGCAGGATTGCGTAGTCCGCGAAGGATAAAGTCTGCGCCAACTTTACGACAAAGATCAATGGTAAGTCCCTGATAGGTTACAACCTCTACTTTAGGCTCATCGGCAAATGATTCCTCTATAAAGCGTTTACGTTCTTCCAGCGAAAACATATATTTTTTTTCAGCATTTACACCGATGGCAACAATTACTTTGTCAAACAGGCTGACGCCACGCTTAATGATATCGTAATGGCCTAATGTTATAGGGTCAAATGATCCCGGGAATACTGCTATTTTCATGTTATTGTTTTTTGTCTGATGTCCGAAGCCGGAAGTTTAATAATTATGATTGTAAAATAAAAGGCTATTACTCACTGAATACTACTTCTTCCAAAGTACCTTACGTTCCATAGCCAGTTTTATTTCGCTGTCAAGCAGATCCGAGAAAGGTATTCCGGCATGTTGTGCCTGTTGCGGAAAGATACTCGCAGGCGATAATCCCGGATTGGTATTCATCTCTATAAAATGAGGCTCGCCATCCCTTACAATAAAATCAGTGCGGGAAAATCCGCTCATTCCTAATGCTTCATATGCTTTTGCTGCAGTTTCGCGAACTTTTTGTTCGGTAGCAGCATCAAGGCGTGCAGGAGTTATCTCATCTGATTTACCCTGATATTTGGCCTCATAATCAAAAAAGTCATTATGCGATACGATTTCAGTCAGTCCTAATACGGTTGTTTTTCCGTTAAGGTTCAGTACACCAACCGATACTTCGGTTCCCTTAAGGTATTCTTCAATAAGGATATCGCTGTCTTCTGCAAAAGCAAATTCAAGTGCTTTTTCAAAATCGGCAAGGTCATTCACTTTAGAAACACCCAGGCTGCTTCCGCTTTGGTTTGGTTTTACCATAAAAGGCAATCCTACGGTATCAGCTACCTGTTGTGCTGAGATAACATCTCCTTTAGAAATGTAGATGCTTTTTGCTTTTGGGATATTGAATTTAGAAAGTACCGACAAGGTGTCTCTTTTATTAAAGGTAAGTGCCGACTGATAAAAACCACATCCAGTATAAGGTAGTTCAAGCAGTTCCCAGTACGACTGCATATGGCCATCTTCACCGGGAGTACCATGAATTGTATTTACAGCCACATCAAAAGTTGTCTTTTTGCCCTCTTTTTCAAAAGAGAAATCACCTTTATTTACAGGGTATTTATTGCCATCGATCAATACATTCCAGCCTTCAGGAAGGATATGTACCTCAAATGGTGTGTATTTTGATTTGTCAAGGTTAGTAAGGATAAGCTGGCCGCTTCGTATAGAAATAACGGATTCGTCTGAATATCCGCCCATTACTACTGCTACATTCATTTTTAGAGAGGGTTAATGTTAAAAGCTTACACGAAAGTAACGCAAAAAGCGTTATAATAACGATTCTTAAGCTTACACAAAAATATCATTATTTGTGTAAACTATAAAGTTTAGTATTATTTATATCTTTGCCAAAATTCATAATAGATGACCCTAAAAGATTTTTTGACCAGTAAAGTTTTTTTCAAGCAGCTTGCCATCGCATTGGTAATTGTAGTTGTGGTAATTTTTGGTTTGCTTCAATACCTTAGTTATGCTACAAATCACGGCGAGGAAATTCCGGTTCCTGATTTACGTAAAATGACCCTGGAAAAAGCAGAAGAAGCTCTTGACGCTGTCGATTTGGAATATGTAGTTCTGGATACGGTTGATTTTAGGGCAGAATACCCGCCTTATACTATTGTTGAGCAGGATCCGCTTCCAAAAGTGAATGTAAAGGACGGAAGAAAAGTTTATGTCAAGATAAATTCAAAAGGTTTTGCAGCTGTAAGCTTACCGGACATCATCCAAAAAACATACAGGGCAGCAATACCAAGCTTAAAGTCTGCCGGACTTGAAGAGGGCAAAAAAACCTACAAGCCATATCTTGCTAAAGATGTTGTGCTTGAAGTATGGGTTAACGGCAAAAAGCTTAAAGCAGGGGATAAAGTAATGAAATCATCAAAAGTTGATCTTGTATTAGGTGATGGAAAAACAGGATATGAAGAGCCTGAAAATGATACTATAAAAACATCAGAACCTGAAAGTTCGGAAGAATAAGAAATGACAAAACCTATTATAGAGCAGGAGCCGGACGATAATGAAGAGCTTTTTGAGCATCATCGTTTTGAGGCAGGAAAAGGACAATCGCCATTAAGGGTAGATAAGTTTTTAATGAACCTGATGGAAAATACCACCAGGAGCAAGATACAAAAGGCAGCAGATGATGGTAATATCTATGTAAATGATATTGCTGTAAAATCAAATTATAAGGTTAAGGCTAATGATATCGTTCGTATATTGTTAGAGCACCCGCCTTATGAGTACCTGCTTACGCCTGAGAATATTCCTTTAGATATAGTGTATGAAGACGATCAGCTGCTTGTAGTAAACAAGGAGCCTGGTTTGGTTGTGCATCCGGGGCATGGTAATTATTCAGGTACACTGGTAAATGCTTTGGCATACCATTTTGAGAACCTTCCAATGAACAGCAGCGAAAGGCCGGGCCTTGTACACCGTATTGATAAGGACACTTCAGGATTATTGGTTATTGCCAAAACAGAACAGGCGATGACTTACCTTACGCAGCAGTTTGCAGAGAAAACTTCTGAAAGGGAATATATCGCCATAGTATGGGGTAATGTTGAAGAAGATGAAGGTACGATAGAAGGTAATATCGACCGCCACATGAAAGACCGGATGCAGATGGCTGTATATCCGGATGGCGATCAGGGCAAACACGCTGTTACTCATTACAAGGTAATTGAGCGCCTGGGTTATGTAACTGTGGTTTCATGCCGACTTGAGACCGGGCGTACCCATCAGATTCGTGTGCACATGAAACATATCGGGCATACCTTATTTAATGATGCGCGTTATGGTGGAGATATGATCCTTAAGGGAACAACATTTACAAAATACAAGCAGTTTATAGACAACTGTTTCAAGATATTACCACGCCAGGCACTACACGCCAAAACGCTTGGGTTTGAACATCCAGCAACAAAAGAATTTATGCGTTTTGACAGCGAACTGCCACAGGATATGGTAGAATGCATTGAAAAATGGCGTACTTACTCCAAGTCGCATACGATAGAGGAAGAGGAGAATTAATATAGAAATCCCGAAGTGAAAGCTTCGGGATTTTTGTTTAGATATAACCTAACAAATTATTGCTTTCGACGCATTTTTAATAATTTAATTCTCAATTGATTTGAAGTTGTATTATTAATGTAAAGTGTTTCAGTATTATTTTTTATATGAAATCTTTCCAACTCAGACCAGTTTAAACTATCAATTTCTTTAATTGATGGCAGTATTTGAAAATATTTTTTTTCAGATTTACCTAATACAGTTTTGTAAGAAATTTTAATATAGCTTTCAATATCTAAATACCCAATATCGAATAAAGAATTCCATAGTAAATATTTAGAATAGCCAGTATATTTATCGTCAAAATCATATATTAGTCCTTCACTAGTCCCATAAACTCGGCCTCCCAAATTGATATAATTGTTTATTGGTAATCTGATGGAGTCAGTTGTGTTTTTAAATGAAAAATTTAAAAAAGAATAGTCTTTTTCAATATCAAAATTGGAAATTTTGCTATTATGATTATAAACTAACCAAATGGTTCTATCATATATTTTTAAACTATCATTATAAATTTGAGTTTTTCTTATTTCAAGGTTAGGAGTATTTTCCCACTCCATTATTTTTCCTTGATTTTCAGCAATTGAATTTGCTTGAAATGAAATATAAATTGCCGAGATTGAAGCTATAAATACAAACACAGTTTCAAAAAAGATCTTGTTTTTGTTTAAATTTTTTCTTACTCGTTTAATTTTCATATTAAATAAATATTGGCAAATATAATAGATTGCTAAGTTAATATAAAAAACCTGTGGCACTTTCGCACCACAGGTTCACCGAAACATATAAATTGGACTAAAACAATTATTGTTTAACGAACTGAAGCTCGATAGCCAGCTTCACTTCTTCGCCTACAAGTACACCACCTGTTTCAAGGGTAGAGTTCCATGTAAGGCCAAAATCTTTACGGTTAATTTTACCTGTAATGGTAAAACCTGCTTTTGTATTTCCCCAAGGGTCTTTAGCGATACCGCCAAATTCTACATCAAGGCTTACCGGTTTTGTTTCGCCATGAAGGCTAAGGTTACCGTTAAGGGTATATTCTCCTTCATTTTTTTTGTTGAAGGCTGTAGATTCGAATGTGATTTTTGGAAATTGGGCTGCGTCAAAAAAGTCTCCGCTTAATAGGTGTCCGTCACGGTCTGCGTTACCTGTGCTTACTGAATCGATATCTCCGCTGAAAGAGAAAGAAGCTACTTCGAATGAATCTCCGTTAGTTGTAGCCTCGGCAGTGAATTTGGTAAACTGTCCTGAAACGTTAGTAAACATCATGTGTTTTACTTTAAATCCTATTTCTGAGTGTGTTGGGTCTACTGACCATTTAGTTGTTGACATAATCTTAAAATTTATATGGTTTTTTTATTTGTTATTTGATGAAGCAAAGTTCCGTTATAATAAATGCCTGTGCATTGAACTAGGACAAGAAAATTAAACTGTCATCGGAACTTCAATTAATAATAATTCTGCATCCGGGGTATTGGCAATGATACTGATGTCTGAAGTATTCCAGATACCAAGGGCATCGCGCTCATTCAGTTGAATGTTACCAATATTAATATCACCTTTAATTACAAAGGCATAAATTCCGTTACCGCTTTTCTTTAATTTATAGTCTGTTGTAAAGTCTTTGTCAAACCTGCCAAGGTGAAACCATGCATCCTGATGGATCCATACACCTTCGTCATTAGCATTTGGTGAAAGTATCTGTTGTAATTTGTTGTGGCGGTCAGCTTCGTTAAGCGTAATCTGGTCGTAACGTGGAGTAACATTCTTTTTGTTAGGATATACCCATATCTGAAGGAACTTTGTAAGCCTGTCTTTGTTCTTGTTGTATTCGCTGTGGTATATACCCGTTCCGGCACTCATTACCTGAATATCACCTTTTTTAATAACAGCAGTATTGCCCATGCTGTCTTTATGCTCTAAATCGCCCTCAAGCGGAATAGAAATGATTTCCATGTTATCGTGTGGGTGTGTGCCAAAGCCCATACCGGCATCTACACGGTCGTCATTTAGTACACGAAGCACACCAAAGTGCATCCTGTCGGGATTATAATAATTAGCAAAGCTAAAAGAGTGGTGAGAGTCAAGCCATCCGTGGTTAGCATGTCCGCGGCTGTTTGCTTTGTGTAGTACTGTATTTTCTAAGATAAGCGAACTCTCGTTTGGTAAATGGTTGTAACCGATTGGTTCAAGAGGCTGTATCTCGTCGATGTCGTTTTTTAAAGTATCGCCTATGGCTGCGGAAGTAATGAACATTCCGGTTCCCATAAGTCCTTTCCTGATAAATTCTTTTCTGTCCATAGTATATTGGTTGTTTTAATATTACTATGCAAAGTTGCTGCATATAAAAGATCAAAACATTGAACTAGGACAAGAAAAAATCGTTCTGCGATTTTTTCGGTTTAGGGTTTTGTGTTTATAGTTTTTTTAAAGTTCTGTGCCGACAACCGTTACGGCTTGAGTAAGCAACCCTAAACTATAAACTACAAACTCTAAACAGAAATTAGCCTTTAGCTAATTTAGCCCTTACCTTACTAAGGAACTCAGCAGAGATGCCCAGATAGGAGGCGATATAATGCTGGGCCACACGTTGTGGCAGGGTAGGGTACATCTCAAGAAACTCAAGGTATTTCTCCATTGCCGTTTTTGAAATGGTATTGAAAAGCCTGTTTTGAGTAACCGAAAGATTGCGCTCAAACAATATCCTGAAAGCTCTTTCGAATCGTGGTGCACGTTTTAAAAGTTCTTCTTTTGTTTCGGGGCTGAAGATAAGAAACTCACAGTCTTCCATGGTTTCGATAAAGGTGCGGCTGGGTTTGTCTTCATAATGACTAAATGATATGTCGCTTACCCAAGCATTTTCTATGGCAAATTGTAGTATTACCTCAAAGCCATTGTGGTCAATAAAATATTTACGAACGCAGCCTTTTACCACAAAAGCTTCAAAATTACACACTTCACCTTCATGAAGCATGATGGTTTTTTTAGGCACTTTTCGGTATTCAAGCAGTGAGTTTAAGATTTCGAGTTCTTCTTTCGAAAAACTTACGTAGCGGCTTAGACTCTGGTCTATTTGTTCGTACATATCCATAATGACAAGGCTTTCCAACAAATGTAGGAAAAATAAAAAAAGCGTCCAAAGACGCTTTAATTATACAGTGCTTGCTTTTTTCTTATTGTTTAATGAAACCAGCGCAAAAATACCGGAGCTGATAAGTGATATTATTATGCTTAGGGGCAGTATTTCTGCATAAGTATATAAGATTACAAATAGCGGATTCTTATAATTTTCCACAGCCTCCTGCATTTCAGCAGTTTTAGAAGTAATTTCTGCAGCTGAAGCTCCACTGTTTTTGAGTTGTTCTAAAGTATGGGTTGTATATTCCTGCATAAAGTCAGGGTGGAAGTTATATAATACTATAAGCCATACTAATACATATATTGAAGATGCTATCAGAGAAATGTATAAACCTATAAGAAATGCTTTTCCGAAAGATATAAAACCGCCGTTTTGTTTACGGTATTGATTGGTAGCTACAAAAATCAGTGAGAAGGCCAGAAACATGGATGCGAATCCATATATCATGCCGTTTTCAAAATTTACGCTGTCATTGTTTATAGAGATAAGGTAACCAAGGCAAGACACAAATCCTGCTATAAGTCCGTATATAAGTACAATTTTTTTCATATAGGTATATTATAAGTTATTACTCGCCATCATTGGCTTCAAACAATTCGATCTTATTTCCCTCGGGATCCAGGATATAAACGAATTTACCATATTCGTAAGTAGCGATCTCGTCCAGAATTGTTACTCCTTCATTTTTTAATGCTTCTACTAAGGCAGTAATATCATCTACGCGATAGTTAATCATAAAATCTTTTGATGATGGCTCAAAGTATTTGGTACTGTCAGGAAAGGGACTCCATAGTGTATACCCTTTTTTTGAAGATTCAGATTGTTGTTCCCATTCAAATTTAGCCCCATAAGGAGAGGTCTCTAAACCAAGGTGGGTTTTATACCACTCATTCATTTTTACGGGGTCTTTACATTTAAAGAAAATCCCTCCTATGCCTGTAACTCGTTTCATTATTTATATGTTTTAATTATGAGGCAAAATTCAAGATTGCTCCTGATTTTCAGCTCATACTTTTGGGTGATTTATGCAATTATACCGTATTTTTTTGCTTTTTCTACAGCTTGTGTGCGTCGTTTAACCTCAAGTTTTTCATATACTTTAGAGGAATGTGTTTTTACGGTATTTAGCGATACAAAAAGCTTTTCGGCGATTTCCTGATTGCTCAGGCCATCGGCCATTAATTGTAATACCTCAAGTTCGCGTTTGCTTATGGCGAGGTTTTCAATTTCAGTTTGGTTTGGGATAAATTCTTTTCCTTTAGAAACGTAAATTGCTTTTTCAACTACTATTGTTTCTACTTTGGGTTTAGAAAGTTTCAGTGTAAGCCAGATACCAAGGCCTGTAAAGAGCAGGGCAATGGCTCCTATATAAAGGTCCTGTTTTTGGGGACTGAATAAAACGAACAGTTCCAGCCCTCGAAGCAGCAAAAGCAGCAACGCAAGGCCGGAACCGTACATTATTATCCATTTGTATTTTATAATTGCCCTGAACATTGTTTGCTGTTTAGAGCAAATATAAAAACTATTTTAAAGGCGGGTATGGTTAAGAGACCTATGTTGAGGTTAGTATTTTGAGTATATAGTTACATTCCTTAACTTTGAGGTATAATTCACACTTATGAAAATTGTAATATCTCCTGCCAAGTCGCTGGACTTTGAAACCAAACTGCCTACCCGTAAACATACCGATGCTGCTTTTCTGGCTAATGCACAGGAAGTGCAAAATGTACTTAAAGAAAAGTCGCCAAAGGAGCTAAGTGAGCTGATGGATATTTCAGATAAATTAGCCGACCTTAACTGGCAACGTAACCAGGACTGGAAACTGCCATTTACTACAAAAAATGCACGTCCGGCCATGTATGCCTTTAACGGGGATGTGTATATAGGACTCGATGCTTATACTTTACCGGGAGCCAAGATCAGTAAGATACAGGATTCTTTAAGGATACTTTCAGGATTATATGGATTGCTGAAACCTCTTGACCTTATTCAGCCGTACCGACTTGAAATGGGTACGCAAATGCCGGTAGGAGAGAATAAGAATCTTTATGAGTACTGGAAAAAGACAATTACTGAGGCATTGAACAATGAACTAGAAGAAAACGAATTGTTCGTAAACCTTGCCAGTAATGAATATTTTAGCGCAGTAGATGTAAAAGCGTTAAAGGTACCGGTTATTACACCTGAGTTCAGGGATTATAAAGACGGAAAGCTTAAAATGATAAGCTTTTTTGCTAAGAAGGCGAGGGGCATGATGGTGCGTTATATTATTGATAAGAATGTGAAAACCCTAAAAGGTTTACAAGGCTTCGATTATGAAGGGTATAAGTTTGATCCGAAACTATCTAAAGGGAATACGTTGGTATTTACCAGATAGTATTGAGATATTAGATAATGGATGATAGATATGAAATAATAGATTTTATAGTTTGGAATTTGTCATTTGAAAATTAGAATTTGAAAAATGAGGATTGAGGATTTGTTTAAACTTGAAAATACTAAAAGAGAATATAAGCATTCAGTAATTATCAATTTTTATTATGGTTATCAGGAGTTGGATGAATTGCATAATCTGGAGAGCAAACTTAGAATATTGCTTTTTGATAAGGGAATAGGTGAACTCGACGGACACGAAATTAATGTGGATGGTTCTGACGGAACTTTATTTCTTTACGGGCATAATGCCGAGGAGTTATATAAAACGATTGAACCGATATTATTAAATACTCCATTTATGAAAAAGGCAGAGGTTTACCTTAGGTTTGGAGATATGAGAGATACATCTGCTCCAGAGATTGATTTCATATTGAAATAACGTAGCATTATTATGATAAACGGCGATAAAGAATAATCTATATCGCCGTTTTTTTTTAGTATAAAGAGTTGGAGGTTTAGTAGTTTACTTTTTACTGTAAAGGGATCCGTTTTTGATGCTCTTCTTATTAAGGACACCTTTTTTATAGTGCTGCTCGAGTATTTCTTCTGCTTTCGTAGTAGATATATTTAGTATTTCAGCATATTCTTTTACAGCAAGCGTAGGATAGTAGCTAAAAATACCAAGAGGGTCATCATTACTGATTTTTTTCTTTTTAGCATCCGGATATAAGGCTAATATAACTTTTTCGTATGCATCATACGGCTTAGATCCATAAACTGTAAGTTGGTTGGTGGTGCCATCAGAAAAGAAAAGGGTTGGAAACCCACGCACCCCCATGCGACGGGCTAACTCCAGGTCTTTTTGAAACAATTCTTTGGCACCGTTATCATAATCAGTCTTCATTTTTGCCGTGTCTAGTCCAGCCTGTTTAGCTGCGGGAACAATGTTTTCCCATTTAGCTATATTTTTTTTGTCGAGATAAAGTCCTTCGCGCAGTATTCGCATAAATGTTATAGCTTTTGTAGGATCCTGCATTTGTGCTGCCTTCATGGCGATACATGACGGATATGAAGAATCAAGCGGATCTTCAAGCCATACATCACCGTCTATAGGCATCTGATAGTAGTGGCTGGCTTCATCCCAATGATGTGCAACATCAGAAGGTTTGCTTATACCGCCGCTGTTGTAGCTCCAGTCCGGCAGAAGTCCGCCCATACGGTAATCTATCTCAAAATACTCACCGTATTCAAGTTTTAGTTTTCGAAGTTGTGGTTCTATACCCCAACAAGATGAACAAATAGGATCAGTGTAGTAAATTATTGTAATTGGTTTAATACCTTTTTTAATAGTACCACCTTCTGCTGATGATGGGGCAGAGGGCATTTCGCATAATCCTGTAACAGGGTCGCACAGTAATGCATTATTTTTAGTATCGCTCATTTTTTGATTGATTTGTGATTGACAGCTAATAGCGGTTATCAGGAACAACATCAAAAAAGTATACTTTGTTAAAATGTATTGGATTCCTGATTGCATGGTATTAATTCATAATTTTGCTGCAAATTTTAAAACAATTACGACGTAAGTCAATAAGTCAAAAAAATATGACTACCCAAAAAGAGACAGATTCAGCTTCAGGATGTCCTGCAGAAGGACTTTTAAAAATGCTTTCAGGAAAATTCAAGCCACAGGTCTTTCGGCTTGCTTTGGATGGGCCGTTGAGGTTTAATACTCTTTTACGCCAGATAGAGGGTGCTAATAAGCAATCAGTTTCTGTTGCGCTTAGGGAGCTGGAAGATTTTGGACTTTTAGAAAAAAAGACAATAAACCTAAAACCATTGCACATCGAATATTCTTTAACGGAGAAAGGGGAGTCGTTGGTGCCGGTTTTCAGGCAGCTCGAGCTTTTTCAAAATAACAACCAATAAAAAACGCCGAAGAATATTCTTCGGCGTTTCGGTTTTTAGAACAGATGTGTATATAACTAATCAGGAGTTGTTTTTATTTGAAAATGCGGTAAAACCATTGCATCTTAGGGCCATGCAAACTGAGATAACCCATGTATATCATGTTCTTTTTCATTACCTATAAGCCTTTTTAAAGCAACAATAATGCTGTTTTTATTCGAGGTTTCAGATGAGGTTTCTTTTTCTGAAACCTTTTTAGAATCGTAATTTTTTTCCATTTGATTTGATTTTTCTGATTTTGATTGATGTTTAAAAAAGGCCTATCATTACTGACAGGCCTGTATATTCTGTCAACTTAAAACTGTCAACTGTTAACTATTAATGCATAGCTTCGCTCATGTCTACTTTTCCCTTGCCTCGTTTTATAAGCAGGATAAATGGAATACATATCAGGAAGAGTATACCCAGGTATAGGAATATATCCATGTATGATAATACTGTTGCCTGTTTTATAACAGCTCCTTCCATTGCTTTGTATGCTTTGGCGGTAGCTTCTGTTAAAGAGTATCCTTTAGACATAAAGCCCGCAGTAAGCTGCTGTACTCTTTGCTGCACAGCATAATCGGTTACCTGTTCATGATTTACAAGGGTTACCCTGTGGCTTTGTGTAAAACGTGTAATGAATGTACTGATGATGGCAATACCAAATGAACCGCCTAACTGACGCATCATTCCCGTAAAAGCTGCACCCTCTCCAATACTTTTCCCCTTGAGGGTAGAAAGCGCCATTGTTGTAATAGGTACGAACAGGAGACCAAGTCCCATTCCTCGCATAATAAGTGGCCAGAACATGTGTTCGCTTCCGGTATCCGGTGTCATGATGTTGTACATCCAGAAGGTAAATACAAAGAATATCAGAAACCCTACAGCAACCATATACGTTTGTGGAATACCTCGCTGTATCATCTGCCCGATAATAGGCATCATAAAAGCAGTCATCAATGAACTTGGAATCAGTAGCAGACCGGCATCAAGCGCAGGCCATCCCAATATCTGCTGGGTATAAATTGGTATTACAAATGTGGTTCCGTACAAACCGAATCCCATTATAAAACACAATATAGTCCCTATACGCAGATTGGTGTCTTTAAGTACCTGAAGGTTTACTATTGGATGTTCGTATACCAATTCCCTCCAGATGAAAGCTACAAGGCTAAATAAGCTGACTACGCTTAGTGCAATTATCAGATGATCTTCAAACCAGTCGTCCTGTTGTCCGTGCTCCAGTACAAACTGAAGCGATCCGATGAATCCTGCGAGGAATACGATTCCCCACCAGTCGACCTGGTTGGCTTTAAGCTTTTCACCATATTTAGGACTCTTTACATACATCAAGGTAAACATGGTAGCAATTATACCAAGCGGTATATTGATGTAAAATATGTAAGGCCAACTCCAGTTGTCTACAATCCATCCTCCAAGAGGCGGTCCAAGGGTAGGGCCTACAATTACACCCATACCGTAGATAGCCTGAGCCATACCACGTTTTTCTGCGGGATAACTTTCGGTAATAATGGTTTGTGCTGTTACAAGCAGCGCTCCACCACCCATACCCTGTATGAATCGGAAGATAACTAGTTCCCAAATGTTAGTCGCATTACCACAAAGGAATGACGACACGGTAAATATTATAATTGATGCCGCAAAGTAATTACGTCGTCCAAACTGCTGTGAAAGCCAGCTCGTCATAGGGATTACGATTACGTTTGCAATAGCATAGGCCGTAATAACCCAGGCTACATCGGTTAGCGTGGCACCAAGGCTGCCTCGCATTTCGTTAAGTGCAACGTTAACAATGGTTGTGTCTACAATTTCAAGCAGGGCACATAGTACCGCTGTTATCGTAATGATAACCCGCCTGAAGCCGTATTCAACCAAGTCTTCGCTTACAGTTGCTGCTCCTGCCATAATTTTATTTTAAATGTACATCTACTTCTACGTTCATACCCGGGCGAAGCAGTTTTACTTTTTCTTTATCGTTGTTTTGAGTAAGGCTGATTTTTACAGGAAGTCTTTGTACTGTTTTTACGAAGTTACCTGTTGCGTTATCAGGAGGCAATAATGAAAATCTTGCACCGGTAGCAGGAGAGAAGCTTGTAATTTGGCCTTCAAATTCTACATCTGGGTAAGCATCAGAAACAATGGTTACTTTTTGGCCTTCTTTCATTTTAGTGATTTGAGTTTCTTTAAAGTTGGCTACAACCCATGCATCCTGAGTGTTGATGATGTAAAACAAAGCCTGTCCCGGTTGTACCAGTTGTCCCGGCTGAATGTCTATCGTAGAAACCTGTCCATCAATAGCAGCAGTAACTACTGTATAGCTAAGGTTAAGGTTGGCAGCGTCAAGGGCAGCCTGAGCTCTTTTGATATTTGCCGAAGCAACTTCTGTCTGTTTTCCTGTAACAGCCGATCTTGAAACGCTTGCGCTTCTTTGCGATTTGCTTGCTGCTTCTGCCTGTTGCAATACTTTTAGCTGAGCTTCAGCTTCCTGTTTTGTAGCCTGAGCCTGCTCATACTGTTGTTTAGTAATAGAATGGTTTTTGTAAAGATTTTCGAAACGTACAAAGTCGTTGTTCGCTCTCCATAATCTTACTTTTGCTGCCTCAATATTTCCTTTTGATGATTGGATGTTCGCATCAGAAACAGATACACCTGCAGAAGCACTGCCTACATCAGCTTTGGCAGCCTCATAGCTTCCCTGAGCGGCAATTAAAGCAGCTTTAGCATCTTCAACTCTTACAGCATAGTCTTTATCGTCGATAACGAAAAGCGTGTCACCTTTTTTAACATAGTCATTATCCTTTACATAAACTTTAGTGATATATCCTGTTACACGAGGGATAATAGGGTTCATGTTTTTCTCTACCTGTGCATCATCAGTAGTCTCGTGAGCTAGTGAGTGCATGTATTTGTAAGTTCCGTATCCGCCACCAAGTATGACAAGGGTGGCAAGGATAACCATAAACTTTTTGTTTGTTTTCTTTTTAGTGCTATTTTCCATGATTGGACTATAATTAATTATTGTTTTGTGTAAGATTAAAAGAATCGGTTAGTTTTCCTGAAGCATTAAGCAGTTCATAGTAACGCTGTGTAATTTCAGCTTTAGAGAACGTTTCATTGATTTTTGCAGTTAGCTGCTCAATATCGGCTTCCAGAAGGTCGTTAGTGTCTACAAGTCCATTGTCGTATTTGTCTTTAACGATTCTGTAATTTTCTGTAGATTGTTCTACCGCATCCAGGTATGATTTATTTTGTCTGATGCTCAGATTGTAGTTTTCAAGCGATTCCTGAACCTGAACTTTCACGCGGTCAGTTTGTATTTCCAGCTGTTGTTTTGTTTCAAGGGCACGGCTTTGTGCGGCTTTCACTTTTTTGCCGTTCTTGAATATCCCGGCAAGGTCATAGGATACGCCTACGCCAAAATTCATGGCATTCGTAACACGAACTACATTCTGGATATCCATGGCAACATAGCCTGCGGAAAGAGCAACAGAAGGATAGTAATCTCCTTTAGCAATCTTAACGTTTGCTTCCGAGGCTTTTTCCTGCCATCTAAGCGCTTCTAAATCCTTTCGCTGAGCAATCGCTTCACTTTCGCTAATTGAGGGCTTTAAACCGCCTGCATTTTTAAAATAAGCAGCATTGGCAGTGAGTTGGGTTCCTTGAGGAAGCTTTAGGAAAGTTACAAGCTGGAAATTAATCTTAGATTCTTTTGCTATGGCATCGTCAAGCGTAGCCTGAATATTGCTGACTCTTAATTGTGATTTTAAAAAGTCATTTCGGGCAAGTAATCCGTTTTCCTCCATAGCGCTAAAATCTTTTACACGCTGTTCTGCGCTTTTAAGGTTTTCCCTTATCAGGCTGATGGATTCCTGAGCCTTATATAGGTTAACATACAGTATAACCGCCTGCATAGCCAGTTGTTCTTTGGTGTTGGCTGCATTAAAGGTTTGTGCCTGATAAATGTTCTCAGAAGCATTAATACTGTTCTGAATTTTAAAGCCTGAGAAAAGTGGCATGCTTGCGCTCGCCTGGGCGAACAGTATCTGGTTTACATCAGGTGAGGTAGATGATGATCCTGTGTCTTCTCCGGAATCGTTCCCCAAAGGCAATCTCAATTTTACGTCCGGATTGGTAATTCTCATGTACTGGCCCGAAACCTTAAAATCAGGATACTGGCTGTTCTTGGTGTTTTCGTATTCAAATTTCGAAGTAGCCACTTTAGTGTCGGCAAGAGTAGCTTCGGTACTTTTGGTAACTGCCAGGTTAATAGCCTCATCCAGCGAAAGCTGTTTCTTCTCCTGTGCCTCAATGGCAACAGCAAAGAATAAAAGGCTGCATGGCAGTAAATGCTTAATTTTCATTTGCTAAAAGCGCTTTAATGGTTTGTTTAATATGAGCCGTAAGCTCGTTGAGGATGTAATTTTCAAATTCTTCTTCAGAGTGCAGATTCAGTATCTCTTCAAAATACAGCCTGTTCATCTGGAAGTTGATAAGAATTCCCATAATAGTAGGGGTGATAAGAGGGATGTTGACATCTTTTTTGAAAGCTCCTTTTTCCTGGCCTTCAACAATGATCATCCTGAATAATTCGGAATTCTCTTTTTTGATGTCCATAAAGGACTTCATGTCCATGATCCTTTTTTTGTTGGAAAGCTCAAAATGCAGTATCTGGTACATGCATTTGTTCTTATTGATTCGGGAAATGTAAAGATCAATAAGTCTTTCAACTTTTTCAATAGGAGAGAGGTCGTCACGGTAGATGTTTTCCAGCTGCATCTTCATACCCGAGGTGCGGTGTATGATCAGTGTCTCAAGCAACTTTTCTTTAGACCCAAAGTAGTAGGATATCATAGCGATATTTACTTTAGCTTCTTTTGCGATTTGCCTTATAGAAGTACCGTCAAAACCGTCTTCTGCAAAAAGCTTTTCAGCCACCTGCAAAATCTCCAGTTGTTTGTCGTTAAACTCCGTCATTAGATTAAGTGTTGTTTTGCGATACAAAGTTAAACACTTGTTTAAATTAAACGTTTGTTTAATAGTGTTGTTAACATTTTTTTAACAAAAAACGTTTGCGAAAACCGCTATAAATAAATTCTATAGTTAATGTTTATATTGTTGTTATTCAGTAATTTTAGTTTAATTATGTAAACTTTTAGTTTATGTGTTGATCCAGTTTGCTAAAATTTCTTTGCCATTAGGTGTTAATACCGATTCGGGGTGAAATTGTACTGCTTTTACATTAAGATTACGATGCCTTAACGACATAATGTTTCCATTTTTATCAACAGAGGTCACTTCTAAAACGCTTGGAAAAGTTGCCGGATCTACACTCCAGGAATGGTATCTTCCTACCTGAATCGTGTCCCCTATTCCGTTAAAAAGAGGTTCATCATTTACAATAATTTTAATGTTGGCAGCTACTCCGTGATATACCTCTTCAAGGTTAATAAGGTTGCCTCCGAACACCTCGGCTATAGCCTGCTGGCCGAGACAGATTCCCAGGATATCTTTTGAGTCTGCATAGCGTTTTATGATATCTTTCAGTAATCCGGCTTCGTCAGGTATTCCCGGACCGGGAGAGAGCAGTATTTTGTCATATGCTGCCGGTTCGTCTATATGTATATCGTCATTTCGTAATACAGTGATCTCGCAATCAAGGTTTTCAAGATAGTGTACAAGGTTGTAGGTAAAGCTGTCGTAGTTGTCTATTACTAATATTTTCTTCATGATGGGATATATTGCGGCAAAGGTATGAAAGATTTGCGGCAGCTTTTTTTCTTTTAATAATCTACTAAACTAGTAGAGTATTAAAGTTTTTTCTGTATTTTTGTCTGTATAAAATATCAAATAATGAGAACTGTTGCCTTAAATGCTGTTATCTGTATGTGTTGCCTTTTGTGAAAAGGAGTGTTTGCAGTGGCATAAAATCAGGTTTACAACCTCAATATAACCGCAAAGGCTTCTCGAAAGGGGAGCCTTTTTTTAATTTATAATTCAATGAAACATCCGGTTTATACTGCTAATTATTTAAAATCGGGAGCACTGCCCGACAGGCTGAAAACAGAAGAATGGATCGAAAAATTCTTTAAATGGCTCTTTTGCATAGGGGAGGAATATGCTGATTACAACTATTTTCTAAGACAGGAAAAGGAACTCGATCAGACGCTTTTTCATCTGCTGGAATTGTCGGGATATGAGTATAATGAAATAGATTCATTTGTCTCATATTTAAAAGATAATATTGTGTTACTTCATCAAAAACTTGAAAATGACCTGAAAGCGATTTTCGAGTTCGATCCCGCTGCAAAATCGCGTGCTGAGGTACTTATTTCTTATCCGGGTTTCTTCGCTATAACCGTTTACAGGCTGGCTCATGAATTGTGGAAAAGCAATGTGCCTTTGCTGCCCAGAATGTTCAGTGAGTATGTGCACAGTAAAGCGGGTATTGATATTCATCCCGGAGCTCAGATTGGCGAACGTTTCTTTATCGACCACGGTACAGGAATTGTCATTGGTGAAACCTCGGTTATCGGTAACGATGTGAAGATATATCAGGGCGTGACACTTGGCGCACTTAGTGTAAGCAAAGCTGAAGCTTCTGTAAAACGCCATCCTACCATAGGAAATAATGTTACTATTTATGCCAATGCAACGATACTTGGCGGTAATACAACCATTGGAGATGGCAGTATAATAGGGGGGAATGTATGGGTAACCAATTCTGTACCGCCTAATTCATTAGTGTACCACAAGAGCGAAGTAAGTATTAAAACAAGGGATATGTTTCCCGAACCATTAAATTTTGTAATCTAAAATTCACATATATGAAAGCGAAAAGCATTTTAGAAACTATAGGCAAAACACCGCATTTACATTTAAGCAGATTGTTTCCAGATCGTAATGTCTGGATCAAGCTGGAACGCAATAATCCCGGTAACAGCATTAAGGACAGGATTGCTCTTGCAATGGTTGAAGATGCAGAGGCAAAAGGCATTTTGAAGCCGTATAGTGTTATCATCGAACCTACTTCAGGTAATACTGGAATTGGACTGGCTTTAGTTGCTGCAGTTAAGGGATATAAACTCATCCTTGTTATGCCTGAAAGCATGAGTGTAGAACGCAGAAAACTCATGTCTATTTATGGGGCAGAGTTTGTGCTTACACCTCGTGAAAAAGGAATGAAAGGAGCCATTGAAAGAGCTAATGAGCTGGTTGCTGAAACTCCAAACGGATGGTCGCCAAGCCAGTTTGACAACCAAGCTAATGTGGAGGTACATAAGCGAACCACTGCTCGGGAGATATTGGAAGATTTTCCGGATGGACTCGATTATGTCATTACCGGAGTGGGTACCGGAGGTCATATAACAGGCGTAGCAGCTGTTTTAAAGGAAGAACTACCCAACCTGAAGGTATTTGCTGTTGAGCCTGAATTATCGCCTGTATTGAGCGGAGGAAGCCCATCGCCGCATCCCATTCAGGGTATAGGTGCCGGATTTGTACCTTCAATATACCAAAGCGGCCTTATTGATGGTGTTATTCAGGTAGGAAAGGATGAGGCTTTCGATTTTGCTCGTGATGTAGCAAAGAAAGAAGGTTTGCTTGCGGGTATTTCTACTGGTGCGTCATTAGCGGCAGTGAATAAGAAACTTGCAGAAATCCCTGAAGGAGCAAAGGTTCTTACTTTTAATTATGATACTGGTGAAAGGTATCTTTCTATTGAAGGGCTTTTCTAAGAAGTTGTTGAGTGGCTTTGGTTCTTAGTTTCTTGGTTTTTTTGCTTCAGCAACTAAGATACTGGATGCCTAAGTGTCTTAAAAGAAAACACAAAACCCACGCATTGCGTGGGTTTGTTGTTCAATTTAAACTAAGATTAGAATGCAAGATTCACGTTAAGAGTAAACTCATCATAGATAGCTTTGTCTCCTATGCTGTCAAAAAAGCTTTTTGAACCATAAACGATGTCATATTTAGTTCTGTCAACTTTAAGGGTTGTAGTTGCAGAATTTTTAGCAACAGTTAGGTCAAAAGTTACAGGCTTTGTAGTTTTCTTGATAGTAAGATCACCAGTTACAGTGTAAACACCAGCAGATTTAGCTTTAACCGATTTGAAAACGATTTTAGCAGTTGGGTATTTATCAGTACCAAAGAAATCGTCAGCTTTAAGGTGTCCTTCAAGTTTTTCTTTACCTTCACCAGCTTTAAGGTCAGTACACTGGATAGAGTTCATGTCTACAGTAATATTACCACCAGTAAGTTTATCTCCTTTAAAAGTAAGAACACCGTGTTTAACATTGATTGTACCTTCGTGTTTTCCGGTTACTTTTTCACCAACCCAGCTGATTTTACTTTTAGAAGTGTTGATTTTTTTGTCCTGAGCTGTAGCTGTAAGTGTTGTAAGAGCTACTGTTAATGCAATTGCAATCGTTTTTAGATTTTTCATTTTTTTATTATAATTATTTAGGGTTATTAAAATTAAGCTTTTTATTTATATAGTAGCAAAAAGTTCTTCTTTAGATTTTCTAACTTTTTTCAGATGTTGGTTAGCATCTTCTTCGTGACGGTAACCTACGGCTGCAATAACAGCAGTGTTAAGTCCAAGTTCGTCAAGACCTAAGATTGCATTGAATTCCTGAGCATTGAAACCTTCCATAGCAGTAGTGTCGATTTTAAGGTGAGCAGCAGCGTTTACTAGTGTTGATAATGCGATATACGATTGTTTCATTGTCCACGCATTCTTTTGCTCTTCGGTAAGTGAATTTACATATGAAGATATGTAATCGCTAAAGCCTTTTAAGTTTTCTACAGGAATATCTCTTGTCTGGCTGATGTTGTTTACGTAGTTTTCTACATGTTTGTCGCCAACATTTACTTCATTTGCGAAAATGAAAAGGTGAGAGGCATCTGCAATAAGGTTTTGGTTGTTACCACCAGCAGCAGCTTTAAGCTTGTTTTTCATCTCATCAGATTCAACAATAAATACTTTGTAAGGCTGTAAACCTATAGAAGAAACACTTAGTCTGATAGCTTCTTTCAGGTTTTCAATATCTTCATCAGATACTTTTTTAGTACTGTCGTACTTTTTGGTTGCATAACGCCAGTTAAGGCTTTCTATGTAATTGCTCATTGTTTTAGATTTATTATATGGTCCTGTATTTTTCTAACAGGGTATTCAGTTGTTCCAGTTCGGTAGGGGTAAGGTTGTTAGCAAACTTTTCCTCATGTCCCTCTACCAGAGGATCAAGCTCTTTTAACAGCTCAAGTCCTTTTTCAGTAATTAAAATTTCCATCTTCCTTCGGTTCTCTTCACATACTTCACGTGTAACGAGTTTCTTCAGGAGTAATTTGTCGACCAGGCGTGTAGTATTGCTTGTTTTAGCAATCATGCGTTCCTGGATTACACACATATTGGCGGGTTTCCCTTTTTGTCCCCTCAATATTCGCAGTACGTTAAACTGCTCAGGTGAGAGGTCATGTTCTTTCATTGTTTCATTAAAGTTCTCGCCAATTACATTTTGTGTATACATAATATTCATCATAACCTTCTTTGAGGTAGACATTCCCGGCGATTTTATGATGTTTTCTATTTTCATATCTGTAAATACAAAATTTGTATATACAAATGTAGTATGTTTTATATTTGTATATACAAATGTTGTGTTAAAATTTTCTTAAAATTATTTTAGTAGGCGATTAGGGCTTAATTTTAGTGGGCTAAAAGAAAATACAAAACATGAATAGAGTAAAAATTGGGGTAGGGTTAATGCTCTTTTTAGGTGTTATGCTTACTTCCTGTAACAAAAAAACAGAGACTGAAGCCGAAAAAACGTCAGAACCTGTTACTGAAATACAAAAAAACAATCCTCCGACGCCCTTAAAAGTATATACTAAAGATGGCGTAAGTGTAAAAGCTTACGACTTTGACAAGCTGGAATATTTCTTAACACAAAAGAATGATACTACTTATGTAGTGAATTTTTGGGCTACATGGTGCGTTCCGTGTGTAGAAGAGCTTCCGCACTTTGAGAAGCTGAATGAGAAATACAAACAGGATAAAGTAAAGGTTATGCTTGTCAGTCTTGATATGTATAAGATGGTTGAAAGCAGGCTGCTGCCTTTTATTAAAGAAAAACAACTGAAAAGTGATGTGGTTTACCTGCGCGATCCGGATCAGAATACCTGGTTGCCAAAAGTAGATTCAACATGGAGCGGTGCACTGCCGGCTACTCTTATATATAATAAGGACAGGCGTAAATTTTATGAACAGCAGTTCACTTATGAAGAACTAGAAAAAGAAGTAAGCAATTTTAAATAAATTATAAATCTATGAAAACAGTAAAAATTTTAGGAGCCGTTGTGCTTGTTGCTTTTCTGGCAGCATTCAATGTTAACTCAGTTGCAGGTTATAAAGTGGGCGATATCGCTACCGATTTCAGCCTCAAGAATGTAGATAATAAAAAGGTGTCTTTAAAAGATATTAAAGATGCTAAAGGATATATAGTAGTGTTTACCTGTAACCACTGCCCGTATGCACAGGCGTACGAAGACCGTATCATTGCGCTGGACAAGAAATATAAAAAGTTAGGATATCCGGTAGTAGCAATCAATCCGAATAACCCTGAGAAACAAAAAGACGACAGTTTCGTTAAAATGCAGGAAAGAGCTAAAGAGAAAAAATTCACTTTCCCATACCTGTTAGACGAAGGCCAGAAGATTTATCCACAATATGGTGCTACAAAAACCCCTCACGTATATGTGCTTCAGAAAACAGCTAAAGGAAACGTAGTGAAATATATAGGAGCCATTGATGATAACTACGAAGATGCAGCCGCTGTAAAAGTAAAATATGTAGAAAATGCGGTTGATGCCCTTGTAAAAGGTAAAGAAGTATCTGTAAAAGAGACTAAGGCTATTGGCTGTTCTATAAAAGCATAATACCTTTGCCAAAAACAATACAAATGAACATATCACAACAGGAATGGTGGGAAAAAGCTCAGGCAGACAGCAACGCTGTTATACTTGACGTTCGTACCGAAGACGAGTGGAACCGCGGTATCATACCGGGTGCCATCAACATAGATATCTATAAAGGTCAGGGCTTTATCTATGCAGTTGAAGAACTGGATAAAAGCAAGAACTATTATGTATACTGTGCCGCAGGCGCACGTAGTGCTCAGGCATGTAACATAATGAATCAGCTTGAAATCCCAAATACTTTCAATCTGATAGGTGGGATATCCCAGTGGGATGGCCCGGTCGTAGCACCTGAATAAAACAGAAAAGAGCCGAGAGGCTCTTTTTTTATGCTTAATCCTTAGGATTTCTTATTCTTACCGTTATTGAATCGTACTTTTTCAACAATAGGCTCTTGTTTTTTAGGTTTTGTTTTTTGCGACGGACCTTTAGGAGTGGGCTTTTTTGCAGCCGGTTTCTTAGGTTTGTCAAAAGAGGTCTGACCTGCAGGTTTCTCTTTTTTGGCAGATGCTACAGCAGCTTTATTTTGTTTCAGTACGTCCTGAACATTTTTAGGCTCTTCTTTAGTACCGCGAAGGTGAATTATAAGTCCGTTCAAGAAGTTGCGTAATACCTGATCGCCACAATCCATATAGTTGGGGTGGTCCGCATTGCGGAAAAAAGCACCAAGTTCGGCTTTAGATATCCTGAAATCTACAAGCTGTAATATCTCAACTATCTGGTCATCCCTTAACTGAAGCGCTACACGCAGCTTTTTAAATACATCGTTGTTATTCATCCTTCTTTATTTTAGGCAAAGATAGTGTATAATAGTTGATTTGGTTATTTGTTTAATTCGGTTATTTGTTACAATACAGGTTAATTAAACACAAAGAGCACAATGTGTTTGCAAGAAGTTCACAAAGCTTTGTGTTCGTTGTGATTGCTTAGCGTACTTTGTGGTTCAAATTTCGAATTACCAAATCAATCAAATAACCAAATGTAAGCTTCTGCAAATTCTTTAGCCCACAATGTTTCGTTATGCCTGCCGTTGTGTACAATCTTTTTATGGATATTCTTTTTATTGGTTTTTGTCAGCACGATGTCAAGCATGCGTTCCAGATCGTTTTGCATATTCTCGCTTTCGTGGTCTCCAGCCATAAAGTAAAGCTTCGCATTGATATGTTCAGTTTTGATAGCGAGATCGAAAATATCATCGTTAAACCAGAAGGAAGGAGAGAAGACTCCGGCTTTTCCGAATACTTTAGGGTATTTCAGTACAGCATAGAAAGACACCAATCCACCAAGTGAGCTACCAAAAATAGCTGTATGTTCTTTATCCGTTTTGGTGCGGTAATGAGCATCTACGTAAGGTTTTAAAGTATTTACCAGGAAATCGAGGTAAGCATCTGCATTTCCGCCTCCATATTTTTCGTTAGGGTGGGGAGTAAGTTCTTCAATACGTTTGTCACCACCATGTTCTATACCAATTACTATGGTTTTAGCATGCAGGCTGTCGAGTTGCTCATCAATGCGCCATTCTCCGGAAAAAGAAGTTGCCTTGTCAAACAGGTTCTGTCCGTCATGCATGTACATTACGGGATATTTATGATTAGTTTCTTTATAATCTTCGGGTAGGTATACCCATATTTTCCTGTCGGTTTTTAGTTGTGGGGCATGTATGGTAAACCACGATACGTTTTGCGAATAGGTCTGTTCCTGAGCTTTTATGTTCATAGAGGTAAGGTACAATAAAACGAATAAAAAATTGAGCTTCATTAGTTTGATTTTAACAGGCAAAAGAATAAATTAGCTAAAATTACCTATTCCGATGAATACTTACGAAGAAAAACTTAGCCTACTTACCGAAATGATTGCTTTTGCAAAAATTGACGGACAAATACATGACCGCGAATTCAGGTTTCTTGCCGTGGTGGCGCAGCAGTTAAAGGTTGAACCTGATGTATTTGAAAGTCTTTTCAATCAGCCGGCTGAGAAAGTTGTCATGAAGTCAGAGCATCAGCGCATTCTTCAGTTTTACAGGCTGGCATTACTAATGCAGGCCGACGGTGTACTGCATGACAATGAACAGGTTGCCATCCGTGAAATGGGTATCAATATGGGATTGAGCCCGTTTGCTATGAAAAGCGTATTGGTAGAAATGCAACGTTCTCCAACCGGAATGATTGATCCCGATATGCTCCTGGCACTGTTCAGAGCACAACAAAATTAAACCAACCGTATCTAATCCAATGAAGAAAATTATTTTACTGCTTGCTCTTTTACAGGTATAACCCTACATGCTCAGGAAGCCACCACAAATAAAGTTCCCGATACACTTCAGATCTATAGCATCAATTCAACGAATATAAAAGAGGTTGCGAAAGCCTCTCAAAAGAAAAATACTCTGCTGTTTACTTTTGCGAGTTTTTGCGATCCATGCCATGTTCATTTACCTACAGCGATTAAACTGGCTAAAGATTATGATCTTGATCTTTACGTAGTAATTATGGATTCGGAGAATAGTGATGGTATGAATAGATGTGCTGATTATATACATACTATAGATAAAACAACTAAGGTGGCAGTACTTTCAAATGAGACCTATGGGATTAAAACGAAGAAGCGAAACAGGCAATTTGTAACAGAAATGACACCTCCTCAATTTGAGAATATTGATGATTTTTCAAAATATATAGTTATCAATAAACTGGGGGAGGTAATTATGGTTACCACCTGGAAAGATAATAAAGGCAACGACTGGCACGATGATTCTAAAATGGTTCAGGAAAAAATAGTTCCTTTACTTTAGTTTTCATTTTTTGTTACTATTTTATGCACTACCCTTTGAGGGAAAGGTATTTCTATATTATTGCTTCTGAACTTTTCAAGGATAAGGTAGCGAATGTCGCTTTTGGCTTTTTCAACCCTGAAAACATCTTCTACCCAAAAATATACTGTAAATACCAGCGCAGAATCGGCAAACTCATTAAGCCTCACAAAAGGATCTGGTTTTTTTAATGCCATGGGTTCTTCAGCAACTGCTTCTAAAAGAAGTCTGGTAACCAAATCGACATCCGAACTATAATCCACCCCAACTTCGACGTGAAATCTGGAAGCCAGTTCATTATGGGTCCAGTTTATTACCTCATGACGGGTCAGATCGGTATTGGGTAATATTATGTATTTATCTTCACGTGTACGGATTGTTGTTGTCCTTAATTTAATTTCCTCAACAGTACCTACTATGTTATTGATTTCAATGACATCGCCAATTTTGAGTGAAGAGTCGATGAGGATTATAATTCCCGAGATGTAATCACTGAAAAGGTTTTGGATACCAAGACCCAAACCAACTAACAAGGCAGCAGAACCTGCTAATAATATGGAAAGGTTAAAGCCTATGATTTCCAGTGATATTACAATAGCAATAACAAGTACTACGTATTTAATCAGTGCAAAAATGGAATATTTTTTACCCTGATTAAAACTCTTAATACTATAGATACTTTTTTCTAAAAGCTTAAGGCCATACATTACGGCAATCCAAAAGGCTATTAGCAATAGTATAGAGCTAACGGTTAACTGGGTTTTACCAACAGTTAATAGGGTACTACTTAAAAACTCTTTAATATTTTCCCACATAATCAGTTGTTTTTAGTTGGTTATTGATCTTTATGCTCCTGAGAAAAATTGATATTAAAACCTCCGGGTTTATAATCCTTATTAAGATAATCTGAAGGGATGGTAGTAGTATTTCCATCTCTTGCGGCTCTGTAGTGTGGCGACATGATCTCTATGCCTGCCTCGTTAAAAGTATCCTGTATGTTACGGTGCAGATCGGAATAAATAGCCGACTGATGATTGGCGTCTCTGGTGTACCCATTGACCTGATACGACACATAAAAATCGTCAAGGCTAGTTTGCAGTACGAAAGGTTTAGGTTCTTTCAGCAGGCGTTCTGTCCTGTCCACTGCATCGAGTAATGCTTTTTCGACATCTTTGTAAGGTACATCATAACCTATGGTCACCGTGGTGTATAATATAAGTCCCCTGTCTGGGGTATCACTGGTGTAATTTATGGTATGGCTGTTCATTATTGTAGAATTCGGAATTGAGATGATCTCATTTTTAGGTGTACGAATTCGGGTTACAAGCATTGATTTTTCGATAATATCTCCTGTTATATCACCTATTTTAACCCTGTCGCCGATTTTGAAAAGCCTCATATAAGTTAGCACAATGCCGGCAATAATATTTGACAACGACCCCATAGACCCGAAAGTGAACAGAAAACCCAAAAAGACCGATACGCCTTTAAAAATATCAGAGTCGCTGCCCGGCAGGTAAGGGAAGATCAAAACCAGTAAAAATGCAAGTATTAGTACTCTCAATATCTGGTAAGTAGGATTGGCCCAGTCAGGGTAAAAGCCATCGATGTTCAGTTTTCCATACCTGATTTCTTCCTTAAGGAAGTTCAGGAACTTAAGCACATAATGGAAAATGACTACCAATACAATTATAGTGACAAGGTTAGGCATGTAGTTCCAAACCCCGAAAGCAACTTTCTTTACAGGAGTAAGGACATAGCTAAAGAGTTTTTCGGCAAAATCCTGTGTCCATGGAAAAATACCAAACAATATAGGTAGCGCTATATATATGAGTATTATAATAAATATCCATTTAGTAATGCTGTTGAAGAAAAGCAATACCCTTACCTGACGCTCAGGATTCAGGAAGTCGTAATTCTTAAAGCGGATACCATTAAGCCATTTGCCTTTTTGCTCATCAATTTTAAGAGCAGTCCAACGGAAGAGCTTGTTAGAAAAGTAAATGAATAGTACGAGCAACACGATAACAAAACCTGCCCATGCAATCTCGGTAGCCAGGGTTTTAAAGCTGGTCTCATGCCTATAGCGCGTTATTTCGTCGGATATGATTTTTTTAAAGGTCTTAGCCAACTCATGTCTCGAACTGTCGTTCCATATAGCATCGGTTTCAGATATGCTGGTGATAATGATGTCATTGTAAACCACATCAACCGTATTGTCAGTTTCGGCTATTTTCAGAGAGTCGGTATGGAATAGGTAATTGTCGCCCAATACCTCAATGCGCTTGGTTACCGCTTCGGCTCTTTCCCTTGCCGAAAAACTTCCCTGATTAGCATAAATAGTGAAAAGCGTATCGTTAAAGAAACCGGTAACAGGATAGCCTTTTACTTTAGAGCGTAGTGCATCGATTTGTTTTTTCTTTTCGGCATGACGTTCCTTTTCACGATCGTTAAGTTCGGTGAGTTTTTTTAAAAGTTCCTCTTTTTTAAGGTTGTCGGTAGTTTTAAGCGAGCTTAATTGTTTTTCCAGTTCGATGCGTTCCAGTGAATCCTGTACACGTTCCTGCTCTATAACCGCAAGTTTGGTGTTGTACTCCGCAAGTTTGATTGTGGTAAGTGAATCTTTTTTTTGTGGAATAGTGTCTTTCTGCTGGGCAAAAGAAACCTTTGAACAGCAAAGCAGGAGCAAAGCGAACAGGTAAAAGTGTTTCATACCGGTATGTGTTGGTTATGGTTCCTATAAATATAGAAAAAAAACAATCGGTAGTGTTAGAGGTGTTGATTTAGTGGTGTTTGTAAGTTTGCTTTTGAGCTTCGGAGAAGCTATCATATTGATAAAGCAGCCTGACCATCTTCCATCGTCGTTACAAAATTTATCCTGCCCTGTTTGTTACTTTCATAAATGAAATCTTTCAGGCTTTGGCTGTCATACTTTGAGAAGTCACCAATAATAGCCAGTCTGCCATTATAGGTAGAGAACTTTTGCAGTATATCACCCGCCAGTTTGGTCTTCAGGTCAAAGAAAGCGTGAGGGAGGTTATAGTCATATAGTATAATGCTGTCCGAATCCTGGTAAAGACAGTTCATCAACAACTCCGCAGCATCCTCTGCATTATCAAAGATGATATCCTGCGATTGTATAACAGCGATTTTTTTGGTTGGGGTTTGATGGAAGGTGAGGTGCATTTTTAGTTGTTTTTTTTAAGATGGTCAACAATTGCTTTTATACCATCTCGGGTACCTTTATAATAGTGGCCTTCTTTGAATTTTGGTATAAAAACAGTATCAATAATTTGTTTGGTTTCTTCATCAGCTAATCTGATTTCAATCCCAATGCCACTTTGAATTCTAATCCTTCTCAAGCCCTTTGAAATTCCTATAAGAATACCATTATTTTTTTTCGCAGAACCAATTTTCCATTTGTTAGCTATTTGTAGAGTCAAGTTGTCAAATTGCTCTGCAGTGGTTGATTTTTCATCAATAGTAATTACAACAATTACAGTATCGGCTTGTTCATTATAGGCGAACATTAGTCCATTTAAAATGGCTTCTTCCTCATCTGTGAAAATGTTTTCAAAATCATTAACTGAAACAATAGGTATAGGGAATTTATCTAAAACATCTTGAGCAAAAGCAGATTGAATAAATAGGATTGAGACTAAAAGTAAGTATGCTTTTTTCATATGATGTAATTTTGCACGAGCGTGACGCTCGCGTCAGCGAATCTTATATATCTAATTTTATTTTCAAACTATTCCACTCTATCCAGAATAACTTAAAAGCGTCTCTTCCCAATTCGTCTTCAGGTAAGATTTTTTTATTAGGACTACCATAAAAAGCCTCAATGTCAGATACAAAATTAATTATCTGGGTTTTATAAGTGTTGAAGTCTATTGTTGTTGAAATGGCGTTATCTGTGATAAGTTCAACATGGCTATTAATATGATTTACCTTCCAGTCAATACCTGTAGGACAACCATAAATTTCTACACGCGATCCATCTTCGTTGAAATACATTAAATGCCCACAGCACGGTATAAGCTGAGCTTCAAAATCGCCGGGTTTGTAATCTGAATATAAAGTCCTCATTAAATGTAGTCCTGCAGCAGTAGTGCACCAGGAATCAGAGTTTAAATCGGAAAGTAATTGATTTCCAATTTTAAGATGTACAACGCCGTGTGAACATAAGTCCTCTTTATCTACTAAACCGTTATCTTTTATCCAATGATGTCGAAGTACTTTTAATTCGAATATATTTTGCATACCTAAACCTTCTCCTGTAACACTTTAATTTCATCCCTTAGTTTTGCAGCCTGCATAAAGTCAAGTTCTTTGGCGGCTTTTTCCATGGCTTTTCGTTTCTCACGGATAATCTTCTCAATATCGCCTTTAGCCATGTAGGTAGTATCCGGCTCGGCAGCTATTTTAGGAGTGTGCTCAATTTTATAAGCTTCGCTGCGTCCAAGGGTGCTGTTCTCAATCTTCTTATTCAGTGCCATTGGCACTTTGTTGTTGGCTACGTTGTAGTTGTGCTGCTTCTCGCGTTTGTAGTTGGTTTCGTCTATGGTGCGTTGCATACTATCGGTTATCTTATCGGCATACATAATAGCCTTACCGTTTACATTACGTGCGGCACGCCCTACGGTCTGTGTCAGCGAACGGTTGCTTCTCAAAAATCCTTCTTTATCGGCATCCAGTATTGCAACAAGCGAAACCTCAGGTAAGTCAAGTCCTTCCCTTAAAAGGTTTACCCCAATAAGTACGTCAAACAAACCTTTACGTAAATCTTGCATGATCTCTACGCGTTCCAGTGTATCTACCTCCGAGTGGATGTAGCGGCATCGGATGGATACTTTGGTCAGGTATTTGGCCAATTCTTCCGCCATGCGTTTGGTCAGTGTGGTAACAAGCGTACGCTCGTCAAGTTCTACACGTTGCTGTATCTCGTCAATAAGGTCGTCTATCTGGTTCAGGCTTGGGCGTACCTCGATAATAGGGTCGAGAAGTCCTGTCGGCCTGATGATCTGCTCTACGTATACACCGCCTGATTTCTGTAACTCATAGTCGGCAGGGGTAGCACTTACGTATACCACCTGATTCTGCATTGCCTCGAACTCCTCAAACTTCAGTGGGCGGTTATCCATCGCAGCCGGCAGTCGGAAGCCAAATTCCACAAGGTTTTCCTTACGGCTGCGGTCACCACCATACATGGCGTGTACCTGCGAAACCGTAACGTGGCTTTCGTCAATAACCATAAGGTAGTCATTAGGGAAATAATCCAGCAAACAGAACGGACGCGTACCCGGAAGCCTGCGGTCAAGGTAGCGTGAGTAGTTCTCAATACCCGAGCAGTAGCCCAGTTCGCGAATCATTTCAAGGTCAAAGTTGGTACGTTCTTCAAGGCGTTTAGCCTCAAGGTGTTTGCCTATTTCTTTAAAGTAGTCTACCTGTTTTACAAGGTCCTGCTGTATGTCCCAAATGGCACTTTGAAGCACATCTGGACTCGTAACGAACATATTGGCTGGGTAAATATTCAGCCTGTCGTAACGTTCTATAACTTTAGAAGTAGCTTTGTCAAAAGCTTCAATCTCTTCAATCTCATCACCAAAGAAGTGAATTCGGAACGGTTCATCGCCATAACTCGGGAAAACCTCTACCGTGTCGCCCTTTATCCTGAAGTTACCGGGGCCAAAATCGGCTTCGGTACGTGAATAAAGGCTTTGTACCAGACGGTGCAGTAATTTGGTACGCGAAATAGTTTCGCCACGCTCTATGGAAACCACGTTTTTCTGGAACTCTACCGGGTTACCAATACCATAAAGACAGGAAACCGAAGCGACAACAATAATATCACGTCTGCCCGAAAGAAGTGAAGAAGTGGTACTAAGGCGCATCTTTTCCAGTTCTTCATTAATGGAAAGGTCTTTTTCTATGTAGGTTCCCGTTACGGGTATATAGGCTTCGGGCTGGTAGTAGTCGTAGTATGATACGAAATACTCCACCGCATTATTAGGGAAAAACTGTTTGAATTCGCTGTATAGCTGTGCTGCCAGCGTTTTGTTGTGCGCCAGTACGAGTGTTGGTTTCTGTACTTCCTGGATAACATTGGCCATGGTAAATGTCTTACCCGATCCCGTAACCCCAAGCAGTGTCTGGAAACGTTCTCCTGCTTCAATTCCCGCACTAAGCTCTTTGATAGCCTGTGGCTGATCACCTGTGGGTTTATATTCCGATACTACATTGAATCTCATTCTGTTTGGCTTTTTTACAAAGATAGCAATTATAGTATTCAGAATTAGTCTCAGTCCCAGTCTCAGTTTACAGTTTTGTAACTGATTTAACGATTTGGGACTCTATAGAAGTGCTTCACCTGAAAACTGTGACTGCGACTGAATACTCATTAATCAAAACATTCCATCATCAGCAGGTCGCCCTCTTTGTGTTCTATGGTGACAATGCCGTCTTTAAGAGGTTCGTTGCTGCTGCTGGTACGATAGCCAATATTTAGCTCATAATCGGTCATTTCATATTTAAGGTTATTGGTAGTTACCCCGCTAACCTTTCCTACGGGAATTATGGATAGGGGAGTACCTGCAGGATACCATTTCTCAAACTTTTGTGGTAAAAGGAAGACTTTTGAGTGATCATCCAGAATAACGATCTTCAGCTTATCGCGGAAACGTACTATATTAGTAATGTTAGATATGGTATGGTCGGCACGGCGGCCTGTCGCCCATATTACGTTTACAGCCGGAAAACCGCGGCCTATAAGGTAATCAAAAGCTTTTTCGAGGTCGGTTTTGTCCTGATCCGGAGTATGCACTATTTCCAGAGGAAACTGTTTCTGGCGATAATATTCCGGGTCAAAACCACGGTCAAAGTCCCCCAACAGAACGTCGACCTTAATGCCGAGTTCCATCACACGCGGCATAGCACTATCAAGTACAATAACAAGTGGCGACCATTCCAGTAATTGCCCCATAAGTTCGGTGCTGCATTCAGCCCCGTTGGCAATAATTAAAGCAGGTTCCTGGTCGTCGCGTACTATGTGGTGTGATGACATATATAAGTCGAAAGTTTTAAAGTCAAAAAGAAAAGTCCTCCGATGGGAGGACTTCAAAGTTACGTACATATTTTGACTTTAAGACTTTTGCCTTTCGACTTTGTACCTATTGTATTGTATAATCAGTTTTTACCGCCTGTGTAACACGAAAATATCCTAAAGGATAGTTGTTTACGTCTGTCTGGTTAACCACATTACCTCTTACGGTTGATGGAGGTACCTGGAAAGGACCGCTTCCGGCACCACCATCTGCTATTTCAGTAAGTTGTCGCATATAATTATAATACTGTTTAGATATACCATTCAATGTGATAGCCACCGTTTGTCCGGCTTTAAGGTCTTCATCACTAAAAAAGTTGAACATCACGTTACCCTGATTAAAACGGTCTTCCATAGCGTCATATTCAGGGTAAGGTAAAACCTCTGAATCAAAACGGCTTAAATACCAGTTGTCCTCATCGCCGTTATCCTGAAAAAAGAAACGTACTTCTACTTCATCGCCTAATATACCGCCTTCATTATCCTGAATGATATCGGCTATGTCAGGGCAGGCATATAATGTTTCTGTTGCGGTATACGTAGTTCCATTGGTAACTACTGTCAATGTGTACGTTTCGCCAATAACCGGTTCAAAATTAGTACAGTTGTACAGCCCTGTTCCCGAATCTTCAATAAAGTCAAATTGTGTACCTGTACTGTTGGTAACAAATACTGTTGCGCCCGATACTACCGGAATTACAGGATTATAATAACCTGTAGTGGTGGTAAGCTTTATGGTTTGCTGACTGCCATCAGTACCTTTTACCCAGTCTAATGAAGCATCAACCACCAGGCGGGGAGGTGCTGTTTCAAGGTCAACATCTACTACTTCTTCGCAACTGGTAAAGAAACTGAATGTTATTATAGCGAATAGTAATTTAAAATATCTCATGATTCCTTAAAATTTAAAGTTATACGTAACACTCGGAATAATTCCAAAAATAGAAAGCCTTACAGCTTCATTGTTTCCGGTGTCCTGATTTTGTCTGAAAGTTATTGAGGCTGCATTCATCCTGTTGTAAAGGTTGTAGATGCTGAATACCCATTCTCCCTGCCATCCCTGTTTTTTCTCAGGTTTAGGAGTATAAGTAGCTGATACATCTAAATGGTGATAGGCAGGATTTCTGTCTTCATTTCTTCCTCCAAAGCTTGGAATGGTAATATCGCCATACTGATAATAACCATTAGGATAGGTTACAGCCTGTCCTGACTGCAATGCAAATATGGCTCCAAATGCCCATTTAGGACTCAATTCATAGTTTCCTGTAACCGAAAGGTTATGTGTCTTGTCATATCCTGAGCGATACCAGTTACCGTTGTTTATACCAGTTTCTTCGGCAGTCCTGCCTTCAGTTTGCTGTTCTGCACGTGAAAGTGTATAGGATATCCATCCGGTAAGTTTGCCTGTATTTTTTCTTAGCATCACTTCTAGTCCATAAGAGCGTGCTCGTCCCGGGAGTACTACCTGTTCTACAGCATCATTAGCAATAAGGTTAGCGCCGTCAATATAATCAAGTTTGTTCTTTATTTTTTTGTAGAATACCTCGGTTTCAAGCGTATATGTGTCGTCTTTAAAGTTCCTGAAATAACCTACAGCATACTGGTCAAGAGTTTGGGGTTTCAGGTAATTGTCACTTGGTGCCCATACATCCAGTGGAGTAGGAGATGAGGTATTAGTAATAAGATGCAGGTATTGCGCCATTCTGTTGTATGATGCTTTAACCGATTGGTCATCGTTCAGTTTGTAGGCTATCCCTACACGTGGTTCGAAATTGTTGAAGTCACTAATTACATCGCCGCTGCCGTAATGTTTAGTACCAATAGGGGTGGCTTCTTCATAAATTTTCAGGTCGTTGTTAAAAGTCACAGCCTGATTGTTAGTGTACAAATTCACGTTTTGAGAACCCAGTCTGTAGAACATGCTGTAGCGTACACCATAACTTACGGTAATCGCTTCGCTTAACTGTTGTTCAGCATCAATGTATAGTGCGGGCTCAAACGCGTGTTTCTTTTCCAGTTGTTCAGGGTTAATATCAGATGTAGCATCACTCGGGTTTATTGTTCCCGGGTTAAAGTCATAATAAATAGCATTAAGACCGTAGTTCAGTTTAAATTTATCAGATAGATAGTGTTTTAAGTCATACTTAAAGTTGTAATTCTTAATTCCTGAATCCCAATCCAGCCCTATAAAATCCAGCTTTAGTCCATAATAGTAGTCGCTGTATATCATGGACGCATTAGAGAAAAGCTTTTCACTGAATAAGTGATTCCATCTAAGGTTCACCACCGCGTTACCGTAAACATTATTAAAACTATCGCTGATATCTAAAAGATCGCGCCCAAAATAGCCTGAAAGGTATAGGTTATCGTTTTGACCAAGTTTATAACTTAACTTAGTATTGAGGTCATAAAAATAAGCTGAGTTATCTTCTCCGGCAGCTTTCATGAAAAGATGTGCATAAGACGCCCTTCCGCCCACAAGGAAAGATGCTTTATCCTTAACAATAGGGCCTTCGGCCAACAAACGGCTTGAAATAAGGCCAATTCCACCGGTCATGTGAAAGTCTTTACTGTTACCTTCTTTTTGATAAATGTCAAGAACAGACGATAATCTTCCTCCGTATCGTGCAGGAATCCCTCCTTTGTAAAGTTTAAGGTCTTTTATAGCGTCAGCATTGAATACTGAGAAAAAACCAAACAGGTGGGAAGAGTTAAAGATCGTAGCCTCATCAAGAAGGATAAGGTTTTGGTCAGCTGCACCACCGCGCACGTTAAAGCCCGATGCACCCTCACCGGCATTGGTAACACCGGGTAATGTAAGTATCGATTTTAGTACGTCTACTTCACCCATTACCACCGGCATTTTCTTGATTTCCTGAACGGTAAGTTTGTTAACGCTCATTTCAGGTTTACGTATCTCTGCACGTTTAATGTTATTCGAAATAACAACTTCTTCAAGTTCTTTGTTTTCAGATGTCAACTTTACATTTTTACGAATATTACTGTTCAGTACGACAGTTTCTTCACGTGTGCCAAAGCTCACATAGCTTATCTGTACGGTATAGGTACCTGCCGGAAGCGAGATGGAATAAAAGCCGTATTCGTTAGTTGTTGTGCCTTTTTGAAGTTCTTTGATGTAAATGCTGGCACCAATAAGGGTTTCGTTGCTGCTGTCGTCAGAAATAGTACCGCTAAGGGTATATTTATCCTGCGCCAACACAGTGCTGAAAATTAGCAGGAGGAATACCGTGAAGTACCCTCTTTTTTGTAAGATCATGTTTTAGTGGTTTTGTAGAAGCTAATGCTTCAGTTGATTAATTGATTGATGTTTGTTTTTTACAATTTTATAAAATTATTTAGATAACGTCATTTGACGAATGAAAGTATATAATGTTACGCTGTTTTACGTTTTTTTGACAGAAAAATAATAATTTATTCTAAGTACCCTGTTGAAAGAGAGGTTAAGGTAATTCTGACTATTATTTTTTGCGTTTTAGGGCATAAAAAAAGCCACCCTTTCGGATGGCTTTTTTAATATGATTGAAAATCGGCGATTAAGCCAGTTTTGCAAGTATAGCATTAAACGTTGCGCTTGGTCTCATTGCTTTATCAGTAAGCTCAAAGTTAGGGTGGTAGTAACCGCCTATTTCCTGTGCATTGCCCTGAGCAGCGATAAGTTCTGCATCAATTGTAGCTTCGTTAGCTGTAAGTTCAGCAGCTATAGTCTCAAATTTAGCTTTAAGTTCAGCATCTTTAGTTTGCGCAGCAAGAGCCTGAGCCCAGTAAAGTGCAAGGTAGAAGTGAGAACCACGGTTGTCGATTTCACCTACTTTACGTGCAGGAGATTTGTCATTCTCAAGGAATTTCTCGTTAGCAGCATCAAGAGTTTCGCTCAATACAATAGCTTTAGCATTGTTTTGAGTTTGCCCAAGGTGCTCTAAAGAAACGCCAAGTGCAAGGAACTCACCAAGAGAATCCCAACGCAGGTAACCTTCTTCTGTAAATTGCTGAACGTGTTTAGGAGCCGATCCTCCTGCGCCTGTTTCAAACAATCCACCACCGTTCATAAGTGGAACGATAGAAAGCATTTTAGCTGATGTACCAAGCTCAAGGATAGGGAACAGGTCAGTAAGATAGTCACGTAGTACGTTTCCGGTTACCGATATAGTGTCCTCACCTTTACGGATTCTCTCAAGAGAGAATTTAGTAGCATCAACAGGATTCATGATACGAATATCAAGTCCGTTTGTATCGTGATCTTTAAGGTATGTTTTTACTTTTTCGATAATCTGAACGTCATGAGCTCTGTTCTCATCTAACCAGAATACAGCCGGAGTAGCTGATAATCTTGCACGGTTTACAGCAAGTTTAACCCAGTCCTGAATAGGAGCGTCTTTAGTCTGGCACATTCTGAATATATCACCAGCTTCAACGTTTTGCTCCATATATACAGTACCATTGTTGTTGTCAATTACTTTAACAACACCATTAGCAGCAGCCTGGAATGTTTTATCGTGTGATCCGTACTCTTCAGCTTTCTGAGCCATAAGGCCAACGTTTGGTACGCTGCCCATGGTTGCAGGGTCAAAAGCACCATGTTTTTTACAGTCTTCAATAGTAGCAACATATACACCGGCATAACATCTGTCCGGAATGATAGCTACAGTATCCTGTTGTTTACCTGCAGCATTCCACATTTGTCCTGATGTACGGATCATTGCCGGCATAGAAGCGTCAACGATTACGTCAGAAGGAACGTGTAGGTTAGTGATTCCGTTGTCAGAGTTAACCATTGCAAGAGCCGGCCCGTTGCTGTAAACAGCTTCGATGGCAGCTTTTACTTCCGCTTCCTGAGCGTGTCCTGCTATTTTAGCATAAACATCACCAAGACCATTGCGTGTGTCAACCCCAAGCTCTTTGAAAAGAGCGGCATATTTTTCAAATACCTCTTTGTAGAATACCTCTACAATCGCGCCGAAAATGATAGGGTCAGAAACCTTCATCATCGTAGCTTTAAGGTGAACAGAGAAAAGTACACCTTCCTGTTTTGCTTTTACCACTTCTTCAGCGATAAATGCTTTCAGTTTGTTAAGATTCAGTGCAGAAGAGTCGATAACTTCACCGGCTTTAAGCGCAGTTTTGTCTTTAAGTACAGTAACTGTACCATCGTTTGCAGTAAATTCAATTCTTACATCAGTAGCTTCTTTTACAGTAACCGATTTCTCGCTTCCGTAGAAGTCACCTTCGCTCATGCTCGCAACGCTGGTTTTAGAGTCAGCCGACCATTTACCCATCGAGTGAGGGTGAGCTTTTGCGTAGTTTTTAACTGCTCTTGGCGCTCTACGGTCAGAGTTACCTTCACGTAATACAGGGTTTACAGCAGAACCTAATACTTTAGCATATTTAGCTTTGATTTCTTTTTCTTCGTCAGTTTTAGCATCTTCCGGGAAGTCAGGGATGTTGTATCCTTGTTCCTGAAGTTCTTTGATGGCAGCTTTAAGCTGAGGTACTGAAGCAGAGATGTTTGGTAGTTTGATGATGTTAGCTTCAGGGGTAGTAGCCAGTTGGCCAAGTTCAGTAAGCGCATCGCCAATTTTCTGGCTGTCAGTAAGGTTTTCCGGGAAGTTAGCAAGAATCCTTCCGGCAAGTGATATGTCACGTGTTTCAACTTCTATTCCTGCAGGTGCAGTAAAGGCCTGCACGATTGGAAGTAATGAATGGGTAGCCAGCATTGGGGCTTCATCAGTTATCGTGTAAAAGATTTTTGATGTTTTGGACATTGTCTTCGTTTGTTTAATGACCCTTTTGGTGTTGTTGCCAAAAGGCTGATTATTAGTATTTTATTTGAGTGTTTGTGTGAGTTGTTCTTTTTAGTGCACGGCAAAGCATGCCTTATATAGAACAAGGCTCGCAAATATAGGAAAATCTTATGTAACAGGGCGTTGGTAAATCGGTAAAAAAACGATGTAGTTATTTTGGTATTCGCATTTTTTTAAGGATGATTCCTCTGCTTTACGGCTTTTCTTTCAATTGGTTTATTCTTTCCAGAAGAACGTTAGTAAATTCCTTGGTTATAACTTTATTTACCTGACCTTTTTTGCAATCAGGTATGGAGTAATACCGCACGTGTGTAAGCTTGGCTTTGGCGCTTATAACTTCTTCCACCTCATAAATGTGCTTGATGTTTACAAAGTGTACTCCACCACGAATGTCTGCTATTTTGATAAAGATTGGATCCATGTGGTAAAGGTAGGGAAATATGATTTAGGTAGGGCGTATGGTTTACACACCCCTAGCCCCTCTCAAGAGGGGAACACTCAAGCCTACTTACTCATACTCAATTAAGCAAGAGTGAAGCTTGTTCCCCTCTTGAGAGGGGCTAGGGGTGTGTTCTTTTATAGTTTGTATAAAAAAAATCCCGCGCAATGCACGGGATTCTGTATGATATTCCAAAAGGGAAGACTATCTTCTTCTTCTTTCTTTGATCTTAGCTTTTTTACCAGTAAGATCACGGAAGTAGAATATACGAGCTCTTCTAACTTTACCTCTTTGGTTAACTTCGATTTTTTGTAGCGCAGGCATGTTAAGCGGGAAAATACGCTCTACACCTACAGCACCAGACATTTTACGGATTGTGAATGTTTGAGTTATACCAGCACCTCTTTTTTGGATAACAACTCCTTTGAAGAACTGAGTTCTAGTTTTTTCACCCTCTTTAATTTCGTAGTATACAGTTAATGTATCTCCTGCATTAAATTCAGGGAAATCTTTTTTTGCAACGAATTCGTCTTGTACGAATTTTAATAAATCAGACATGATTATTAGTTTTAAATGTTTGATTCAAAGCAACATGCACGATTTTCGCCAGAGGTTGGTCCGAATGAGGGTGCAAATATAAATATTTTTTTGGAATTGCAAAAAGTTTGAATGTTGAAAGTTTGAATGTTGTTAGTTTAGGGACAAACATTTAAACATTATAACTTTCAACTTTATAACTATTCGAGTAAATCCGGTCTTCTTGTCTTTGTGTGTTCCAATGCCATGTCTTCACGCCATTTGTCAATGTTGGCTGCGTGTCCGCTTAAAAGCACATCCGGCACTTTCCATCCTTTGTATTCTGCGGGGCGTGTATACACCGGAGGTGCCAGCAGGTTGTCCTGAAAACTATCAGTAAGGGCAGAGGTTTCATCGCTCAGTACACCCGGTATAAGGCGGATAATACTGTCAGCTACTACTGCGGCTGCAAGTTCTCCTCCCGAAAGTACGAAATCACCAATAGATATCTCTTTGGTAATAAAGTGATCGCGTACACGTTGGTCTACACCTTTGTAGTGTCCGCAAAGTATAATGATGTTCTTCAATAAAGACATACGATTGGCCATGCCCTGATTAAGGGTTTCGCCATCGGGTGACATGTAAATCACTTCATCATATTCACGCTCTGCTTTTAGTTTAGAGATACATGCATCTATGGGTTCTATCATCATAACCATCCCTGCGCCACCGCCAAACTGGTAGTCATCTACGTTTTTATGTTTGTTTGTGCTGTAATCTCTAAGGTTGTGCAGGTGTACTTCTACAAGGCCTTTGTCCTGAGCTCGTTTTAATATCGATGCGTCAAAAGGGCTGCGTAATAATTCAGGAAGTACGGTAATAATGTCTATTCTCATGTTCTAATTGTTCAATGTGCAAATGTACTAATTCTTTAATGTAACAATGTATCAATTGAGCTTCCTGTTTGCAATTGTTGTTCTGCAATTAATTCAGGAGGTTATAGCTAAATTGATACATTGAAAAATTGATGAATTGCTCCATTATTTAAGCACCAAACTGTTTCAGGTGGTGGTCAAGGTGTTTCCACTGCATAGCATCCCAATCCTGAGGTGTCATGTGTCCAAAGAAGGGATGTTTTTCTATTTTAATTGCAGCATGGCCTTCTTTGGCAAAAACTCCTACCAGCTCGATTAATTCCTTTTTGGATTTTTCGAAATCGGGCTCATGTTTGATAATGAATTCCTTTGCTGTTGGAGAACCTTTGCCAAATGGCTGTTTACTTGTAAGTTTCTTTTTTGCTGCTTTACCAAACAGAAAGCTTAATAAAGGTTGTGGTTTAACCTGTAGCGTGCCGTAAGCTAATTTTATAGGTTGCTGGCAATGCAGCAGCATTTGGCTAACGGTCATCTTACCCCATTGGGAAAGTGCAATTGGGGTTAGTGACTCTATACGATTTATTATGTCCTGGTTGTCTTTTGGGTTGTATATGCTCTCCATTTCGTTTTTTGATAGTTTTCCCAAAATTAATAATATTTCTTTTTACTTTTTTGTAGCTTTTATCGCATATACCATGGGTATGTCATTTCTTAAATGAGCGATGCGGAATTTTCCGGGTTCAAACTCCTCAGTACCACGGAAGCAGTTATAAGGGGAGTAGTCATATTCGTTCAAAAGATTTATTTCGAGGCCTGCACTAATAAGATTGTTTACCACTTCGCTGATGCTATGGTTCCACGTAATCATTTCATATTCAGCCGGGGTTGTAATATCAGCGTAGGTGCCAAGTTCCGTTTCGATAATAGCTTCCGTTTTAAAATAACGATAGGCTACTTTTTCAAAATTAGAATCGAACATCCATACTACGGGGTGGAATTCAGCGAAAACGAATTGTCCTCCCGGTTTCAGGAAACGCGATACCGTTGCAGCCCATTTTTCAAGATCCGGTAACCATCCGATTGTTCCATAACTGGTGAATACAATGTCAAATTGCTCGTCCAGCACTTCATGAAGGCTGTAAACATCTGAACAGATAAAACGGGTATGTGCTTCCGTCTGAACTGATAATTCGCGGGCTTTTTCAATTGCTTTATCGGATAGGTCAACCCCTGTTGCCTCAGCGCCCATTCGGGTAAAGGAAATGGTATCCTGTCCGAAATGGCATTGCAGGTGTAGTATCTTTTTACCTTTAATGTCGCCAAGTAATGGTAGTTCAATATCATTTAATGTATTCTTTCCTGCAAGGAATGATGGCGTATCATAAAACTCAGAGTTTACGTGTACTTCGGTTTTATCGTTCCATGCCTTGCGGTTTATGTCAAGGTAATTGTCTTCTTTTTTCATTTTTATATAGGATTGGTTTTCAGCTTTTCAAATTTAAACTTTTGTTATGATAAGCGTATACTGAAAATAGTGAATTAATTCGTAAATTTGCCTCTTTCAAAATAAACAACAACATAATGGAAAACGGAATTTACGCAAAATTCAATACTTCTAAAGGTTCTATCCTTGTGAAACTTACACACGATCTTACGCCTGGGACAGTTGGAAACTTCGTTGGCCTTGCAGAAGGAAACCTTGAAAACGACGCTAAGCCTCAGGGCAAACCATATTATGACGGACTTAAATTTCACCGTGTTATCGCTGATTTCATGATTCAGGGTGGATGCCCACTTGGAAAAGGTACAGGTGGACCGGGTTACCAATTTGATGATGAGTTCCATCCGTCACTTCGCCACGATGCTCCGGGTGTGCTTTCAATGGCTAATGCAGGTCCTGGTACAAACGGTTCTCAGTTTTTTATCACTCACGTTCCAACGCCTTGGTTAGATGATAAACACACTGTGTTTGGTAAAGTGGTTGAAGGTCAGGATGTGGTTGATGCTGTTCAGGGTAATGATGCTCTTGAAAGCGTTGAAATCATCCGTGTTGGTGAAGAGGCTCAAAACTGGAATGCTATCGAAGCGTTCAGAACTTTTGAAGGTTCTCGTGAAAAACGTCTTGCTGAAGCTAAAAAACAAGCTGAAGAGGCTATGGAGAAACTTGCTGCTGGTTTTGATAAAACTGAAAGCGGACTTCGTTATAAAATCATTCAGAAAGGTAACGGAAAACAGGCTCAAAAGGGTAAAACTGTTTCTGTACACTATAAAGGTTCTCTTGAAAACGGAATGGAATTCGATTCTTCGTACAAAAGAAAACAGCCAATCGATTTCCCTCTTGGAATGGGGCATGTTATCGAAGGATGGGATGAGGGTATTGCACTACTTCAGGTAGGTGACAAAGCCCGTTTTGTTATCCCTTCTCACTTAGGTTATGGTTCGCGTGGTGCAGGTGGTGTTATTCCTCCTGATGCAACACTTATATTTGACGTTGAGCTAATGGATGTAAAATAGTTCTCAGTATTGAGGATTGAGATATTAGAAAGCCGGAAGAGAATCTTCCGGCTTTGTTTTTTTAAATCGGGCAATCATCGACCGACAACCATCAACCGACAACCATCAACCAAATTATTGGAATACTTTTTGAAAGTAAGAGGGTATAATCTTATTTTTGCAGCAATTCAATTACTTATGAAATACGCATTACTAGTAGTAGTCTCTCTTTTGGGTTTAACGGCTAAAGCACAGTTGCCGGGTGGTAATGCTATGCACTGCGGTTACGATTTTACGTCATACATAGTGCTTGATGTGCATGAGTCGGGTAAAAAGGAGAATATTAAAAATCTGAAAATTACAGTTGTAGATAGTACAGGCAGAGATATTATTAATATTGGTAACCGCTATAGTTTTAAGAATGCGAACCAGCCTATGGCTTTTACAATGAATTATCTGATTGGTGATAACAACCTAAGGCTACAACCGGGAGAAATTGCTAAAAAAGAACGTTATTTCTTTCCGTTCGCAAAGGATAATTATCTTCTTAGTGTTGCAAATACTTTCCCTGCTGATAATTTTTCTGTAAAGATAGAAGATGTTGACGGAAAAGAAAATGGAGGAAAATTCAAAACTATTATTCTGCCGTTATACAGTTATAATATGTATATATTGTGTTCTAATGAAAGCGAGCAGGCTGCCGTAAAATTCGGGCGTAAGATGAATAAGCCGGTGGATATTGTCCTTGAGTTAGAGTAATATGTCAATTGTCTAATATACCGATGTATCAATTTTTTAATGTAACAATTGCTATACAGGAAGCTTAATTGTTACATTGCTACATTGAAAGATTAATAAATTATGCTGAGCTGGGAAGAATTTGAAAAAACCGAAATGCGTGTGGGTACCATCATTGATGTAAATGATTTTCCGGAGGCGCGAAAACCTGCATATCAGTTAACTATTGATTTTGGTGCTGATATTGGTGTCCGAAAATCATCTGCGCAAATCACAAAACGCTATACTAAAGAAGATTTGGTAAACCGCCAAATTGTTGCTGTGGTGAACTTTCCTAAAAAACAGATTGGTAAGTTCATGAGCGAATGTCTGGTACTTGGTGCTGTAGGGCAGGAGGGAGATGTGGTATTGCTGGCTCCTGATTTTAAGGTTGAGAATGGGTTGAGGATAGGGTAGTTTTGTTCTGAGTTCAGGGTTTTGTGTTCAGAGTTTGAGTGAAGCTGCTTCCTCTCCTTTGGAGTCCCGATAGCTATCGGGAGGGGTGAGGCCAAAAAAAAAAGTCCAAAAACCTCACGGATTCCGGACTTCATAATTCATAGTTTTTTGACGGTTATTGTTGGTTTAAATGTCGTCAAAATTTACGTCGGTAAAACTCTCGCTGGTTACAGCTTCTTCGCCTTTTTCACCAAACAGCCTTCTAAAGTCTTTTTGATGTCTTTCAGAGATTACTTCCTCACCTTTGTTGTTAAGTACATAAGATGTCATTTCGTCAAGTATGTCTCTGAAGGCGTTAAAATCTTCTTTGTAAAGATAGATTTTGTGTTTTTTGAAATGGAAAGACCCGTCTTCTTCTGTAAACTTTTTACTTTCGGTAATGGTAATATAATAATCATCAGCCTTAGTAGCTCTTACATCAAAGAAATATGTCCTTCTGCCTGCTCTCAATACTTTAGAAAAGATCTCTTCCTTTTCAAGCATGTCATTTTCTCTCATAATCCTTGGTTCTTTTAATTTGGTTTATGTCGAACCCAAAAATCTAAAAAAAATCTAAACAAACCAACAATTTATTGCAATTCTTTTTCAGAAAGTTGCTTTAGATACAATTCTTTGTAATATCCCTGTTGGTTTATTAATTGATTGTGAGTTCCTTGTTGCAGTATTTCACCATCTTCCAGGATTATTATTTTGTCGGCATTTTTCGCTGATGATACCCTGTGGCTTACAATAATTGTGGTTTTGTCTTTGCAGAACTCCAAAAGGTTGTTAAGGATAGCTTCTTCAGTTTCAGTGTCTACTGCGGAAAGACAGTCGTCCAATAATAGTATAGGAGCGTCCTTTATCATGGCGCGGGCTATAGATACACGCTGTTTTTGACCGCCTGAAAGCGTGATGCCTCGTTCTCCCAGAATTGTTTCATACTGTTTGTTGAATCCTATAATGTTATTGTGTACCATAGATTTTTGCGCCACTGCAACAATTTCATCGTGAGAAGCTTCTTCTTTACCGAACTTGATATTGTTGCTTATTGTATCGGAGAACAGGAATGCATCCTGAGGAACAAAACCAATGCTGTTGCGTAGGTCGTAAAGATTGAGGTCTTCTACATTCTCATTATCAACGGTAATTTTTCCTTTATCGACATCATATAATCGGCTGATAAGAGATAGTATTGTTGATTTTCCTGAACCTGTCCTTCCTAATATGGCAAGAGTTTCTCCTTTATTTACTGTAAACGACACGTTTTTTAGAGCTGTAATATTTGTGTCCTCATAAGTAAAGGTAACATTGTTAAAAGCAATCTGACCAAGAACCGGTGTATGGGTAGGGTTATTGTTTTGAATGTCAGGCTGTATCTTAAGGAATTCATTAATCCTTTTTTGTGAAGCTTCTGCTTCCTGTACCATTGATGATATCCAGCCTAAAGAGGCTACAGGCCATGTCAGTCGGTTAATGTATATTACAAACTGTGCGATAATACCTATTTCAGCGATATTTCCGTTTATGTACATCATGCCGCCTACATATATAACTACCAGATTGCTTATACCTATAAGTAATATCATAAATGGCCCGAACAAAGCGTTTACTTTAGCCAGGCTCAGGTTTTTAGCAACACTGTCTCTTGAAAGTTCTGTAAAATCATCCTGTTTTTGCTTTTCAAGGGAGTAGGCTTTTACAATTCGTATACCTGAAAACATTTCCTGTGTGAATGAAGAAAGTTTTGAAAGGTTTTGTTGGTATAAAGTACTTCTCTTGTTAATTTGCTGGCTGATCCAAAATATGCTATATGCTAATATAGGTAACGGCAGCAGGGTGTAAAAGGTTAGTTTTGGTGAAATCGTGAACATATGAGTGGTTATCACGGCAAAACTTATCACGGTGTTGAGAGCATACATGATTGCAGGGCCTACGTATTGACGTACACGTCCCACGTCTTCACTAATACGGTTCATGAGGTCGCCGGTACGGTTCTTTTTGTAGAAACTGGGCGAAAGGTTTTCGTATTGGCGGAATACCTCATTCTTAAGATCGAATTCTACGTGACGGGACATAACTATAAGTGTCTGACGCATAAAAAATGTCAAAATACCGCCTATAAGTGTTGTTGCTAATATTAGTAACAGGTTGTTAGTGAGCATTCCTTTCACTTTTTCAGGGTGTATACTGCCGTCCTGAGCGGTAGAAAGTACAGAGTTGATAGAGTCCTTGATTAGCTCCGGAGTGAACAAAGAGAAGATTTGTGCTACTATCGTTATAAAGATTCCTAGAAGAAATTGAAATTTATATTTTGCAAAATATTTATTTAAATACTGAAGTTCTTTCATGTTATTTTTTCAAATGCAATTTTATATATTAAGTAATTGTTAAAACAGTGCTAAAAATGACGTGATTAACCAATTAAAAATAACCGTTGTTTATTATAGAATCGATAAAAAAGGACTTTTAATTTCCTTTATTTTAATTAAATGTGTAATTTTGTCTTCTGTTTTTGAATAAAATTCAAATTTAAAAAATATTATTATGATAACAGAAGTTATTAAGGCTAACGAGCTTAGTAAAGTTGATCCTGTATTTGGACAGGCTTCATTCAATGACCATGAGCAGATCGTTTTTTGCCATGACAAAGATACAGGTTTAAAAGCAATTATAGGTATACATAACACAGTTTTAGGTCCTGCACTTGGAGGTACCAGAATGTGGAAATATGCTAACGAATGGGAAGCTCTAAATGACGTTTTAAGGCTTTCAAGAGGTATGACTTTTAAATCAGCTATCTCTGGTCTTAACCTTGGTGGTGGTAAAGCTGTTATCATAGGTGATTCTAAGCTGGACAAAACTCCGGAAATGATCACAAGATTTGGTCAGTTCGTACACACGCTAAGCGGAAAATATATTACTGCTGAAGATGTAGGAACTACTACTGCTGATATGGATCTTATCCGTGATGTGACGCCTCACGTTACTGGTATCTCTGTAGAACGTGGAGGTTCTGGTAACCCTTCTCCTGTGACTGCTTATGGTGTTTACATGGGTATGAAAGCTGCTGCTATGCACCAGTTTGGAAGCGATAAGCTTGCAGGTAAAAAAGTATTGGTACAAGGTACAGGTCACGTAGGTGAAACACTTATCGATTACCTTACTAAAGAAGGTGCTCTTGTTCAGATCTCTGATATCAACGAAGCAAGAATGCAGGAAGTATCAGCTAAATATGGTGCTACAATCTATACAGGTGAGGATGTTTATGCTGCTGATGTAGATATCTATGCTCCATGTGCTCTTGGTGCTACTATCAACGATGCGACTATTGATAAATTAAAAGCTAAAGTTATTGCCGGTGCTGCTAATAACCAGCTGGCTAATGAGCTTGTTCACGGAAAAATACTTCAGGAAAAAGGTATTCTTTATGCTCCTGACTTCCTAATCAATGCAGGTGGTATTATCAATGTTTATGCTGAGATTGTAGGTTATGATTCAGCTGAAGCTATGAGAAGAACTGAGAATATCTACAATACTACACTTGAGATATTTGCTCTTGCTGAGACTCAGGGTATTACTACGCAGCAGGCTGCAATGGCAATCGCTCAGAAGCGTATTGACGACAGAAAAAAAGAAACAGCTAAATAATTTAGCTTACAAAAATATTATTCTTAATTTTGCAGAGCGAAAGGGAACCTACCTTTCGCTCTCTTAATTTTTAAAGTTCTTATAGGCGGATGTTAAACAGAAGACATATTCGGGTTAAAGTGATGCAATCAATCTATGCTATGCATCAAAACGATTCAGACAATCTTGAAAAGGAAGAGAAATTCCTTTTTAATAGTATTGAAAACATTCGAGACCTGTATCTTATCATGCTGTCTGCATTGGTAGAGATTAGAAACAGTGAGGAAGATTTTATCGAAAAATCGTCAAAAAAGCACCTTGCTACCGCCGAAGAGCGCAATCCAAACAAAAAATTCATCAACAACAAGGTGCTTAATATGCTTTCAGAAAGCAATTCGCTTAGCATTGCCATGGCTGACAGGAATATTAACAACTGGAAGAATAATGATGATTATATCCTTCTTTTGCTTGAGGATATCAGAAAGAGTGATGTGTATCAAAACTATATGGAAAGTAAAACCAATAGCTTTGAGGAAGATCGTGATTTTGTAACCAATCTGTTTACAGAGGTTATCGCTCCTAACGAAAAACTTTATGAGTATCTTGAAGATTACAAGCTTACATGGGTTGATGACATTCCGGTTGTAAATACACTTATAGCGAAACAGCTTGGGCAAATGACTCCTGCTGAGGAAGATAAAGAAACTTTTAAAGTGTCACGACTTTATAAAGATCTTGATGATAAGGATTTTGTGAAAGATCTTTTCCGTAAAACGGTACTTAATAACCAGGAGCTGGCTAAGGAGTTTATTGATAAAACGCCTAACTGGGATACAGAGCGTATAGCCGAAATAGATGCTATTATTCTTAAAATGGCAATTTGTGAGTTCTTAAAATTCCCGTCGATACCGGTTAAAGTAACGATAAATGAATATCTTGAGATCGCAAAGGAGTATTCTACGCCAAAAAGCAGTATTTTTATCAACGGAATCCTTGATAACCTTATCAAAGATTACCAGGCAAGTAATAAATTAATCAAAACCGGTAGAGGTTTAATGTAAAACAAGTTATAAATTTTTAAGTTATGTTGAAAAAAACAGCCGCTATGTTGTTTGTAGCATCTTTAGTGCTTACAGCATGCAAGAAAGAAAACGCAGCATTACGCATAGACGACAAAACAGCTAAAGATGCTGAAATTGCTCACGCACAGTCAGGAAACCTTCCTGTGTCAGAATTTGACAGTATGGAGTTTGATTTCGGAAAAATCAAACAGGGAGACAAAGTAGAGCACACTTTTAAAGTAACAAATAAAGGTACTGCTGATCTTGTTATCAGTGATGCTAAACCAAGCTGCGGATGTACTGTTCCTGAGTTTACTAAAACACCTATCAAACCGGGTGAATCAGGAGATATCAAAGTAATTTTTGATTCTACAGGAAAAAGCGGACAACAGGAAAAAACAGTTACAGTAAACATGAACACTGAAAAAGCTTCAGAAGTTCTTAAATTTAAGGCTAACATTGAAGCTCCTGCAGGAGGTATTGGTGTTGCGCCGGCAGCACACTAAGTTATGGAACAGATAGGACAATTTGCACCGATTATATTAATGTTTGTAGTAGTTTATTTTTTAATGCTACGCCCACAACAAAAAAGGCAAAAACTTGAAAAAGAGTTTGAGCAGAATCTTAAAGTAGGTGATAAGATCATCACTAAAAGCGGCATCCACGGAAGGATTGCTGAAATAGCTGAAGATTCATTAGTTATTGAGACTATGGCAGGAAAGCTTAAAATGGAGCGTTCGGCTATATCACTTGAACTAAGCCAGAAATTAAACAACCCTAAAGAGGTTAAATAATAAAATAAAATCCCAATCGAAAGATTGGGATTTTTTTATGGTGCTTATGTCATTGCGAGCGGAATGTAATGGAGCGCGGCAATCTCAGAGATTGCTTCGTCGTACCTCCTCGCAATGACAGACTGTAATTGTAAATTACGCTGATCACTACTGTTATTACTTCCTGTATTTATCATTCAGTCCAATACCCTGAAGAATTAGCGGTTTTATCTTTTCAAGGCGTGCTAAAACAGTTTTTTCCTGTTTAGCGGTTGCTATCTGTTCGATGAATTCTTTTTGTTTGTAAGGCGAAAATTTCGCGAAAGCTTTCGCTAAATCGGTTGAAGCGTCCAGTTCTTTCTGAAGGCGTTCAGGTATTACGGCTTCTTTTCTTTCGGGTTTAATACCCAAGCCGGCCTTTTCTACAGCGATAGCTTCATGAATGTATTGAAGAACCAGCTTTTCGTTTATCTCGTCTTTTGAGGTAAAACGCCACTGTCGCAACGATTTGGTTACACCTTCATTAGCGTTTACAAGTATACCGGCTTCATCCTTTAAAAATACACCTTTAAAGAACCAAATGGTGAAAAAATCTTTGAAGCCTCCAATGCCTAAAACATTCTTGTTATTGATGGTGTAAACAATGCCTCCCCACTTAGTGGTTTCAACCAGTTCTGTTTTGTTGATGATGCTTTTCAGGACTTCAAGCTCTTCAGGCAACTGACCGTTTTTGTTCCAGTCATATTTCTCTTTGGTTTCCATTGGGCAGGGATTTATTTTTATAAGCTTAAAAATAAAGAATATTCTGTTTGGTAATAATTTCAGGAAGGGTAAAAAATAAGCCACGAATTACACAAATAACACAAAATAAAATTTGTGCTGAATTGCATAATTCGTGGCAAAAGTATGTTTTAATCTATTATTTCTTTTCGGCAGTAAGCTCGGCGATCTTAACGATAACCTCTACAGCTTTCTGCATGCTCTCTACAGGAACATATTCGTATTTTCCGTGGAAGTTATGTCCGCCCGCAAAGATATTAGGGCATGGTAGGCCCATGTATGAAAGTCTGGAACCATCAGTTCCGCCACGAATAGGTTTGATAAGTGGTTCGATACCCAGTTCTCTCATTGCTTTTTCGGCAATTTCTACAATGTGCATAACCGGCTCAACCTTTTCTTTCATGTTGTAGTAGTAATCTCTTACTTCAGGAATAACCACATCACCGCCAAATTGCTTTTGGTATTCGGCGTTTATGTTGTCAGTAATGGTCTGGATCATCACTTTACGCTCCTCAAATTTTACTTTATCATGGTCACGGATGATAAGCTGAACAGTTGTTTCTTCGATACTTCCACTGATGCCTACAACGTGGAAGAAACCTTCGTAACCTTTAGTTTTTTCAGGAACTTCATTAGCAGGTAGCTGACTGATAAAGTTATTAGCCAAAAGCATAGAGTTGATCATTTTGCCTTTTGCATAACCAGGGTGAACGCTGATACCTTTAAAAGTAATTTTTGCACCGGCTGCATTGAAGTTTTCATATTCAAGCTCACCAATCTGGCTTCCATCCATAGTATACGCCCATTCAGCGCCAAATTTTTCTACATCAAAAAGGTCGGCACCACGTCCGATTTCTTCATCAGGAGTAAAACAGATACGGATTTTTCCGTGTTTAATCTCAGGATGCTGGATCATGTATTCCATAGCAGTTACAATTTCCGTAATACCTGCTTTGTCATCAGCACCAAGAAGGGTAGTGCCATCGGTAGTGATAATTGTCTGCCCTTTGTATTGTAGCATGTCTTTAAAGTAAGACGGAGAAAGTACGATGTTAAGTTCTTTATTCAGGATAATATCGCCACCGTCATAATTTGGAACAATCTGCGGTTTAACATTAGCTCCTGTAAAATCAGGCGTTGTGTCAAAGTGAGAAACAAAACCTATAACAGGAACTTCATGGTCTACATTAGAAGGCAATGTAGCCATTACATAAGAATGCTCATCAATAGTAACATCTTCCATACCTATAGCTTTAAGCTCTTCGGCAAGTTTGTTGGCAAGATCCCATTGTTTAGCGGTACTTGGTGTAGTTGGAGAGTTTGCGTCAGATTCTGTGTCAATAGTCACATAGCTAATGAAACGGTCTATGATATGCTGCATTTTTGAATTTTATTTATTAATGAAGTGCAAATTTACGATTTTACGTATTTCTGTATTGATTTTAGATAAATTTTCTATGTATTATTCTTTAGAAAGAAGTGTTATTTCGGTGTGTATATTTTGCTTAGCCTGATCTTCAAATTTTTTCCTGAAAAAGGGCGTCTTAAAAATGTATTCCATGTCTAAAAAGTGCTGTAGTGCTTTCTTTCTTCCCGGGTTGTACATAAAGTCAGGATAAATGGCATATTCTTTCCGTACCTGCCGGCTGTATTCAAGGTAAATTTCCCATTCACTGCCTAAAATAGACAGGTCGGCGTCCGTAAATAGATTGGTGTCATTATCGGTGCTTAATTCATGGCTTTTTGTGGCAAGTATCTGTTCTGCACAAAGTTTTACCTTTTCTTTAGGATAACCAATGCTGTTAAGGGCTTTGATTGCAGCCAGGGCACTCTTATCTTCGTTTTCTTTAGAAGTTACTTTATAAATAATGTCATGGTAAAAAAGAGAAAACAGAAGGGTGTCCCAGTCGGTAATTTGTTCTCTGCACGTTTCAAGCTGAAAAAGCATATTCTCTAAATGCTGCAGGTTGTGGTAATGACGTTTTGGTGATGAATAATGTTGTTCGATATTATCCCACAATGTCTCAATTAGGGATTTTTCACTGGTATATTTATTTAGAAGGCTTGTAAAAACTCCTTTGAGCATGGTGTATTTGTATGGGGTGAATCATCAAATGTAATAACTTTTACACTTTAATTTTTAATATGGCTTGTTATTCATAAATTTGCACACCAAACAAAACGATATGTACAAATCCTTAATAAGGCCTATACTGTTCCGCTTCGATCCGGAGAAAATTCACCATTTCACATTTTCATCAATACGTTTCTTAAACAGCATACCGGGAATGCCGTCGCTGCTTAAGTCGATGTATGAAGTAAACGACCCACGTTTGGAACGTGAGGTATTTGGTTTGAAGTTCAAAAATCCGGTTGGCCTTGCGGCTGGTCTTGATAAGGATGCTAAACTGTACAAAGAGTTGGGTAACATGGGCTTCGGATTTATAGAAATCGGAACCCTGACACCAAAACCGCAGGATGGAAACCCTAAAAAGAGATTATTCCGCTTAAGGGAAGATGGCGGGCTTATTAATCGTATGGGCTTTAATAATGGTGGGGTACAGGAAGCTGTAGAACGCCTGAAAAAGAATCCTAAAGGGAAAGGCCACGTGCTTATCGGTGGAAATATCGGTAAGAACAAGGTAACGCCTAATGAAGATGCGGTAAGCGATTACGAAATCTGCTTTGATGCCTTATATGATTATGTAGATTACTTTGTTGTAAACGTGAGTTCGCCCAATACACCTAACTTAAGAGAACTTCAGGATAAAGAGCCATTGACGAACTTGTTGCAAACGCTTCAGGATAAGAATGCTGCCAAACCGGTTCAGAAACCGATATTACTTAAAATAGCACCGGATTTGACGGATGAACAATTGCTTGATATCATCGATATTGTAAAAACAACTAAGATTGCTGGTGTAATTGCTACAAATACTACTATCTCGAGGAATGGATTGGTGTCTGAAAATAAACAGGAAACGGGAGGGTTAAGCGGTAAACCACTTACCAAACGTTCTACAGAGGTTATCCGATTCCTTTCTGAGAAAAGCAACAAAGCATTCCCTATCATTGGAGTAGGAGGTATTCATACTGCTGATGACGCTATAGAGAAACTGGAAGCAGGTGCAAGCCTTATACAACTGTATACAGGTTTTATTTATGAAGGTCCGGCACTTATAAAGGATATCAATAAAAGATTATTGTATTCTTAGATAGTTCGATGATTCGATATTTTGATTATTGGATTTTTCGAACTATCCAAAAATCGTAAAAGAGAAAACGTTTTCGTAAATGTGCTAAATCTATTATCTTTGAGCCTTTATGGAAAAGATTAAAATTATCGAATGTCCCCGCGATGCTATGCAAGGCATCAAGGCGTTCATTCCTACCGAAAGGAAAATAAGCTACATACAGTCCCTATTAAGGATTGGCTACGATACTATAGATTTTGGAAGTTTTGTTTCGCCAAAAGCTATTCCACAAATGGTGGATACTGCCGAGGTGCTGGCAGGGCTTGACCTTTCTAAAACGCAAAGTAAGCTGCTGGCTATCATTGCCAATACGCAGGGGGCTCAAATGGCGTCTGAGCATAAAGAAATTCAATACTTAGGCTATCCGTTCTCGATCTCTGAGAACTTCCAGATGCGTAACACGCACAAAACGATAGCTGAATCAATAATTACCCTTCAGGAGATACTTAACATTGCGGATGCTTCTAACAAAGAAGTTGTGGCATACCTTTCTATGGGCTTCGGGAATCCGTATGGTGACCCGTGGAATGTAGAGATAGTAGGGGAGTGGACTGAAAAACTTGCAGCTATGGGCGTTAAGATACTTTCGCTTAGTGATACTGTAGGTAGCTCTACGCCGGATGTTATTGATTACTTGTTTTCGAATCTTATCCCTAAATACCCTCAGATTGAATTTGGGGCGCATTTACACACTACACCTGATAAATGGTTCGAGAAGATTGATGCGGCCTATAAAGCCGGCTGTAAACGTTTCGACGGAGCGATACAAGGCTTTGGCGGATGCCCAATGGCCAAAGACGACCTTACCGGAAATATGCCTACAGAACGTATGTTATCGTATTTCACCACTGTAAAAGCTGATACTAATATGCAGCCCATGAGCTTTGAGAGTGCCTATAACGAGGCGACGAAGCTATTTGGGGAGTTTCATTAACAGAGTTTACAGTCGCAGTCTCAGTTAGCAGTTTTATGTGTTCTGTCATTGCGAACGTAACGTAGTGGAGTGTGGCAATCTCAAGTGATTATTAAAATTTGAATAGAAAAGATTAAAGTCTAAAATTTTCTATTCAAATCCATTCTTCCATGTAATATTCTAACGATTTCAATTTCTTGAGAATCAATTATGAAATAGAAAATGATGTGTTCTGCAGATTTATGACCGTATAGGTTATGTGAGATTTCATTGTAAAGTTTACCTAAATAAGGGTTTTCGGCTAATTCTGTACACGAATCTATAAGCAGGCTGTAATATCTGTCGGCTTGTTTTTCAGACCATTCGTCAATTGTATATTCCCAAATCTCAGTTAAATCATCTAGAGCCTTGTTTAAAAAATGAAATTTAGCCATTTAATTTTCTGGCTGCTTTTAGTGAGGTAAGGTGTTTTTTAGGGTCGAAATTTTCAGCTCTGCCACTTTTAATGCCTTCGTTTATGGCAGATTTGAGTTGGATTATCCTGCTTTCGTCTTCTTCAAGTAGACGTAAGCCGGCTCTTATAACTTCACTTGCATTTTTAAAACGTCCGTTTGATATGCTATCCTCAACAAAATGTTCAAAATGGCTGCCTAATGAAATTGATGTGTTTTTGCTCATAATCAGATAACTTTATTTCAAAGTTACCAAAAATTGGTAACAAAGCAAGTTAAAGATATAAGAATTGCTTATTGATGTATAAAAATATATTATCACACTCTATATTTTGCATTCGCGAAAAAAGATGTATATTTGCATGCAATTTAACTACAATTGCATAATGAAAGCACACACTTCTAAAATCATCGGTGAAGGCCTTACTTACGATGATGTTCTGCTGGTTCCTAACTACTCTGAAATATTACCACGCGAAGTTAGCATTCAGTCTAAATTCTCTAAAAACATAACGCTAAATGTACCTATCGTATCTGCTGCGATGGATACCGTAACCGAAAGCGCAATGGCAATCGCTATGGCTCGTGAAGGTGGTATTGGCGTTCTTCATAAAAATATGACGATCGAACAACAGGCAACTGAAGTTCGTAAAGTAAAAAGAGCGGAGTCAGGAATGATCATCGATCCTGTTACGCTTCCTCTTACATCAAACGTAGGTGATGCTAAAAACGCAATGCGTGAGTATGGTATCGGAGGTATTCCTGTAGTTGATGCTAACGGAATCCTTAAAGGTATCGTTACTAACCGTGACCTTCGTTTTGAAAAAAATAATACACGTGCCATTACTGAGGTAATGACATCTGAAAACCTTGTTACTGCTGCTGAAGGTACTACGCTTCAGGAAGCAGAAGGTATCCTTCAAAAAAATAAGATCGAAAAACTTCCTGTTGTAAATGCTGACAATAAACTTGTTGGCCTTATCACATTCAGGGATATCACTAAACTTACACAAAAACCTATCGCTAACAAAGATAAGTTCGGACGCCTTCGCGTTGCAGCTGCCCTTGGTGTTACTGCCGATGCGGTTCAGCGTGCTGAAGCTCTTGTTAATGCTGGTGTTGATGCTGTTATCATCGATACGGCTCACGGTCACACTAAAGGTGTGGTAACGGTTCTTAAAGAAGTAAAAGCTAAATTCCCTCAGCTTGATGTGGTGGTAGGTAACATTGCTACTCCGGAAGCTGCATTATATCTTGCCGAAAACGGTGCTGATGCTGTAAAAGTAGGTATCGGTCCGGGTTCAATCTGTACTACACGTGTAGTTGCAGGTGTTGGTTTCCCTCAGTTCTCTGCGGTTCTTGAAGTAGCTGCTGCCCTTAGAGGTACAGGTGTTCCTGTAATCGCTGATGGTGGTATCCGTTATACGGGTGATATTCCTAAAGCGCTTGCTGCGGGTGCCGACTGTGTAATGCTTGGATCGCTTCTTGCAGGGACTAAAGAATCTCCGGGTGAGACGATCATCTTCGAAGGAAGAAAATTCAAATCATACCGCGGAATGGGATCTGTAGAAGCAATGAAAGAAGGTTCTAAAGACCGTTACTTCCAGGATGTTGAGGACGATGTGAAAAAATTGGTTCCGGAAGGTATCGTTGGGCGTGTTCCTTACAAAGGAGAGCTTTTCGAAAGCATGCTTCAGTTCATTGGAGGTCTTCGTGCCGGTATGGGCTACTGTGGTGCTAAAGACATTCCTACACTACAGGAAAACAGCCGTTTTGTACGTTTAACGTCAAGTGGTATCGCTGAGAGCCACCCTCACAACGTAACAATCACTAAAGAAGCTCCGAATTATTCAAGATAATTATTTGGTTTGTTAGTTGTCAGTTGCCGGTTGTCGGAAGATATAAGGTGTATTGATAACGATATAATACATGAAAAAGGCATGGGTTAGGAGTTGTAAAACTTCTTCTCTGTGCCTTTTTTGATTTTTAAAGTTGTAATCTTTTTTTTGTGTTGAACTTTTGACATTACAACTTTATAACTATAGTCTAATCCGTAGTATTATCAAGTTCTTCCCTGCGTTCTTTTCGTATATCGGCACTTTCCCAGGCATGGTCTTGTGCTCCTAGTTGTGAATATAAATCATTGCGAAGAAGTTGTTCCTGCATTTCAATTTCTTCTTTAGCGGTCATCAGGAAGGCTTTTTTGTCGTGACGTTTTTCAGCTAATCTTACTATAGATTGCTCGTCGTACTTCATAAAGCGCTGACCTTGTCGTGTAGCGGTATAACGCCTGTGGCCAAGCTCTACCAACGCATCTACACCCAAATGAACAGCACTGTACATATTTTCCCTGTAAAAATCCTTTACTCCCATATCCAGTAGCTCAAAAGCATCACTGCGGTTACGGGCACGAGCCAGTACTTTTAAATGTGGGAAGTGTTTCTTTATCATTTCCACTACCTCGAGGTTTACTCTTGGGTTGTCAATGGCGGCTATAAACAGTTTTGCATTGTCGCAACCTGCTGCTTTAAGCAGCTCAAGCCTGGAGGCATCTCCATAGTAAACCGTAAAGCCCATTTTTCGCAGTGAATCAACCCTGTCGGAGTCCATGTCGAGTACGGTTGCCTTAATGCCATTTGTTTTTAGTAAACGCACGATTGTGCTTCCAAAGTTTCCAAAACCGGCAATCACCACATCGTTATGTTCATCAATTGAATCATATTTGTCTTTTGGCTGTTTTTCCTTCACGCCAAAATAAGGGTCTATGAGCTTTTCATTTATTAGTAATAAGAAAGGTGTTCCTACCATACTAATGGCAATTACCGCCATCATCTGGTTGGATAACTCTTCCGGCATAAGATTAAGCTGCAATGCAAATCCGAGTATTACAAAACCAAATTCCCCGGCCTGGCTTAAAGCAAAAGAGAATAATAGATTTTGATCTGAGCTTTTCTTGTATATATTTCCAACAATCAGCAATACAAAAAACTTGATACTGTTGAATATGGTAGTAAATATGATAATGAATGCCGGATCGGCCATAATAAGTGAAAAGTTGATGGAAGCACCAACACCAATAAAGAACAGGCCTAAAAGCAGTCCTTTAAAAGGGGCAATATCGCCTTCCAATTCATGCCTGAATTCACTATTAGCTAATACCAGTCCTGCAAGGAAAGCGCCTAATGCCGGGCTTAATCCTACCAGTTGCATCATAAATGACACACCCATTACCAATAATAGCGCTGAAGCTGTAAACAACTCCTGAAGTCTTGTTCTGGCTACTACATGCAATAACGGAACAATTATAAAACGTCCGCCGACATAAACCATGCCTATGGCTCCAAAAACAATAAGCGTTTGCAGCCAGGGTTCAAAGTCGGAAATAAGGGACTGATTTACGTGCTCGAGATTTACTGCTCCGTCAGTTTCGGCCAATAAGGGCAATATTGCCATGATTGGGATTACGGCTATATCCTGAAACAGCAATATAGCAAAAGAGGAACGCCCCATAGAGGTATTGGTAAGTCCTTTTTCTTTTAGGGTCTGCATTACGATAGCAGTTGAAGAAAGGGTAAGTGCTAACGAAATAACTAGTGTAGCACGCCATTCCCAGCGGAGTACAAACGAACAGGCTATAAATAATACAGCAGCTGTACCTACTACCTGAAGGGTGCCCATACCAATTATGAATTTCCGCATTCGCCAGAATTTCTGTGGATCAAGCTCCAGTCCGATGAGGAATAACATCATTACAACTCCGAATTCGGCAAAATGCATGATGTCCTGGCCTTCCTGGCCAATGAAGCCCAGTACATAAGGGCCAATGATGATTCCGGCAAATAAATAACCTAATATTGAGCTAAGTCCTATTTTTTTGGCAATAGGGACACATACCACGGCTGCGACAAGGTATATTATGGCCTGAAAGAAAAAACTGTCCTGCATATTATCCTAATTTTGTTTTTATCCAGTCGTTAAAATAGTGGTACTCTGAAACTTCTTTTATGTTAAGGTCTATATTCTCTAAATATTCAAGAACCTGTCCGTACAGTTTTGCGTTCTTTTCGTAACCGGCCTCATCCATAGAATGTGTGCCGTGTACAACAAAAGGCGGTAGATATATCATATTACAAACCTTTGCTGTCTGGTTAAAAGGTTCCAAAAGCTGAGGGATCGTAAAACGGTCACGCCCTAGTGGACTGTAGTTTTCTTTTCGTCCACCTGTGGTTATTACCTGTAATAGAGGTTTGTCTTTGAGGGCAAAGCCTTCTTTGCCGTAAGCCCAACCGTGCTCCAGTACAATATCTATCCATTGCTTGAGGAGGGGAGGGCAACTGTACCAATACATAGGATGATGCCAGATGATAATGTCATGCAGCATTAATAGTTCCTGCTCACGTTTCATATCGATATCGAACTCGGGGTACTCCTGGTAGAGGTCGTGAAAAGTAATGTTATGAGAATTTGGGATATGGCTTATAAGCGCATTATTGGCGTTCGATTTCTCGAACAACGGATGCGCGAAAAGGATTAAAATCTTATTTGGCATATATGAACCTGTTTGATTATGCTAAACGCGGTTGTACTGCAATATAAGGATTTTTGACCATTTTTTATAGAAGTTTCCGGTCGCTGAGGTACTTTTCAGTAGATGCATAAAAAAAGAGACATAACAAATGTTACATCTCTTCAGTATTTTATTAAGCTAAAACTTATTAAGCGTGTATTCCAAGGTAATTAGCAGGAGTGATTTTTAATAGTTCTGCTTTTATTTCGTCGCTAACGTTCAGGTTGTTGATGAACGCATGCATTGACTCTTTATTGATAACCGTATTCGTTCTTGTAAGGTCTTTAAGTGCCTCATACGGGTTAGGATAAGCCTCACGGCGAAGGATCGTCTGGATAGCCTCAGCTACTACAGCCCAGTTTTTCTCAAGATCTTCGTGGAATTTCTCCTCGTTAAGAAGAAGCTTGTTTAAGCCTTTAAGTGTAGCTTCGAAAGATATGATAGTATGTCCCATTGGTACACCTACATTACGAAGTACTGTACTGTCAGTAAGGTCACGCTGTAGTCTTGAGATTGGCAGTTTAGCCGAAAGGTGCTCAAAAATGGCGTTAGCGATACCTAGATTACCTTCAGAATTTTCAAAGTCGATAGGGTTAACTTTATGTGGCATAGCCGAAGAACCGATCTCACCGGCTTTGATCTTCTGTTTGAAGTAATCCATAGACACGTACGTCCAGATATCCCTGTCAAGATCGATAAGGATAGTGTTGATACGCTTAAGTGCATCAAAGAACGCAGCAAAGTGATCGTAATGCTCTATCTGTGTTGTTGGAAATGAATGTTTAAGTCCAAGTGTACCTTCTACGAAGTCATTACCGAACTTTCTCCAGTCATTTTGCGGGTATGCAATAAAATGTGCATTGAAGTTACCTGTTGCACCACCAAATTTAGCTGCAAACGGCACGTTGAAAAGCAAACGCATCTGCTCTTCTAAACGTTCAACAAATACATGGATCTCTTTGCCAAGACGGGTAGGAGAGGCCGGTTGTCCGTGGGTACGGGCAAGCATCGGTACATCTTTCCACTCAATGCTAAGCTCTTTCAGTTTAGCAATAACGCTGATTAACGATGGCATGTATACGTTTTCGAACGCTTCTTTTGTAGAAAGCGGAATAGCAGTGTTGTTGATGTCTTGTGAAGTCAGTCCAAAGTGGATGAACTCTTTGTGAGCATCAAGGCCAAGTTTGTCGAAAGCAGCTTTTATAAAGTATTCCACGGCTTTAACGTCGTGGTTTGTTGTTTTTTCGATTTCTTTTATCTGAAGTGCATCTTCGCTTGAGAAGTTTCTGTAAATGTCACGAAGCGGCTCAAAAACATCTTTGCTTACGCCGGTAAGCTGAGGTAATGGCAGTTCGCAAAGAGCGATAAAGTACTCGATCTCTACAAGCACGCGGTATTTTATTAGCGCTTCTTCTGAAAAATAAGCAGCTAAAGGAGCAGTTTTGTTTCTGTAACGGCCGTCTATAGGCGATATGGCATTCAGTTCAGATAAATTTTGCATGTGTTTAAGTGTCAAAATTAGAAGCCGCGAAGGTAAGGATTTTGAGGGGAATAAAGAAATTGGAATAGGATTATTTGGTTATTTTAATGCTATAAAAGAGCCTCGGAGAGGCGACATATTTATAGCAGTATGTGATGCGTTGTTGTGAAAAAGCTTCGGAGGAGCGACATATAATATGCCGCTCCTCCGAAGCTTTTAAATACTTCTTAATCTCTCCCTCACAACCGCCATACCTTCACTTGCTGTCATTGGTATTACGTCAATAGAATTAGTTAGGTAAGGAATAGTCGCCGGGTTTGGGTCAATATAGAAAATCGGAACTGTAGGTCTTACATAATCTACCAGTCCAGCTGCAGGATATACCTGCATTGACGTACCTACAATAACAATATAATCGGCTTCTTTTACTATATCGGCAGCTTCTATAATTGCCGGAACCATTTCACCAAACCAAACGATATGGGGGCGTAGCTGATGTCCGTCGGTGTGTAGGTCGCCAACGTTTATATCGGTTTTCCATTCGATAATATCATTTTCATTATTAACGCTACGGGCTTTCAGGAGTTCGCCGTGCAGGTGTAAAACCTTAGTGCTGCCGGCGCGCTCGTGCAGATCGTCCACATTTTGGGTGATGATGTGTACATCAAAATCTTTTTCAAGCTCGGCAGCGATAATATGTCCCTGATTAGGTTGTACTTCAAAGAGCTGCCTGCGACGTTGGTTGTAAAAGTCCAGTACGAGCGCGTTGTTCTTTCGCCAGCCTTCGGGCGATGCTACTTCCATTACGTCATGGCCTTCCCATAGTCCGCCTGCATCACGAAAGGTTTTTATGCCGCTTTCGGCACTCATTCCTGCTCCTGAAAGTATTACTAGTTTTTTCATTTTTATATTGAATAATGTAAATGTTTTATTGCAGAGACATAGCATTGCTACGTCTGTACTGTCAAAAATAAATCAGAAATTTGGTTTATCACTATTATATTTTACCACAAAGTGCACAAAATTTTTTCACTATGATCACAAAGCTTTGTGATTCCTTGTGTTCTTTGTGGTTTAATAATTCGGGAGGATATTTAAATAAAAAAGTGCGCTGAGTTTTCACAAAGCGCACCTTACAGTTTTATAAAAATTTCGGCTTGTTAGCTTTTTACTTGGCCTAAAGTATATAGTTGTTCCATAGTAGGTGTTGCGCTACCGCCTGCAGGCTCAAGGGTGATACCAAAGGCCTGTACGCCTTCAAAGTTATCCACCTGAATGATTCCCTGGCTGTCCGCAACTTTATTCTTGTCAAGTACCCCAATGCTTGTTGGTGTAAGCGGGTTAAGCGTTAGTGCCCATACCTGATACTCTTTTCCTTCCGGTGCTTCGGGCAAACCGGCGATATCTACAAACACTTCATTGTCTGCATCGTTCATATAGATCTTTGCATACGAATCTGGAGACACCTGTTGTCCACCAAGGTTTACTATAGCACTGTTTTTCGCACGGATAACACGCAATGCCTTTTCTTTTTGTTCATTGTCTTTAGTGGTGCTCGCAAACAGTTGCTCATATTTGTCCCTTTCTTTAGTAACAGCTTCTTTTTTCTCCACCTCCTGGTCATACATAAAATATTGTACGCCTAAGCAGCCCAGTAATACGATAGCTGCTGCCCATCCAATGTATGAAGAAGCGCTCTTGCGGGGTTGTAGTTGTATAACATCTTCAGTTCCATGCTTGTCGATGAGTTCTCTGCGAATCCTGTGGTATACTTCCGGTGATAGTTGTGGTGATACGCTATAAGAAAGATCGATAATCGCTTTTTCTATAGATAATATCTCGGCTCTGACCTCGGCATGTTTACCGGCCATTTCCTGAACTTCCCTGTTTTCTTCTTCAGTGGTTACACCAAAGATATAAAGTTCTAAAATCCCTGAGTTGATAAATTCTTCCATTATACCTCTAATATGTTTCTTAAATCTTTAATACAAGTCCTGTTTTGTGTCTTAACCGTGCCAAGAGGCATTGCCAGTTCGTCTGAGGCTTCCTGTTGGGTATAGCCCTTGAAAAATAATAGCTCGATAATGCGCACGCATACAGGCTTTAGCTTTTTTACAAATTCACGTATACCAATAGCGTCTATTCTGTTAACGACTGTGGCATTGTGGTCAAGGATATGTACGAAATTATCAACCGAGAGGTTTTTTAAATTTTTAGTATGGTCTTTAGATCGCAACCTGTCTATGGCTGCATTCCTGGCTATGTTTAGGATCCAGGTGAAAAAACGTCCTTTACTTTCGTTATAAGAGTCAACATTTTTCCAGATTTTTACAAATACTTCCTGTAAAACGTCTTCCGCTTCTTCTTTGTTTTTTAATAGATTGAAAATTACACCATAAAGGCTTTTAGAGTACATGTTGTACAGCGTATTAAAAGCATTGCTGTCTTTTTTGTAGATTTGCGCGAGTAATTCTTCCTGAGTCATACAAACAATTTAGTTGGTTTTGTTGACCCTAATATAGTAAAAATTAAATGGCAAACTTGCATATAATGAAAAATATATCAGACGTAAACTATCTCAACTATCTTGAAACCATTATAACGGAAGAAAGAAAAAATAAGTTTATTGATATGCTTTCACGTCGCACCAGGCATTTTACTGTTGCTATGGAAGATGTTTACCAGTTGCACAATGCAAGCGCTGTAATGCGTACCTGCGAGATCTTTGGGTTTCAGGAACTGAATGTTATCGAGGCAAAATACGGTAAGACCATTGATAAAGAAATAGCTTTAGGTGCCGAAAAATGGGTAGATGTTAACCGTTTTAATTCAACGGAAGAATGTATAAAGAACCTTAAGGATAAAGGATATCGCATTATTGCTACAACACCGCATAAAGATTCCTGCTACCTTGAAGATTTTGATATCAGTACTCCGGCGGCTTTGTTCTTCGGTACTGAAAAGCTTGGTTTGTCGGAAGAGGTAATGGAACAGGCGGATGGTTTCCTTAAAATACCCATGTATGGCTTTACCGAAAGTATCAATGTGTCTTCATCGGCTGCGATAATTATTCATAGTTTGAGTACGAGACTACGAAATTCTGATATACAGTGGCAGTTAAACGAAGAAGAATTGCTTGAAAAACGCATTGACTGGGCACGTAAATCAATAAAAGATATTGATTTTATTACAGAGAGGTATCTTTCAGACTAGTTTTAGTCGCAGTCACATTTTACAGATATAATAATAAATATTTGTTTATAAAAGAGTAGAGCCGTAGCATTGCTACGGCTCTACGTGTATTTTGTCTATACAAGTGTAATTGTTTAATAGGTCTTCAGGATAGCTGTCTTAACTGTAAACTGCGACTTAATACTGCTAACTAGTTACTTCTGTTCAGTGCTTTATATTCTTCATAACAACCGCTTATGGCATCCATAATCTGCAGATCGTTGGCAGATTTTATAAACTCCTCCGAATAATTACAACGCTCTAGTATGTCGGCTATATCATCTTTGCTTACACCTAAAAGGGCAGCAAGGGTTTCGCGGTCATATTTTTCGGCAAGCGCGTTACGCACGGTGTCGTCTTTTTTCATTTCCTTCAGTCTGCGCATTTCCTGTGGTTTTTTACCAAAAATATTATGTAGCAGGTCGGCAGGATTGAACATCGAGCTTACAATTTTCTTGAAAGAGTTTGGAGAATTGTCGCCACCTTCATAACCTATATTAAGTCCTGAAATGCTGTAGCGGTAGTTTTCGCGAACAGGAGCCAGCTTAGAGTCAATCTGCAGGTAACCTGTCAGGTTGTATTTGCTGATGATTACTTCCTCGAGTGTGTAGGCTTTCTCCTGAAGCAAAATTTTTGTCACATTTTTAAATTTGATCCAGTCGTTGGTCACGCGTACCCTTACCGACTGATATCCTACAAAAGATATATGGAGCGTATCGTTTACAGAAGCCTCGATGGTAAAATTACCACGGTCGTCACCTGTTACTCCCTTTACACGATTGATGTTGATGATACTGGCTCCCGGAACCGGCTGAAGCGTAGCTTCGTTCAGTATAATACCGGAAACTTTTTCGGGTGCAGAAGTATTCTGTGCAAAAGCGCTGAAAGAAAGTAATGCAAATAAAAAAACTACAAAATATCTCATTGAATGTTTATGTGTCGTAAAAGTAATAAACTAACGGGATATTTTGAAGTTAGTATATGAACTTGTTTAATTTTTTTTAGTGGAAATGAAAACACGGGTGTTATAAATGAAAAAGAGACGCAACATTGTTGCGTCTCTTCCTGAAAATATGATTTGCTTTTTTAGTTTCTTCTTGGTTTTCTGTCTCTTGGAGCGGCAGAATCACCTCTTCTTGGAGGACGTCCGCCCGGGCTTGAATTCCTTGCGCCGCTTCTTCCTTCTCCGTAAGAGCTTCCGCCTCTTCTTTCGCCACTGTTTCTGTTTCCGCGCTCAAAACCTCTGTCGCTTCCACCACGTTTAAAGCCGCCACCACGGTTGTTGTGGTCTCTTCTTCCGCTATTATTGTCGCGACCGTCGTTTTTAGAGATCTCAACATTAATCCTGCGTCCATCCATCTGGAAGCTGTTCAGAATATCAAGTACTTTTTCGCTGTGCTCTGCATCAGTGTTAAAGAAAGAGAAACCTTCTTTTACATCCACTTTAAACACGTCGTCACGTCCAAGACCTAATGTATCACGAAGGAAGTCTTTAAGGCTCATCCAGTCGTAATTATCTCTTGATCCGATGTTAATAAAGTAACGAACAGCGCCGCTGTCGTTTGGCCTTGCAGCACCTCTTTCGCCTCTTTCACCTGCCGATTGAGCAGAAAGGTCACGGTTCTTTTTATAGTAGTTGATGAATCGGTTAAATTCTACCGATACCATTTTCTTGATAAGTTCTTCTTTAGAAAGGTCTTTCATTACCTCATAAATAGCAGGAAGATAAGAATCTATCTCGTGGTCAACCTCTACATCTTTAATCCTGTTAGCAAGGTGGAATAGCTGTATTTCGCAGATTTCCATCCCTGAAGGGATTGTTTTTTCTTCAAACTTCTGTTTGATGATCCTTTCGATAGCCGATATTTTACGAAGCTCACTTTTAGTGATAATAACGATAGATGTACCAAGTTTACCGGCACGTCCTGTACGGCCACTTCGGTGGTTGTACGTTTCAACCTCGTCAGGTAGCTGATAGTTAATTACGTGAGTAACGTTATCAACGTCAATACCCCTTGCAGCAACGTCGGTAGCAACAAGCATTTGTATTTGTCTGTTACGGAATGATTTCATTACAGAGTCACGTTGTGCCTGAGAAAGGTCACCATGAAGTGCTGCTGCATTGTATCCGTCTTCGATAAGTTTTTCGGCAACAGCCTGAGTATCTCTTTTAGTACGGCAGAAAACAACCGAGAAGATATCCGGGTTAGCATCGGCAAGACGCTTAAGAGCTTCATAACGGTCACGTGCATTTACAAGGTAAAACTCGTGAGATACTGTAGAAGAACCTGAGTTTTTGTGTCCAACTGTAATCTCAAGTGGCTTTCTCATGAATTCTTTAGCGATACGTGCAACTTCCTGTGGCATAGTAGCCGAGAAAAGCCATGTGCTCTTATCGTCAGGTGATGTAGAAAGGATGTTTACGATATCATCATAGAATCCCATGTTAAGCATTTCATCAGCCTCATCAAGAATACAGTAATCAATTTTTGAAACATCAACAAGACCACGATTAATCATGTCCTGCATCCTTCCCGGTGTTGCAACAATAATTTGTGCGCCACGTTTTACTTCTCTTGCCTGTTCTGTAATGCTGGCACCGCCGTATACTGCAACAGTATGAAGGCCTTTTATGTATTTAGCGTAAAGTTTGATCTCGTTTGTTATCTGTAAGCAAAGCTCACGAGTAGGCGACAAAATCAACGCCTGTGTGTTCCTGTTCTCAGGATCTATCTTCTGGATAAGCGGAAAACCGAAAGCAGCGGTTTTCCCTGTACCCGTCTGGGCTAACGCTACTATATCTGTATCTTTTTCCAATAATAGGGGAATCGCTTTCTCCTGCACTTCTGACGGATTCTCAAATCCTAGATCGGTTATCGCCCTCAGCAGCGATTCATTCAATCCTAATTGTTCAAATTTATTCATATATATTTTTAAAATAGGTGCAAAGGTACTGCTAATTAGCGACATATGCTAATGAGATTTGCAGTTTTATTTTAATAAAAATATTTGAAAATCAGAAAGTTATGATTTCAGAAAAGCGATAAGCTGCGCTACAGCACGTCCACGATGGCTTAAGAGTGCCTTTTCGGCAAGAGAAATTTGCGCAAAAGTGAGATCTAACCCCTCCGGTTTAAATATAGGATCGTAGCCAAAACCCTCTTTTCCTGCTTTTTCGGTAGTGATTACACCATTAACAATTCCTGTAAAAAGGTGTTGTTGTCCGTTACTGTTAAGTGCTATTACGGTTTTAAAATGTGCTTTACGGTTGGTGTTGCCTTCAAGCTCCTGTAAAAGCTTATCCATATTATCGTTAGCGTCTTTCTGTTCACCGGCATAACGTGCGGAATATACTCCGGGAGCGCCGTTTAATGCATCAACTTCAAGTCCGGTATCATCGGCGAAACAGTCGTAACCGTAATTTTTGGTTACATAATCGGCTTTCAGTATGGCGTTGCCTTCAATGGTATCGGCAGTTTCAGGGATATCTTCATGGCAGCCTATGTCTTCAAGGCTAAGCAGTTCGATGTCCTGAGGCAGCTGATGTCTTATTTCCTGTAGTTTATTCTTATTGTTCGAGGCAAATACCAGTTTCATTATGCTGTTTTATATGGGTTTCTGTCTTCTGTACTAGTTAGCCTGTCGGCTAACGAAGCAATTCCAAACCAGCGAACGTTATGGCCTTTTCTAACTTTAGTAGCTGTAGCGATAACAATAATAAATTCGGTTATGTTCAGAATTATGACAAAGGTAATATAAAGCCAGTATAAAAGGGTAGTGCCTGTATAATCTTCAAAAAGAGTTACATTGTCAGCATAATAACGCCTTGGAATATCATATAATCCTAAAAAGCCCCTGCCGCCAAACAGTATGCCTAATGTCCATGCAAGAGCGATGCTGTTAAATGGAATAAGTGCAATTTGTCCTAAAGAGGCCTGTATGCAATGCCAGCGTACAAGATAGGATGATTTTCTGTGAGCAAGGTAATAGCCTACAGTGGCAATAAGGTTGATAACGGGCAATGGCAGGCCTGCAATGACCGATACTACAGCCATCATATAACTGTTAGAAGCTAATTCGTATTCATAAGGATGTACAAATGGCTTTGTTTCTGTTACCGGAGTAGTTTCTATAGTCCCTTCTGTATATTCCATGCCCAGTTGATTAAGATTAAAATAATAAGTATAATGGCTACCCATTTTATTCGGATGAGCTGCTCTGTTTTTTTATAGCTTGTATAAAGAGTGTCTTTTTTGAGGATGACATCATATAGTAGCCAAAAAGGAGCTGTAATCATTATTGCGGCCATAATCAGGCCAAGGGGATTAAGTAAAATCGCTTCTGTAATATGTCCGTGGGATACCTGAAGTACAGAGCGTGTAACACCACAAGAAGGGCAGGCTATACCGGTTGCATTTTTAAAAAAGCAAGGTGTAAAATCGCTATGATGCGTAGTTTGCCACGATGCCCATATCAGCCAACCGTAACCGGCCAAAAGGCCAAGAGACAGCAGCAGGTATAGCCTGTTTCTTGTCATGTTATATTATAGGTAAGCCTGTAGCTTTTCCATGTTTTTCTGGCGGGTAATATCCATGATTAGGAACCAGTCGATAATTGTCCATATACCTAAACCTCCGCAAGTAAGTAGTTTTGCAACTCCTAATCCTGTATCGCCAACAAGAAAACGGTCTATTCCAAGTCCGCCGGCAAGGATAGAAACGATAAGGATAGTTGTTGGGTCCTTAAGATCAGCTGACTGGATGTACATCCATTTAGATTCGTCGGCAGCAAGAAGTCTTTCGCGAATATATGCTAGTTGAGAAGGTTGAAAAAACTTTGAATTTGACATTAAGTACATGTCTACTTTTTGTGAGTCCATCGTAATTGATTGTTTTTGGTTATTAATTTCGTAAAACTATAATTTTTTTTAAAAGAGTGGCGCTTTTCCCTCATTTTTTTGAGTGCTATCGGTTTAATCCGATACTTTTTACTTGCTGAAAGGCAGTGTTGGCAACCCTTCTTTCCTGTTAGACGAAAAACTCCCTGTTTTATTACAATGAAAATCGAAAATTATTTGATGTGATTAATATAATAGTTACTTTTGGTGCGTTTTTAAAAAGCACAAAACTATAATTATGGTAAAAGATCTTTTCGAAAGAATACAGAAGAATAAAGGCCCTCTTGGCAGGTGGGCTTCACAGGCTGAGGGATATTTTGTTTTTCCTAAACTTGAAGGCCCTTTGGCTAACAGGATGCAGTTTCACGGTAAAGAGGTTATCAACTGGAGTATAAACGATTACCTTGGTCTTGCTAACCACCCTGAGGTGCGTAAAGTAGATGCTGAGGCTGCTGCAGAGTATGGTTCTGCATACCCAATGGGAGCAAGGATGATGAGCGGACACACTTCATGGCACGAGAAACTGGAGCAGGAACTTGCTTCTTTTGTTGGAAAAGAATCGGCCTACCTGTTAAACTTCGGTTACCAGGGGATGGTTTCTACTATTGATGCTCTTGTGTCTAAAAATGACGTTATTGTTTACGATGTCGATTCTCACGCTTGTATTATTGATGGTGTTCGTCTTCACATGGGTAAACGTTTTACCTATAAACATAATGATGTAGAGAGTCTTGAGAAAAACCTTGAACGTGCTACAAACATGGCAGAAACTACAGGAGGTGGTATCCTTGTGATCACCGAAGGTGTTTTTGGTATGAGAGGCCAGCAGGGTAAACTTAAAGAGATCGTAGAGCTTAAAAAGAAATATAACTTCAGACTTCTTGTTGACGATGCTCATGGTTTTGGTACACTTGGTAAAACAGGTGCCGGAGCAGGTGAGGAGCAGGAATGCCAGGACGGTATCGATGTGTACTTCTCTACTTTCGCTAAATCTATGGCGAGTATAGGTGCGTTTGTTGCGGCAGATAAAGACGTTATCGACTTCCTTAAATATAACCTTCGTTCGCAGATGTTTGCTAAAGCGCTTCCAATGGTATTGGTTAAAGGTGCTCTTAAACGTCTTGAAATGCTAAGAACTATGCCGGAGCTTAAAGATAAGCTTTGGGAAAATGTAAACTACCTGCAAAACGGACTTAAAGAAAAAGGATTCAATATTGGTGATACAAATACTTGTGTTACTCCTGTATATCTTGAAGGTAGTATTCCGGAAGCTATGGTAATGGTAAACGACCTGAGAGAAAACTACAGTATTTTCCTTTCTATCGTGGTTTATCCGGTAATACCTAAAGGAATTATCCTTTTAAGGATGATCCCTACGGCTACACATACTAAAGCGGATATTGATGAGACCCTTGCTGCGTATGAGGCTATCCGTGAGAAACTGGTAAACGGTACTTACAAAGCTATCGCTGCCCAGACTACAGTTGACGTTTCTGCTGAATAAGCATACAATTTATATTAGAGAAGCCCATTCGTTCTGCGAATGGGCTTTTTTATTACATCCATCCGTATATTTTACTTAGTACTCCAATTATGATTAGTACTCCTAATAGGCAGAAGAAAAGTACCTGACAGCGTTTTATGTTTTTTCCTGTTTTTTGCAGCCAGCTATCTTCCGGATTTTTTTGCATTAAGTTGACAAGTGCAATATCTTCCGAAAACCATTGTCCGTCATATCTGGAGTAAGAATTGTAGGCTTTTTTTGAAGAAGAATCAATATAAGTGTAGTATATTTTCTTTTTCTGCCTGATGATATATTCCATTAGTACTAATATTATGATAATACTTAAGATTATTAAAGTGCAAATTGTGATGCGCATAAATAATAGTTAATAAAAACTCCGAAACCATTGGCTTCGGAGCTATATAGTAAATAATAAGAGCAATATAAATTACAGCTCTTTTTTATAGGTTTTCCTTCGTTTATGGATCTTTGGGTTAAAGTTCTTCCAAAGGTTATGCATAGCATAGTTATCTTCCAGTTCAGGTGTTCTGATACAAGTGTGAATGTTGTTTTTCATGAAAACCTTATAGTATTCGTCAAAGATAATAGCTGTAACGCCTTTGTTTTGGTATTCGGGATCTATGCCTATAAGGTAAAAAACCACTTCTTTGCTGTTTTTTCTGGCTTTTAAAAGATGGATGAAGCCAAACGGGAACAGTCTTCCTTTAGCTTTAATCAGTGCTTCAGAAAACGAAGGCATAACTATGGTAAAGGCTATTATGTTGCCATTTTGGTCTTCAACAAACTTGATGTACTCAGGATTGATGAGTCCAACGTATTTCTTTTTGAAGTATTCCTTTTGTATTTCGGAAATCGCGACAAACGAAGATAGTTTTTCGTAAGTTTTGTTGAAAAGGTCAAACATCTTGTCTACATACGGCATTACTTCTTTTGAAGAAGAGAAGCTAACTGCCCGCAGGTTGTAACGTTTTTTGATTAGGGTGCTTGCCTTTTGAAAAGGAGCGGGATCTACATCAAAGAATGAAAATACACTTTCGTGGTATTCTTTTTCGATGGTCATTCCTAATTTTTCAAAGTGTTCTTTGTAGTACGGGTAGTTATACCAGGTAATCATGGTACCTATCTGGTCAAAACCTTCGGTAAGTACGCCTACCTTATCAAGATTTGAGAATCCCATAGGGCCCTCGGCATGATCCATGCCTTTTTCACGTCCGTATTCGTATACTTTTTCCAGTAATGCTTTAGTTACTTCAATATCGTCTATAACATCGAACCAGCCAAATCGAACTTTTTTCTTGCCTTGCTGGTTTACTTCCTGCCAGTTGATTATAGCGGCAGTTTTACCTACTATTTTGCCATCGCGGTATGCCAGATAAAATTTAGCCTCTGCGTTCTCAAAGGCAGGATTCTTGTCTTTGTCAAAACCTTCAAGTTCATCGTTTATAAGCGGTGGTACCCAGTAAGGGTTGTTTTTGTAAAGTTCAAAAGAGAACTTGATAAAATCTGTAAGTTCTTTTTTTGTCTTTGCTTCTTTAATTGTAATCATGTAGTGTGTTATTCTCCTTCCGGAAGGACATTGTCAAGTCTTTCTTTCTCCTGTTTTTCTTTTTGTTTCTTCATTTTTTTATCCATCTCGCTCTGGCTCTTTTCAGCATCCGATTTGCCAGGGAGTAATATATCACGGTAACCGGCATCAAAACGCCAGGACAGTCCGGCACCGCCATAGAGTATGGCAGGAGTATCTTTAAAGTTTTTATTGATGTAAGCATCGAGCTGCAGGTTGTCGTTCAATAGGTATGCAGCACCTACACGAGCAGCAATATCTGAATAGTAGTCACTGTCAAACACCTGTAATTCAACAAAACCTGACCATTTGGCAGCAAATGATCGTGTTACTGTCGATATCCAGCCAATGCTCATATAGTCAGTAGTAATTTTGTCAGCTATGATGTTGTTAGTCCATATTACACCATTAAATCGGTTTTGGGTAATTGCCATTACCTTAGGACTAACCTGGTCTTCAGGGAAGGTATAAGGGTTCTTTCCGCCTATAAGATTAGCTCCGGCATATACCGATACAGATGGCAAAAGATTACGCCATTTGAATTTATGGTTGGCTTTCCAGCTGTATATGTTTACTTCCGGATGATAGTTCTTGTTCGGGTCATAAATAAGGTATTTGGCTCCGATAAGGAACTGCTTGAAATCGTTACGATTAGTTACATATATGGCATCTTCAAACTGGTCGAACTGATACTGCATATCAACAATAAATTCTAGCTGCTCCAGAAAGGCACCGTAACGAAGTGTAAGGTCTAGACCCATACCTTTGGTCTTATTGTTAAGCACATCGTGCTTTTCTTTTATGCCATACAATCCGCTTTCCAGCTGCATTACTGTTTTACCTACAGCAAACGCCCCCATAGACATACTTGGGCGGTTAGTGTTTATCTGATCGGTGTATTGTGCCTGAGTAAGGGCTGAACAAAAAAGTAAGGTTAGCGAAAATATTTTCCTGATACCCGTCATGTTTGGCTCGTTTATTGGTTGTACAATGATATTGTTTTCCAAAAATAGTACAATTTATTATTAATTTAGGGGAGACGATTTATTTTTAAATAACCAATTACGTATTTTTGAAAAAAATTAATGATTATGGATATAGCATCATTCTCTAGTGTTATACGAACTCTTCTTTGGATTGTACTAATTTATTATGCGCTAAAGTTCTTTATGAAACTTTTTGGCCCTATGATATTTCAGGCGGCAGTAAAAAAAGCCGGAGAAAACTTTCAGCAGCAATTCCAGCAACAGCAACAACAATATCAGGAGCAATATCAACAACAACAGCAAGCCCATCAGGTCCCTAAACAAGATAAGCCGCATGAGAAGAAAAAAGTTGGTGAATATATTGACTTCGAAGAAATAGACTAATACGATACAAAGCCTTTCAGAAAAGAAAGGCTTTTTTGTTGGCCACACCCTCCCAATGGCTATCGGGAGGGTGTGGCCATTTTAGAGTTTAGCGTATATAGTTATTAATTACATCCTGCACAAACTCCATTTGTAGAAAATTAAGTATCTTCACGGCGTTTTTTACAAAAAGTATTTATGAAAAATCTCAACAGGTTCTACCCGCATTTATTAGCTATTTTAGGATTTGTAATCATTTCGCTTATCTATTTTTATCCGGTATTACAAGGGAAAAAAATATACCAGTCTGACATTGCCCAATATACGGGAATGGCTAAAGAGCAGAATGATTTCAGAAAAGAGACAGGCGAAGAGCCATATTGGACAAACAGTGCCTTTGGTGGTATGCCTACCTATCAGTTGGGTGCAAAGTATCCTCATAATTACGTAAAAAGCCTTGATGAAGCAATCCGCTTCCTGCCTCGTCCCGCAGATTATCTTTTCCTTTATTTCTTAGGATTTTATATACTGCTAACGACCCTTAAAACCGATCCGCTCAAAGCCTTTTTTGGTGCACTGGCCTTTGGTTTTTCTACCTATCTGATTGTAATATTAGGAGTTGGGCACAATGCCAAAGCCCACGCTATTGCCTATATGCCGCTTGTTATTGCCGGTTTTGTAATGGTAATGCAAAAGAAATATGTAAAAGGAGGTTTGCTCATGATGCTTGCTACAGCACTTGAGTTAAGTGCCAACCATATACAGATGACCTACTATCTGTTCCTGTTACTTCTGGCAATGGGAATATGGTTCCTTGTAGGTATTGTTAAGAACAAAGAGTATAAACACCTAGCGATTTCGCTTGGTATTTTCGTAGTGGCAGGATTAGTGGCTTTAGGTACAAATGCTACCAATCTTATGGCTACTTCGGAATATGCAAAATACAGTACACGTAACGACAGTGAACTTACTTTTGAGCCGGATGGTAAACCAAAAGCAAGTAAAAATGCCATGACTTATGAGTATATTACCGATTATAGTTATGGTATTGCTGAAAGTTTAGACCTTATATCACCACGTTTATTCGGAGGTTCGTCAGGTCATGAAGATCCTCAGGATGACTGGCATTTGGTTGAGTTCTTACAGCAGCAGCAGGTTGCCGAAGGCCAGTACATCACTAAAGAACAGGCGCTACAGATTGCCGGTTCAGGAATCCCGACATACTGGGGAGACCAGTACAGTGTGGCAGCCCCTGCTTATATTGGTGCTGTGGTATTCTTCCTTTTTGTTCTTGCACTTTTTGCTGAACCAAGAAAGATAAAATGGGCATTTTTAGTTGGTGCAATCTTTTCACTATTATTATCATGGGGTAAATATTTCCCGCTGCTAACCAACTTCTTTATTGATTACTTCCCAATGTACAATAAGTTCAGGGCAGTAGCATCAATACAGGTATTGCTTGAAGTATGTATTCCTGTGCTTTCTGTTATGGGATTATATTCTTTCTTTACTCTTGATAAAGAAAAGCAATGGAATGCACTTTGGAAAACTTCTGCCATAACATTAGGTACTGTAGCATTGCTATTTGTATGTAAAGGAATGTTCAGTTTTGCAGGTCTTAACGACGGTGCAATTACAGAAGCTTACGGGCAGGAATTTATGGATGCGCTGCGAATGGACAGAAAAACAATGTACAGTGCCGATTTGCTGCGTACAGGCTTCTTTATACTTATTACTGCTGCAACATTATGGTTCTTTACAAAACAGCGTCTGTCGCAAACTACAGCTGTAATACTGATAGGCTTATTCATGGTAGGCGACCTTTTCTTTGTAGATAAACGTTATGTTGATGGAGATAACTTCCAGGCGGCATCTAAAATTGATATTCCGTTCCAGCCTACAACTGCCGATCTTCAGATCATGCAGGATACCAGCTATTACAGGGTTTTTGATATTGACGGAAGCCTGAATAGTGCACGTGCATCATATTTCCATAAATCACTTGGAGGATATCACGCCGCCAAACCAAGAAAATTACAGCAATTGTTTGAATACCAACTGGCAAAAAATAATATGAGCGTATTGAATATGCTTAATGTTAAGTATGTGATCCAGACAGATGAAGAAGGAAAAGAAGTGCCTACGCTAAACAACCAGGCGAATGGTAATGCATGGTTTGTGAGTAACTTACGAATTGTAAATACTCCGGATGAGGAAATGAGGGCGCTTACCAGAATGGATTCTAAAACTACTGCGGTAGTGAACAAATCTAAATTTCCTGATGCGGTTACAAAGACTTCGTTTGTGGTTGACAGCACAGCAACTATAAAACTTACTGCTTATGAACCTAACTATCTGAAATACATTTCGAATAACACCAACGAAGGTCTGGCAATATTCTCTGAAATGTATTATGCTGAAGGATGGAATGCTTATATAGATGGCAAGCTTACACCTCACTTTGAAGCTGATTATGCACTTAGAGGCTTAAAAGTTCCTGCCGGCAAACATACTGTTGAATTTAAGTTTGAACCTCAGGTTATTAAAACCGGTAGTACAATTTCTTTAGTAAGCTTTATATTGATGCTTGGGCTTATTGGCTTTGGTGTTTATACAGAGAGAAAAAAGAAATCGGAAACTACTGTTAATTAATATAAAATTCTAAAATGAAGGTACTTATCATAACTTATTATTGGCCGCCTGCCGGTGGTCCCGGTGTACAACGCTGGCTTAAGTTTGTTAAGTACCTTCCTGATTTTGGTGTAGAACCCATAGTTTATATTCCTGAAAATCCTACATATCCTCTTATTGATGAAGGGCTGTTGTCGGAAGTCAATCCTAATGTCACTATCCTCAAACAGAAGATTACCGAGCCTTATGCATGGGCTTCGGCATTTTCAAAAAGTAGTACTAAAAAGATAAGTTCCGGTATTATTCCTAACAAGAAAAAGCAATCGTTTTTACAGTGTATCATGTTGTGGGTGAGGGGTAACCTCTTCATTCCCGATGCAAGGGTATTATGGGTAAAACCTTCTGTAAATTACCTTTCAAAGTATATAAAGGAGAATGGTATCGATACAGTTATTACCACCGGGCCTCCTCACAGCCTGCACCTTATAGGTTTGAGGTTAAAGGAATTACATCCTGTAAAATGGATTGCTGATTTCCGTGACCCGTGGACAACAATTGGCTACCATAAAGAATTGAAACTTAGTGCTTCTGCCGAAAAGAAACACAAAGACCTTGAAAAGAAAGTGCTTACCGGTGCTGATAGTATTTTAGTTACGAGTCCAACAACAAAGTCTGAATTTCAGCTACTTACCGATAAACCGATTGATGTTATTACGAATGGCTACGATACAGAAATAGTAGCCAAACAACCTTTGGATGAGAAGTTTACACTAGCGCACATTGGTTCATTCCTTTCAGAGCGCAATCCGCAAATGCTGTGGAATGCGCTTGTAGAATTACTAGCCGAAATACCCGATTTCCACACTTATTTTGAACTGAAACTGATAGGTGCTGTTAGTGCTGAAGTACTACAATCTATTGATATAGCAGGGCTTTCGGGTTATGTAAACAGTCTTGGGTACGTTCCTCACAGCGTTGCCGTAGCAGAACAGAGAAAGTCTCAGGTGTTACTCTTAATTGAGATCGATTCGGAAGATACAAAATGCATAATTCCGGGCAAGTTATTTGAATATATGGTTTCTGAAAGGCCAATTTTAGCAATTGGTCCTGAGGGAGCGGATTTTGCATCAATAATTAAAACTACAAATACTGGAGTGTTTTCGTTATACTCTGATAAAGAATTAATTAAAAAGACAATTCTTAGTTATTTTAACCAATATAAAGAAGGTAATCTGAAGTCATATGCTATAGGTTTACAGGAGTTTTCTCGTAAAAACCTTACTTCTCAGTTAGCCAGTATTTTACGAAAATAATATTACGCTTTTTGCTCTCAAAACGTCATTTTTGTGCGTAATATTAGATTGTCTAATAGTCTGATATCTAATAATCTAAAATATTATATTGCACTTTTTGTTTTTAAAAAAAAGGTGTTTTTTGAAAGCTTTTGGTAGCTGATTTTTAGATTTTCCAATTTATAAATCTTCAATTTGGCCTAAAAAGTAAATCCCGCCATTCTTGTGAGAATGACGGGACTTAACAAACCAACCAACCAATTATTAACAAACCTCAAATCTTATGATTGTGAGATTTATAATGACAAAGATACAATTAATGTGCCAAACTCAAAATATATTGTAATTTTTTTTATGTCAGTTGGTTACAATTTTCTTTGAAAGAATTTCATTAATAGTATGTCAAAGTCAATAAATACGCACTATGCGTGCATATTAATACAGTTTAATTCCGAATATGAAAAATGTAATTTGTACTGATTCTATATAATTACGTATTGAAAATCATCTTTTTAATAAGGACTATCTGCCCCAGGTGATAATGAGTGTGTTCAATAATTCCAACAAGATTCCTAAAATAGATACCATATTTGCCATCTATAAATTCCTTGTAAATAATTTCTTCAGGGAGTTTTTCAATCAGGGTTGCAAATCTTTCTGCTTCTGTCCAGATTTTTCCCTGCAATAGCAGCCAGTCTGCCTCTGAAGCAACAACCGGATGATCAAAACTGAACTTGTCGTGGGCATCCAGTAGGCCACCTTCCAGTACTTTAAGCACTGCAGTCACGTAATACCCAATATGATAGGTTAGGGCTGTAATAGTATTAAATGTAGATATCTCAGTGTTGGCCTGTTCCCAGGTTATATCCTGTAAAGTGTCTTTTAGGTTTACGGTACACCAGTTCCCGCCAAAGATAACTTCACGAAAATGCTTTGCTATTTGTGTTGGAGCGTTCATGTACTACTTATTAAACTCCCCGAAATGCCATAATATCCCTGAAGGATCATGTACAAAGCATTCCTTTCCCCAGTCCAGCGTACGAACAGGGACAAGTTTTACGGAAGGATATTTATCGGTGAGATTTAGGGCGGTAAGCTCATTCCAGAAACGGACAGTATCATCTACTTCCATAAAGATCATGGTATTGTCTACCCAATCCTTTACATAGGCATCCTGCAAATAGAAAGCCATTGCTCCCGATGTAAAAACCGACATATTTGTACTTAAAACTGTCTCTTCAAAGCCCAGGTCACGATAAAAGCTTCGTGATGTTTCAAAGTGTTTTGCACCTATAAAAGGGCGTATGGATTTGGCGTTGTGGTTCATGGTCTTACTAGTTTTTTGTAGGGCCTTTTCTTCCTGAGCCAGTTGACATAGAAGAAAAAGAATATTAGCCACGGAAGTAATAATGTTAACAACATGGTGGTTTGGATTTGGATTGCCTAAATATATAAAATATTATAAAACAAAGCTTTATTTACTGTAAGTAGAATAAATCCCGATAGCAAACAGCAAAAGAATCAAAACAAAAAGAAGTACGGTTGTTAGTGGCGGCATCTCTTCATTATCCTGTACGGTAGTTTTTGAGGCTTTTGGGATATCGTGATTTTCAGGAGTATTCAGGGTTTCAATCCTGCTGAGCATGCGGTTATTGCCATCTGCCAGCTTTTTCAGTTTGGGTTGTATGGCGGTTTTGTCGTCCTGGGTGAGGAAAATGCAGCAGGTAATAAGCTCGTCTACGATAAGACTGTTTACGGCTGTATCCCTTTCATAAAGCAGGAAATTGATATTTTCGTTGGTTAACAACTCATCCAGCACTTTAAAAAGCGCCCTTTTATTCATATGGCCGTTGGTATTCAATACGGCATCCTTGATCTTTTTAAAGTGTATCAGGTATTTTATAGGTGTCGGCTTACCATTATCGGTTTTATGCCTGAAACCCGGTTTTGCGCCCCTTATGTAGTCATATTCGGCGCGGGTATCGGTATCGCTGAGTACGATATACGATTCCAGTATCTTCTTAAAGAGTTCCTCGCTATCACTGTTTCCGCTGTTCTTGTCGGGATGGTGCTGTAAAGCCAGCTGCCGATACGCCTTTTTTATGTCAGCCTGTGAACAGTTGGGCGCAACACCCAGTATTTGATAGTGGTTCTTCATGTAAGCAATCGTTCGGACTGTAAATGTAAGGAATAAATGGGTTATCGGGTTATTGAGTTTCGGGTTTGGGGTTACTTGCTTTATACGTTCTGTCATTGACTCCGTCGAACCACTTTGTTAGGTTTGCGAGCGAAGTGAAACGGAGTGTGGCAATCCCAGATTGCTTCGTTCCTTGCCTATGCCGGCAGGCTGGCTCGCAATGACGGAACAGTATTTAATGAATTGTAACTTTTTAGCAGTATTAATACCAAACCTCTAAATCCCCCGTTATCCTATCACATTCCTTACTTACAATGCTTTTCAGGATTACCGCTTTACTTATTACATTTATTGTATGCCAAAATGCATTAGCCCAATCGGCTGTTGATACAGCCTACATAGCGCAATACCCTCAAAAGATGATGGTAAAGGCTTTTGTTTCCCAAAGCGGGATAGAGATAGAGCATAACAAAAAAGGCTATTCTCCCAATAATCCTACCCGTTTGGGCGTTGGATTTTCCCTAAAGAATACCGTTATAAACCTGAGTTCGAGTTTTGGTGTGTTTCCTGTCGAGAAAGATTTGGGAAAAACCAGGTCGGTTGATTTCCAGATCCATAATTACGGGCGGAAATTCCTTGTCGACCTGTTCTATCAAAAATACAAAGGCTTTTATAACGACGATGATAATGATAATGTAACGTTATACCCTGATACCTCGGCACAACTGATAGGGGGAGAGCTGACCTACGTTTTTAACCACGATCGCTTTTCGACAAAAGCAGCTTTGGAGCAAACAGAAAAGCAACTGAAGTCTGCCGGGAGCTTTCTGATTGGAGGTGGTGCCTATCATTATAAATTACGCCTTGAAGATGCTTTAGGAGCAACAAAAAATAGCGTAAACAACTTCCAGTTGGGTGTTAATGCCGGTTATGGTTATTCGTGGGTCATTGACAAACACTGGCTACTCTCCGGTATGGCGACTGTAGGTGTCAATGCCGGAAATGAGGTTAACGTACTCGAAGATGGCAAGATAAAATTGTACCCCACAGCCTTTGCCCGTGGCGGTGCCGGATACCATAAAGACAGTTGGGGCATTGGTATGTCATTTATCGTAAATAACAAGCTGGTGTACTATACCTCCGATAGCTTTAGCCTTACCTCCGTAAATTTACAGATTACCTATGTAAAGCATTTTGATAAGTTTTTTTAAGCACGGATTGCAAATCCGCCTTTACTTTGTTTTAGATAAAAAAGTATTATTTGTGTTTCAAATTCAACCTACTACCAAATTGTTTTTCTAGTCGTCTGAGATGTTCATCAGTGCCTTTTCTTTGAGAGTCAAATTCAAATATATTAAGTATTGGTTTTGTATCTATCTTAATATTGTCAAATGTCTTTCCTATAACTTTAACTAGTTTATGTTTATTGTTAAGATTAAGTTCAATAATGTTCTCATAAACTTTGTTGTAGGATATAAGTATGTCTTCTCTATATTCGTGTAGGAGATTTTCATATATTTTCATTTGTGCAAATACTTTTGGCTCTTTTTTTGATCGTATATCCGAATTTTTAAAATGTTTTGCTTCATGAAAAACCAATTTAGTGCTACCATTAATATTTTCAATAGTGACGTAATCAATATATGCACGTGGTTTTCCAAATCCAACTTCAATATCTAAGATACATATGTCTTCATTATCCAAAGCATGTTTTTTTACTTGTTCTTTTTCCTCTAGTTTGTATTTTTCAGCATTTAATTTTAATTCTTCAATTTTCTCTAAGTAAATTCCCGTGTTTAAATATCCATTTTCGTTTATTCCGAAATATTTTTTATGTGATATCCACTTTATTTCTCTATTTTTTTTATTAAATGATATTTTACAAATACTTTGGCCATAATAGTAAACATTAATATACTCCTTACGAATAGCAATAAATAAATCTTTATCTCGAACCATATTCTGAAAATGCTGATTTTTATTTAATGCTGTAATGAAATCGGGATTTTTGATGCCTCTTTGGAATTTATACATTATATATTTTTCTATAAATTTAAAAAACAAACTTTCTCTTACAAACAAAAAAAATCCCCATTCAGTACGAACGGGGATTCATATTTTACTTTTTGCTTTGCTCTAAAACAAACATGGTGGGTGTTCCGGTGTTGATGACGATCCTGTGTATCGAACTCATTTCACATAATTGAAGCACATCTTTTGAAGCCAGCATTTTGTAAGGCATGGGTTTTTTAGCCCAGTCAGATAAAGTCTCTTCATCTGTAAATACGCATAGTGTACGAATGCCTTCGTGATTAAATACACTGCTTAGCTTTAGGGTTTTGGTATGCCCGGCTTCAGCAAGGGCTTTTTGCTCTTCGGGTGTGTCATTGGCAGAAGGCAGCAACAACATCGAATTGCCGTTTATAAGCTCCTGTATTACATTCATGTAATTGTCTTTATTTTCTTCCTGCTTGTGGTAGGTATTTATTAGATCTAAAAGTTTAGTGTTGTTTGGGTTCATAGGTTTTAATTTATTGAATAGCCCCATTCGGTAAGAACAGGGCTTGTTTGTATTTATAAGAAGTTTTTCGTCATTGCGAGCCTGCCTGCCGGCATAGGCAGGGAGGTACGACGAAGCAATCTAAATGAGATTACCTCGTCCATTCTGCTTCAGCGTCAGATTGCCACGCTTCGTTACACTACGCTCGCAATGACAAAACGTAAGAGTAAGTCACTCGCAACTCGAAACCCTAAACTCTATAACTTTTCTCGAAGATATTCCCCCGTAATCGATTTAGGGTTCTTAACGACTTCCTCCGGCGTACCGAAAGCTACTAAATGGCCACCGTTCTCGCCGCCTTCAGGGCCTATGTCGATGATGTAGTCAGCGCACTTGATAAGGTCAAGGTTGTGTTCGATTACGATAATTGAGTGGCCTTTATCCAACAGTGCTTCAAACGAAGCCAGTAGCTTTTTAATATCGTGGAAATGCAGACCCGTTGTAGGCTCATCAAATACAAACAGGGCTTTCTCTTTCGTAGCTCCTTTTACAAGGAATGACGCCAGCTTGATACGTTGCGCCTCACCACCGGAAAGGGTAGAAGAGGACTGCCCTAATTGTACATAACCCAAACCAACATCCTGTAGCGGCTGTAGTTTGGTCATAATTTTCGTTTGCTTATGCTCACTGAAGAATGCCACAGCATCGTCAATGGTCATGGTCAGGATATCATCAATGTTTTTGCCCTCAAAAGTCACTTCAAGCACCTCTTTTTTGAAACGTTTACCGTTACAGGTTTCGCATTCCAAATGCACATCGGCCATAAACTGCATCTCTATGGTTACTTCGCCTTCACCTTTACAGGTTTCGCAGCGTCCGCCATCTACGTTAAACGAGAAATGCTTGCTCTGGTAACCGCGAATCGATGAAAGCTTTTGCTTCGCAAACAAGTCACGGATATCGTCATACGCTTTAATATACGTCACCGGATTAGAACGCGAGCTACGCCCAATCGGATTCTGATCTACGTATTCAATATGCTTGATGTGTCCGTAGCTGCCCTGTAGTTCGGTAAATTGTCCTGCCTTTTCACCCACACCCTCAAGCTGTTTCTGCATGGCAGGGAATAATATCTTTTTTACGAGCGTACTCTTTCCGCTACCCGAAACTCCCGTAATCACGGTAAGGCAGTCCAGCGGGAATGTTACGTCGATGTTCTTCAGGTTGTTTTCGCGCGCGCCTATAACATCCACATGATTCTTGAACTTGCGGCGTTTCTTAGGAACACTTATTTCAAGTTCCCCGTTCAGGTATTTGGCAGTAAGCGAGTCTGATTTCAGTATCTCGTCATACGTACCCTGGGCCACCAGTTCACCGCCATACGTACCTGCTTCGGGACCAATATCAATGATCATGTCGGCCATTTTCATAATGTCCTCATCGTGTTCAACCACGATAACGGTATTCCCCAGATTACGAAGTCCTTCCAATACTTTGATAAGCCTTTCGGTATCTTTAGGGTGAAGCCCGATACTCGGTTCATCTAGAATATACATCGAACCCACAAGGCTACTTCCCATAGAGGTCGCCAAGTTAATACGCTGCGACTCACCACCCGAAAGCGTCGCCGAACGACGGTTCAGTGTCAGATAATCCAATCCAACCTCCTGAAGGAATTTCACGCGGTTGTTGATCTCTATCAAAAGGCGTTTTGCTACTTTTTGCTCAAACTCTGTTAGTTCTAATGCAAGGAAGAAATCCGCCAGGTTTTTGATAGGCAGGTCAACCAGGTCAGAGATGGTATGGTTGCCTACTTTAATATAGTTTGCCTCCGGTCTCAGGCGTTTGCCTTTACAGGTAGGACATTTTGTCTTTCCGCGGTAGCGTGACAGCATCACGCGGTTTTGTATCTTATAGTTTTTCTCTTCCAGTTCGGCAAAGAAATCGTTCAGTCCGGTAAAGTATTTGTTACCTGTCCAAATCAACTGCCTGTCGCTTTCCGATAGCTGGAAATACGGCTTATGGATAGGGAAGTCAAATTTATGGCTGTTCTTAACGAGTTCGTCACGGTACCAGCCCATGCTCTCACCACGCCAAGGGTAAATAGCATTCTCATACACCGAAAGCGCGGTGTTAGGCACTACCAATTCCTCATCAATGCCTATGATGCTGCCGTAGCCTTCGCAGGCAGGACACGCCCCATACGGGTTATTAAAACTGAATAGGTGTACGTTAGGTTCAGGGAAGGTTATGCCATCCAGTTCAAAATTATTGCTGAATGAAAGTCGGTTGCCGGTTGCCACATCCTGAAGATACAGTTCGCCCTTGCCTTCGTAAAAAGCCGTCTGAACAGCATCTGCAAGACGGTTGTAAAATTCCTCTTCGTCTTTTACTACCAAACGGTCAACGATCAATAATACTTCTTTGTTTGCCAAATCAGCACCAGGAAGTTCGTCAAGACGTTTGGTTTCGTTATCTACAAGCACACGGGCAAAACCCTGTTGCAGTAATACACCAAGCTTTTCATCTAGCGTACGGCCTTTCTCGATATGCACGGGAGATAATAGTAGCCAACGGCTATCAGGCTCGAAAGCTTTAACCTCGTCCATCACATCAGTAACGGTATGCTTTTTTACCTCACGGCCTGAAACTGGTGAGAAAGTACGCCCAATACGGGCAAAAAGCAGTTTCATGTAATCGTAGATCTCGGTACTCGTACCTACGGTAGAGCGGGCATTGGTAGTGTTTACCTTTTGCTCAATGGCAATGGCGGGTGCAATACCTTTGATGTATTCCACCTTTGGTTTATCCAAACGGCCAAGGAACTGGCGTGCGTACGATGACAAACTCTCTACATAGCGGCGCTGGCCTTCGGCATAGAGGGTATCGAACGCAAGGCTCGATTTACCCGAACCCGACAGCCCCGTTACCACCACCAGTTTATTGCGGGGTATGGCAACGTCTATGTTCTTGAGGTTGTGCAGCTGTGCACCTTTTATAAGTATGTTTTTCTTAGGTTCTAATTTAGAAAAATCGGTCTTTATCATGGCAAAAATTGAATAGGCAAAGATACGGATTTACAGGCAGATTTTTGTTAAGGGAAATGAAAGGGATTTTTATTTGTGAAGAGAGAGATTTCTTATATTTGGATATGACTAAGAAAGAACAATATGGACTGAGCTTCCTGAATTGGGAGAATGAGGATAAAACAATTGTAAAAATTTGCAGAAGAGAAATTGTTGATGAATATAGTGAACTTCAGGTTTTAAACAGATTCAATATTACGTTGAGCAAATCACTTATTGATCAAATTGATAGAGTGTTAAATAATGAATACTTTGAAGAAATATTTTCTTCAGATGCTATAGATGATAACTCTATTGAAATCCATCCGCCATTTATAATTATAAATAATATACTTCAAATGAGAATCGTGGATATGAAGGCACTCCTTGGTGAGTGGATTGCTTTTTTAAGTTTGAGTGAAGCTAGTTCCCCTCTTGAGAGGGGCTAGGGGTGTGTTACTGAATAATCTATGAAACGAAAAATAATACCATACAATCCTAATCTGAAAGAACTGGCAAGGCAGCTTCGTAACGGAAGTACTAAAGCTGAAATTGTTCTTTGGCAGAAATTAAAACGAAAGCAGATGTATGGATATGATTTTGACAGACAAAAGCCTGTAGATAATTATATCCTGGATTTCTTTTGTCATGATCTGATGTTGGGGATTGAAGTTGATGGTTTGGTATTACGGTTCTTCGGTTTAGTGATTATCAGATTATGAAAGATACTGAGAATGTTATAAGAGCAATTGAGCAGTATATCTTGGAATTTGAAGAACGTACAAAACAAGAAGATTGAGTTTCAAATGTATATCTTTGGATAAATCAATAAATATAACACACCCCTAGCCCCTCTCAAGAGGGGAGCCAGCTTCACTCATACTCTTTAGCATCGTTTTAATCGGCAAGAGTGGAGTTCTCTCCGCAGTGGTGGAAGAGGCTAGGGGTGTGTAAAAGAGTTAACAATGACACCACCATACCTTTCACCCGGCGATAAGGTCGGGATAGTGAGTACCGCAAAACGTTGCGAACCACATGAAATAAACGATGCTCTTGGCATACTTAACAACTGGGGACTAGCGCCTGTAATTGGGCGCAATGCGTTCTCATCCGATGGCTATCTTGCCGGTACGGATGAAGAACGCCTGTCTGACCTTCAGCAGATGCTGGATGATACCGAGATTAAAGCTGTTTTCTTTACCAAAGGCGGCTATGGTACACTGCGCATTATTGACAGTATCGACTGGACAGCGTTTAAAGCCAATCCAAAATGGCTTGTAGGTTATAGCGATATTACGCTGCTGCATTGCCATGTTCATAACTTTGGGATTCAGACACTACATGCGGTAATGCTACAGGGCATGCCCGGGAGTACGCCGGAATCATCCGAAAGTATCCGAAAGGCACTCTTTGGCGAAAGCCTTAGCTATGAAATCCCTGCATTGCCTGAAAACAGGAGCGTAGATGCTATTGAAGGCACGCTGGTAGGGGGTAACCTGTCGATGTTGTATTCTGTGTTGGGCTCTGTAACCGATATTGATACGACAGATAAAATCCTTTTTATAGAAGAGATCGACGAATACCTATACCATTACGAACGCATGCTTCTTGCGCTAAAAAGGGCAGGGAAGCTGTCAGGGCTTAAAGCAGTGATCGTTGGCAGTATGGTCGACATCAAAGAAGCTACCTTGCCTTTTGGCAGGAATGATAGGCAGATCACGCTGGAACATTTTGACTGTCCGGTGTACTTTGGTTTCCCTTCAGGGCATATAAGCGATAACAGGGCACTTATTTTGGGCAGGGAGATTAGGATAAGTGATAAAGGAGATACAGTTAAATATGAATTCATTTAACCACAAAGGCAGCAAAGGTTACACGGTGTTCACAAAGCTTTGTGTGCCTTGTGAACCATTTTTGTGAACCCTGTGGTAAAAAATAAAATATGGACGAACTTTTAACCGATAAAGAATACCAACTAGAACGCTTTCCGGGAAAGGGAGGGTGGACGTATGTTTTGTTGCCGGAGATTCCCAAAGACCCTGAGGCTGCTTTTGGAGTCGTAAAAGTAAAAGGGACTATTGATGATTATGAGTTCAGCGACGTGTCGTTAATGTCTTTTCAGGGTGTACTTATGATGGCGGTTAAAGCTGAGATACGCAAAGCAATAGGCAAGGAGGAAGGCGATACTGTGCATATTACTTTATACAGGGACACTGGTGTTTTTCAGATTCCTGAAGATTTTAAGCAACGATTAATGGAAGAAAGTGTGTTTGAAATCTTTAAAGGATACAGAAAATGGGAACAGCGCATGTGCATAAAGTGGATTTTTTCTGCAAAGCGTGAGGAAACTGTTAAGGAAAGGATTGTTAAAACAATTTTTAAGCTAAAACGCAGGGAACGAATAATTTAACAATTGTTTTGCTATAAGTCTAAAACACTGAATTTTCTCTTGTATTTTGAAAATTATTGTGCTAATTATGTTAAAATTTACATTAACTATTGCATTTTAAATTTTATTTATATTATATTTGGCTTATAATTAATTCAAAATTAACACAGCCTATACAAAAAATTACTTTTTAAAGAACCCAGTTCTGTTTTACCGAAACCAAATTCAAAAAAACAATTAAAAAGTATTTGCTATGGCTAATGTTGTAATCCCCGACGCTGTTCTGGTTAAAAACTATGTAGATGGAGACGAAAACGCTCTTGCTACACTAATCAGCAGACACCAATCAAAAATTTACGGTTTTATCTATTCTAAGGTAACTGACAGGGATATTGCTGATGATATCTTTCAGGATACTTTTATCAAGGTAATCAAGACACTGAAATCTAACTCGTATAATGAGGAGGGTAAATTCCTGCCATGGGTAATGCGTATTTCGCACAACCTTATCGTTGACCATTTCAGGAGGAACAAAAAAATGCCAATGTTCCGTGAAACAGAAGAGTTCTCTATTTTCTCTATTATGACAGATAACAGTCCTAACATCGAGAACAGGATTATTACAGAACAGGTGGAAAACGACCTGCAACGCCTTATCGAGGAACTTCCTGACGATCAGAAAGAAGTCCTTCAAATGCGTATTTACCAGGATTTAAGTTTTAAGGAAATAGCTGATTTAACTGGGGTTAGCATCAATACTGCCCTTGGAAGGATGAGGTATGCGCTTATGAACTTAAGAAAGGTTATCGAAAAAAATAAAATAATTTTAACCAATTAAACAATATAAGGAGCTTCTTTGCGTTCTATAGGGAAACATAACAACCTATACATGGCAAAACTTTACTCTAAAAAGAAATTAGCGGAAGCTCCAAAAATGTTACCTAAACAAGAAACGATCGATTTTATACTTAATTATTCAAAGGCTTTAAAAGTAGTTAAGACGTCAAACGGTACATACGAGAATATCGCTAATTAAGAAAAACCTCCCGCAGATTAACGGGAGGTTTTTTTGTTTTTAGCGGCTTCGTATTCTTCTAAAACCGACTTGCGGCCTATGGTTGCTGTGATGATATCTTTCTTTAAATCCCACCCACGCGCGGGTGAATATTCACGTCCGTACCAGATGATCTGCAGGTGCAGTTCGTTCCATTTTTCTTCAGGGAAAAGGCGTTTGGCATCTTTTTCTGTCTGAACTACGTTTTTACCATTGGTAAATCCCCAGCGGTACATCAGTCGGTGTATATGAGTATCTACAGGAAAAGCGGGTACGTTAAACGCCTGGCTCATAACCACGCTTGCAGTTTTATGCCCTACGGCAGGTAATTCTTCCAGCGCTTCAAAACTTTGCGGCACCTCTCCGTTGTGTTTGTCTATCAATATTTGCGAAAGTCCGTGTATCCCTTTGGCCTTCATTGGCGAAAGCCCAACAGGTTTTATGATCTCCCTAATCTCATCCACGGTTAGCTTAACCATATCATACGGATTGTCAGCTTTGGCAAATAATAGCGGCGTAATCTGGTTCACACGAACGTCAGTGCTTTGTGCGCTCATCAGTACCGCGATAAGCAGGGTATAAGGGTCTTTATGGTCTAACGGGATAGGTATTGTTGGGTATATTTCGTCAAGGGTGTCCATTACGAACTGTACCTTTTGCGCTTTGGTCATTTTTAATGTATTTTAGCTTTACAAATATATGTATTAAGCATTATTTTGAAATGTCAAAAGATTTACGTTTTTACTATATAGATAAGTATTCTATTTTAATAATGGGATTGTTATTTGTTTTAACAGTAGCCATAAGTGTATTCTTTTTTTTCTTAGGAAGCTTTTGTTATGTGATTGGCTCGTTGTATTTTATATTATTTGTTTCACGGATTAATCATATTGTTTTGCTTAATAACAAATTCTTATTGGTTAAATATCTTATTCACTTTAGATGGATATCAATACAGGATGTGCAACTTATAAAATGTGAACTTACGGGCTTTGGCAGAAGTAGAGATGTCGTTATTTATGTTTATTATATTGATGAAGGTAACAAATTAAAAAAAGCGCTCTTTTTGCATTTTAGGGTTTTAGGGTATAAAAATATAGTTAGTTTTTTAAACAACATTCAGTCCATAGTTGATATTGATGAAGAAAGTTTTGGGATTGTTGGTATAACCAAAAGAGATGGGGTTTATAAAAACTGAATTTTGGAAAGAATTTAATCTTTTTGAGATAACTTAGCTATACAAAATATACACTTATGACAACACTTACAAAAGGAGATAAAGCGCCTGATTTTTCGGGCGTTGACCAGGATGGTAAAACACATACATTAGCCGATTATAAAGGAAAGAAACTCGTGGTTTTCTTTTACCCTAAAGCAAGCACGCCGGGCTGTACCGCTGAAGCCTGCGATCTTCGGGATAATTACCACCGTTTTCAGGCGCAGAATTACGAGCTTTTGGGTGTGAGTGCTGACAGTGCCAAAAGACAAAAAAGTTTTCAGGATAAATACCAACTGCCATTTCCATTACTTGCTGATGAAGACAAAAGCGTTATCAATGCGTTTGGTGTATGGGGCCCTAAAAAGTTTATGGGCAGGCTGTTTGACGGCATCAACCGTACCACATTCGTAATCGATGAGAACGGAATTATTGATGAGGTGATCACAGCCGTGAAGACTAAAGAGCACGCTGGGCAGATATTGAAGTAAAAAATATGCTTAAGTTTTAGTTTAGGGAGTGAGTGAAGCTTTTCCCCTCTTGAGAGTCCCGATAGCTATCGGGAAGGGGTGTGTTTTTATTATTGAGATTTCTCGGCTACACTACGTTTCGCTCGAAATGACAAAACAGATTAAATACAAAAAGGGAAGCAATTGCTTCCCTTTATTTTTTCGTGTTTTACTGGTTTAAAGATTAAAAAAAGAACAAACGCTTCATTCGTCCGCCGTGTTTGCCGGTAAAGGCAATCATTCCTGAGCCATTTTGCTCTGGGTTGTTCTTGTTGGTTACTTTAAAGGCGACATAACCGCTTTCGGCGGCACTGCCCACTCTGCCATGAATGGTCAGGACAGCATTGCCCGAATTGTTGGTTATAGCTGTTACTGCCGGGATGGATAACCATTCCGGGTGTTTGTCTACGGTGAAAATAATCTCTTCACCCTGAGCGACTGATCCTTTGGCGTCTCTTACGTTTACAGTAATCGAAAGCGAGAATTCGCCTTTCGAAGAGACTGTAGATAAATCAATCGATGGATTGGCAGGTCCAAATCTAAAACTGCCATTCTTCATTGTGCCGTATTGTCTTGTAATGCCCATGGGGGGTATGGTATTAAATATTACAAATATCTGAAAATAGCGAGTGCTGATAGCAGGTAAAAATACCTGTTTTAAAGGTTCAACATATGTTAATATTTCTTACTTCTAATGTACAAAAAAAAACAATAGGTAAAACATCCCCATAAATAGGGATTTTCCCATTGATATGTATTTAGACGGATTTTAAATTTGTTTCGTCGGATTTAATCATTGTTTTATCGATGAAATGTTAAGATTACATTTTAAATTTTAACAAGAATTATTTAATTTTAACCAACTTAACTAACCTAAATTATGGAACTGGATATGTACAATGAACTGCAAAAGATATGGGGGACCATACCTACTGATGAGAATGCTAAGAATGAAGATTTTGATTTGCAGTTGCAAAAGAAAATTCTTGATGTTTTTCATGTTGGGGATTACTACTTTTTTACGATGAATGTTCGTAAATCCCTGATGGAGAATGTCAGTTCGGAAGTTGAAAAGGTGCTTGGGTACCCTTCAGAAAAGATCACACTTGCCTTTTTAGGAAGTATCATGCATCCCGATGATTTGCCATATTTCCTGAATTTTGAGGTAGCAATCACTAACTTTTTTAATGGTATGTCAGGGGCGAAGCTCTTTAGGTATAAGGTACAGTATGACTTTAGGTTAAAAAAAGCGAATGGTGAGTATATTCGTTTACTTAATCAGTTTGTAATAATAGAACACGACGAAGAAAATGTACGCACTTTTGTTATCAACACTGATATTTCACATCTTAAGAAAGAAACCAAACCTTTACTGTCATTTATAGGAATGGAAGGGGAGCCCTCTTATTATAATGTAGATGTTCAGAATATCTTTAAACCCACCAAACCATTCTTTACCAATAGGGAAAAGGATATACTTCGCGCCCTTGCTAAAGGAATGAACAGCGTAGAGATAAGCGAGGCATTTTGTATCAGTAAGCATACTGTCGATTCCCACCGCAAGAATATGCTACAAAAAACCAATGCCAAATCGACCTCAGAGATATTGGGAATAGCTTATAATAATGGGTGGGTGTAGGTTATGATGTTGTAGAGGTTGCAAAAAAATAGATTAGGATAGGAACAAAAATTATTAAAATAGGCAACAAAATATTGAGTATTGCTTTACCAATAGAAAAACGCTGTACCTGGGCTAATCCAATAACCAACAATGCAAGCGCCCAAAAAGACAATACTATTTCAGTAAACAATACAACATAATATACCACAAATTTTATATCAAAAACTATTGGTTCAAAACCTATAGCGTATCTCACTATTAATAGAGGTATTGTTGCTATTGTAGGTATGGCAGCATAGGATATTACAGGTAATATAGTATCAGTTTTTCCTTCGCCTCCAAGCCAACGACCGGTAAGACTTAGAATTCCAGAGAATATATAATAACCGATCCAACCGAAAAGTCCTCCAATAATTGTATAGATTAATGCAGATATGATACCTGAGTCACCAGCCATGGTTTTTTCAACTGCTTTATCAAGCCCGCTGGTCATTCCGGCAAGAACTAAAAGCTGTACCATATGCTTTTCATATTGATGGTCTGCTATAAATCTGAAGGCTTCCTTTGGTGCTGTTATGATCTTTTTGAAAAGATTTTCTTCGATTTCTGCATTTTGTGTGTATTCTTCAAATTCATTCAATTCCATACTATAAGGGTTTGTTGGTATGCAATACTACAAAATATAAGATAATTCTATTAAACCGAAGCCGGTTTATTACAGTTAAACCGGAAAATCCTTTAAATCTTTAAAGAACGGTTTGTTGTGAAATGTACTGTCTTTAATCGCCCATTCGCCCATTGCATATAACACAGGTCCTAATGCCTGTCCCATTTCGGTAAGCGTATAGGTTACATGTGGAGGTACAACGGGTAATGCTGTACGCAGCACAAGGTCATCGGTCTCCAGTTGTTTCAGGTGCTGTATGAGCATTTTTTCGGTTATATGCGGAATGGCCTTGCGCAATTCTCCGTATCTTTTCGCCCCGGTAAGAAGATGGTACAAAATGATAGGTTTCCAATACCCGCCTATCTTTTCCATAACATAGGTTACGGGGCATTCCTGATGGGCAAAACGTTTGTTTTCCTGTATGGTCGAGCTTTCTTTAATCTGTGTCATGGATACATACTTTAGGGTAAGTACTTGTATAAAAGTAAGTACAAATATACATTTGTTCCATCATTAATTAAAAATTAAACAAATGAAAATAACAGTTACAGGTTCCCTTGGGAACATAAGCAAAAGACTTACGGAACAATTAGTAAAAAAAGGACATGATGTTACCGTGATAAGCCATAATGCCGACAAGGCTGCTGCTATTGAGGGGCTGGGTGCTACACCTGCCATTGGTTCAGTAGAGGATGAAGCATTCCTGAAAGAGGCTTTTACTGGTGCTGATGCCGTGTATGTAATGATTCCGCCAAACGCTCAGGCAGAAAACCTGAAAGAGACCATGAAAGACCTTTCAGATAAATATGCCAAAGCTATAGAGGCTACAGGTGTAAAGTATGTTGCTAACCTGAGTGGGATAGGTGCCCAAAGTCCGGAGGGTAACGGACCTTCTAGTGCATTTTATTTCTCTGAAGGCAGGCTAAATCAGCTTGAGGGAGTAAACGTGCTGCACCTGCGTCCGGGAATGTTTTATACCAATCATCACGGAAGTGTAGGTATGATTCAGCGTATGGGCTTTATGGGGAATAATTTTAGTGCCGATACTATCATTATGATGTCGCATCCGTATGATATTGCCGATGCTGCTGCTGAAGCTTTTGATACTCTTTCTTTCAACGGAAAACAGGTGCAGTATGTTATAAGTGATGAATTTACAGGTGGCGAACTTGCCGCAACGCTTGGCGAAGCTTTCGGTAAACCGGAACTTCCCTGGGTTGTTATGACTGATGATCAGTTAAAACAGGGAATCATGCAGGGTGGTTTCTCCGCGCATATGGCTGAAAACTTTGCCGAAATGGGTAGGGCAATAGGTGATGGGGCTATATGGGAACCTTACCTTGCTGATAAAGCCAATAATTTTGGCAGCCGAAAATTTGCTCCATTTGCCAAAGAACTGGCAGCGATATATAACAGATAATTCTTTATTACCTGTAAGGCTTCCAAAACCTTGTAGGTATTAATTATATCGTTTTGAAGAGGCGTAGCACTGCTACGTCTCTACTCTCTATAAAATAAGAAGAGCAGCCTGAGCTGCTCTTTTTTGTTATACTGTAGTACTGTTAGGTGTATTATTTTGTTCCGATAGTAGTTTCTTAGGGTCATAACCAAACAGGTGATTCTTTTTGATAAGTTCTGCAATACCAGGAGGCAGCATATCTTCCCATCCCGTTTTACCTTTATTGATCATCTTAAGTACCTCTCTCGAGAAGATATCCAGATTATCTGGATCTACATTGGCAATATCAATTACTTTTCCGTTGAATTTAAAGAACTTGAAGAGTTCTTTCATTCGTGGGTGAACTTTAAGCGTTTCAGAGTCAATCACATTACCGTCCTCATCTTTCATAGGGTATAAGAATACCTTAAGGTCACGATAGAATAATTTACCGAAAGCCTCTAATATACCTCCACTCAGGTGACGATAGTATTTCTCATCAAAGATATCTACAAGATTGCTCACACCCATGGCAAGTCCCATACGGGCTTTGGTGTAAGAAGAGAAGTATTCAACCACTTTGTAATACTCCTGAAAGTTTGATATCATTACCGTTTGTCCAAGTGAGCAAAGCAACTCGGCACGGTCCATAAAGTCACGCTCATCAATTTCTCCTTCAGAACGAAGGTTAGATAGTGTAATTTCGAAAACCACAAGGGTTTTATCTTTATCTACTTTATTCTCTTCAAGGAACATTTTGTATGACTTCTCATACATGTCCATGTTTACCTTGGTTACAGGACGGAAACTTCCGCGAAGCGCAAGAATGTTCTTTTTGTATAACACGGCAGCTGGCAATACGTTATGTCCATTAGGATCGAACATTACCGCATCGGTCATACCGTTTTTAACCAACTGAAGGCTCATTAGCCTGTTGTCTACATCGGCAAAGCGTGGCCCTGAGAAATTGATCGTATCGATCTCAAGTTGATCTTTGTCTAAGTGATCGTACAGGTAACGAAGCAGTTTTTTAGGGTCATTGTATTTATAAAATGCACCATAAATAAGGTTAACGCCCAAAATCCCGAGTGTTTCCTGCTGAAGTCTGGCATCGGTTTCCTTAAAGCGTATGTGCAGTGTAATTTCGTTATAATCTTCGTCCGGTTCTACCTGGTATTTAATACCTACCCAGCCATGACCTTTAAATTGTTTGGCGAAGTCAATAGTAGCAACCGTATTGGCATAACTGAAAAAAACCTTGTTAGGGTGTTTGTCGCGTTTTAGGCGGCTTTCGATGATCTTAACCTCATGACTAAGCATTTTTTTAAGGCGGCTTTCGGTAACATAACGTCCATCTTCCTCAACACCATAAATAGCGTCGCTAAAGTCTTTGTCATAAGCCGACATCGCTTTTGCAATAGTTCCTGAAGAACCTCCTGATCGGAAAAAATGGCGGACAGTTTCCTGACCGGCGCCAATTTCAGAAAAGGTTCCGTAAATATGTTCGTTAAGATTGATGCGAAGTGCTTTATCCTTTATTGAAGGTACGTGTGCAATTACCCTGTCGCCTTTCAGGGTTATGTCTTCATCCGTTAATTTCATAGCAGAAAAATGATATATGGCAAAGTTAGGAAAACACTACGTGTTATAAAACAAATATGCTATTTTTGTGAAAAAATAACCCTATTTTGAAAGTTTGGTTTTTAGGTACCGGAACATCGCAGGGCATACCGGTTATAGGAAGTAACCATCCGGTTTGCCTGAGCAGCGACCCCCGCGATAAACGCCTCCGTGTGTCCGTTTGGATGCAGTGGGATGATGCCTCGTATGTGATTGACTGTGGTCCCGACTTTCGCCAGCAGATGCTTACCAGCAAATGTGTTAAGCTGGATGGCATACTCTTTACCCATGAACATTCCGATCACACTGCCGGTATAGATGATATCAGGCCTTTTGTATTTATGCAGGGGGACATGCCAATTTATGCCGAAGATCGTATAATAGAAAGCCTGAAAAAACGTTTTGAATACATATTTGAGGAAGAAAATCGTTATCCTGGAGCACCTTCGGTTGCTATTCATGAGATTGATCATAATACTTCATTCTCACTGGCAGGAAAAAGGGTTCTGCCGATTAGGGTAATGCACGGCAACCTCCCGATTTTAGGTTACAGAATTGGTGATTTTGCTTATCTGACTGATGCTAAAACGGTTGCTCCTGAAGAAATTGAAAAACTCAAAGGGATAAAAGTACTGGTTGTTAGTGCATTGCGTGAAGCACCCCACGAAACACATTTTAACCTTCAGGAAGCTCTCGATTTTATTGATAAAGTAAAGCCGGAACGTACCTATTTAACTCATATCAGCAGTCTTATGGGATTTCATGCTGAAGTACAGGAAAAATTGCCGGAAAACGTATTTTTGGCTTACGATAATTTACAAATAGACATTTAAACCAATACCATGAAAAAGAACCTTTTCTTATACCTGTTCATCTTCGCATTGCTTATCAATGTATTTACCTACATGTATTTTACAAGCCAGCAGAAATTTGAAAACGAACGTATAGAAAAAATGAAGGCCGATGTTAAGGCTTCACAAAAACAAGTTGATGCTGAAAAAGAGAAAATGGCAGCAGAAAACTACTTCTCTCTTGAAAATAATACTAATGCTCAGGAATATTTTAAAGGGCAGGATCCTAAAGCTATTGTTATGGCTATAACGGATGCTATTTTCAAACAAAATACCAATCCTAATGGTAACCCTTTAATTGGTTATCCTCCAATGGATGGAGGTAAGCCATTTACTATTGCAAAAATTAAAGTGCTTAACCACAGATGGATTATTGCTGATTTCTATAACGGACTTCGTTGGGGAGAAGTATTGATAAAATATTTTGTTGAAGAAAATGGTACTGTAACTTTTGAAAGGATAGACAATACGCTTTACGAATTTAAGCCGTATTAATATTTTTTTGTACATTAGTTACCCTTTAAAAAATCGATTATGAAAAAACTGATAATGCTTCCGGCATTGGCTTTTCTTATTTTTTCGTGTGACGGCATACTAAAAGACCGTAGCAAGGACGACACAGGGACTATTACCGATAAAAATGTTGTTTTAGGCACCGATAAGGACAAACACGGTTGTGTACATTCGGCAGGCTACAGTTGGTCTAAGTTAAGAGAAGAGTGCATCAGGGTTTTTGAAGAAGGGTATCGCCTGAATCGTATTGATGAACTAAAAGGCGAAAGCATGAACAAAAGTGCTTTTGTAGTTTTTGAAGATGATGGGGACAAGGCAGAATTATTCCTTCCGGACGTTACTGATTCAGTAATGCTTGAAAGAGAGAAAGAGGGTACGCCTTATAAAGGGGGTGAATGGTCTCTGGAACTTCAAAAGAAGTATAGTCTCAAGAAAAATGGACAGTTGCAGTATGCAGGAGCAGAAATACTCGAAGGGCAAATAACCGGTGACGATAAAGCAGAAACATACTAGTTTACGGCTGACAGTTCTAAGTTAACAGTTTCATTTCGTCCGAAGTGAAACGAAGCTAAGAAATCTACATAATAAAGAACATAAAAAAATCCCATCTGTAATGGCAGGTGGGATTTTTTATTGATAAGATGCATTTGTAATAAATCACAAAAAAAAGAGGGTCCTTGCAAAACCCTCTTTTATGAACTAACCCAACAACGAGAATGATCAATTCGCGTATACTCTTACATAATCTATAATGTATTCCTGGGGGAATATGCTGTCATCTACATCCGGACCGCCAAAGTTGCCTCCAACGGCGGTATTTAGTATAAAATAGAAGGGCTGGTCATAAGGCCATACCTCCTCGCTTTTATTCTCCGGTACATAAGTATAAACTGATTTGTCATCAATAAAAAATTCCATTTGTTCCGGTGTCCATTTCACACCATAGGTATGGAATCCCTTCTCGATATCAGCTATAGGTGTTTTTTTAGAGCTTGCCTTATCACCATGATGTGCCTGTGTATGCAGGGTAGTGTAGGCAGTATGAGGCTCACGGCCTATATATTCTAAAATGTCAATTTCTCCGGCTAATGGCCAACCTACTTTAGAAATATTAGAGCCAAGCATCCAGAATGCCGGCCAGATGCCGTGTCCAACAGGAAGTTTAGCTCTTGCCTCCATGTAGCCGTATTTAAACTCTTTTTTGCCTGCAGTGGTAATACGGGTTGAGGTATATTTATCACCCTCTTTTTTTGTTGTGATGACAAGTTTACCGTCTTCCAGCCTGTGATTGGTTTTGGTATATATCTGGCGCTCGTTGTTACCCCATCCGCATACGTTGGGGCATCCGTCGCCAAGCTCAAAGTTCCATACTTTTTCGTTCAGGGTTTTGCCGTTAAAGGTTTCTTCCCATACCAATTTTCCTTTTTTTACCTGAGCCGAAGCTACTGTACCGGCCAAAAGCAGTATAAGTGATATTTTTTTCATAGTCTGTCTTATTTTGAATAGCTAAACGGAGCCTGAAGCTTTGTTACAGAACTTCCACCTACAAATACTTTAAAATCGCCAGCTTCCGCTTCCCATTTTCCATTTGCAGTATAGAATTCAATAGTCTTTTCGTCAATGGTAAATGTTACGGTTTTGGTCTGACCGGCTTTAATTTCAGTCATTTCAAAACCTTTCAATTCTTTTACAGGTCGTGTTACTGAACCTACCATGTCCCTAATGTACAACTGTACTACTTCTTTACCGTCTATATTGCTTGAGTTCTTAACGTCTACGCTCACTGTGATATGTCCATTTTGTCCAAATGAATTAGCGCTTAATTTCAGGTTTGAATATTCAAACGTAGAGTAGCTCAAACCATGTCCGAAAGGATAAACCGGAGCGTTTTGCATATCGCCATAATGCGACCAGAATACGCTTTCTGTAGGTTCATCACCACCAGGTCTTCCGGTAGACTTATGATTGTAGTAAAGCGGTAATTGCCCTACTGCTTTAGGGAAACTCATAGGTAGTTTACCACTTGGGTTATAATCACCATACAGAACCTGAGCAATTGCGTGGCCGTTTTCAGTACCCAGATGCCATGCTTCTACAATGGCAGGGATGTTTTGAGCTGCCCAGGGGATGGTTAACGGTCTTCCATTGGTAAGTACTAAAACAATGTTAGGGTTTGCTTTGTAAATAGTTTCTAATAGTTCCTGCTGAACTCCGGGAAGTCCAAGCTCGGCGCGGCTACGGCCTTCACCTGTCTGTAGTCCGTGCTCACCCAATACCATAATAACTACATCGGAACCTTTGGCAGTAGCTACAGCCTCATCAAAACCGCTTTTGTCGGTCATGTTTATTTTGGTTTCAACCACAAACTGTGGATTGCCTAAAGCCACATCGGCACCTTTGGCATACTTAACAGTGTTGCCGGTATATTTAGCAAGTCCTTCAAGTACTGATACCGCAGTACCGTCATCAGCACCAATTCTCCAGCTGCCAAGAGGGCTGGTTTTATCATTTGCTAAAGCTCCGATAACTGCAATCTTTTGTCCCTGTTTCTTTAATGGAAGCAGGTTCTTTTCGTTCTTAAGTAATACAATCGATTTTTTGGCTACATCAAGCACTCCGTCATGGAACTCTTTTTTGCCAACTGTAGCTGCCTCACGAGCTTCGTCGCAGTATTTGTAAGGGTTGTCAAATAACCCTAATTGAAATTTTACTCTAAGGATACGTCTTACCGCATCGTTTATTTTGTCTTCAGATACTTTGCCTTCGCGAACCAAAGCAGCAAGATGCTCAACATAGCCGGATGATTCCATGTCCATGTCGCTTCCTGCGTTTGCAGCCTGTTCTGCAGCCTGCTTAAGGTCTTTAGCGTAGCCATGGGCAACCATTTCGCCCATAGAGCCCCAATCGCTCACTACAAAGCCCTGAAAGTTCCAGTCTTTTTTAAGAATTTCCCTCTGTAGGTAGGCGTTTCCTGTAGCAGGTATGCCATCTACATCATTAAATGAGTTCATAAAAGTAAGCGCACCGGCATCGGCGGCTGCCTTAAAAGGAGGGAGAATAACATTGTGAAGCGTATTACGGTTCACATCTACTGTGTTATAATCTTTACCTGCTTCTGCAAATGAATAGCCTGCAAAGTGTTTTACGCAGGCAGCAAGATTAAATTCGCTCAGGTTACCCTGAAAGCCTTTTACCCGTGCCACAGCAATAACACTGTTAAGGTACGGATCTTCTCCTGCACCTTCCATTACGCGACCCCAGCGGGCATCGCGCGAAACATCTACCATTGGGGCAAATGTCCAGTTCAGACCTGATGCTGCCGATTCTGCAGCGGCAATCTCAGCCGATTTTTGAATAGCATCCATATCCCAGCTTGCAGCTTCAGCAAGAGGAATCGGGCTGATGGTTTTGTATCCGTGGATAACGTCGTAACCAAAGATAACGGGTATGCCAAGACGTGTTTCTTCTACAGCAATTTTTTGCAGTGCCTTAACGTCTTTTACACCTTTTACATTTAGCATGGAACCTACCCAGCCTTTTTTAAGGTGTTCATACTTTTTTGCGGCCGAGCCATCTTTTGGAGCCGGACCGGTTACATTCCAGAAACCGTTGTACTGATTCATCTGACCCACTTTCTCTTCGAGGGTCATAAGGTTCATTAACGAATCGACTCTTCGGTCAATGGGTGATTTTTTTTTTGGAGATTGTGCAATATCCTGTTTTGCAGAACTGCAGCCAAGTGCCAGTGCCAGCAAAGCAGGCAAGATGAATTTTGGTAAATTATATTTCATTATAATTTTTTAAAAGCCAATAGGAGAGAACCCTGCCTTTGCAGGGCTCTTTACTATTGGGTAACTGTGAATATAGAATAGATAGAATATTTTTTATTGGAAGACTTTTATATAGTCAACCTCCATTGTTGACGATACAAAGCCCGGTGCGATCGGTCCGCCAAGGTTACCACCCATTGCAACGTTCATGATCATGAAGAAATCAGCATTGAATGGAGTAGAAGCAGTGTTGTTGTATGAATGAAACTCTACGCCATCAACTTTCCATGTGATTTTTGTAGCACTCCAAATCAACTCATAAACGTGGAAATCTGTCGAAGCACCTGTTACTGTTGTTCCTGCACTAATGCCATCACCGCCTGAATTTCCAGGTAAGTGTAATGTACCAAGTACATGATCCTGATCGTTACCTACATGCTCCATTATGTCGATTTCACCGCATGCAGGCCATGCATTGGTCTGATAATTTGCGCCAAGCATCCATAGCGCAGGCCATGTTCCGCTTCCGCTAGGCAGTTTGGCACGTATTTCAACTCGTCCATAAGTGAAATCATACAGGCCTTCGGTTTTAAGACGGGCAGATGTATAATCTTTACCACCAAAACTTTCAGCTTTTGCAGTAATTTTAAGTGAACCTCCTTCAACTACTGCATTTTCAGCTCTGTAGTACTGCTGCTCATTATTACCCCATCCATTATCACCTGTTCCTATGTCGTATGTCCATTTGCTGGCATCTGGAGCACCATCGGTATCAAATTCGTCTGACCAAACAAGATCGGTAAAATCGTCATCTCCACCGCCTGTGTTTTGCTGTTCGGCAATAGTTTTAGTTGTAAATATGTGATACCATGCTAATGCAGGATTGCCTTCCATAACGGCTCTTACATAAAGCTCGGTATCAGTGATTTTCATAATTTCATAGGTCATTGTTGTTCCTATGTAATATCCCATTGTTGCGCCGTTAAGACTCATCGATGTACCTGTAGTCTGGTCAGCCGGTACATTAGAGTTTGTAGGCATAAGGTTTACATTGAATTCTTGTGACGTATCGTATGCAAGACACTGATCATCCGGAGCTGTACTACCACCTACACTGTTAAAAGTAGCATTGAAAAATATACTACCGTTGGTGTTAAGCTTGTATTTCAGCTCATTTTCACCTGTTTTAGTAAATACAAGTGATTCCTGATAGAAACAAGCAGCTGCACCCGAAGATTTATCAAATGGAGGGGCGGCGTAATATTGAGGTATAAAGCCATTAGGTGTTGTATCATTAGGACCTACGCCAAGATGTCCTTGTTTTGCTGCAAACCAATACCATGTTTTACTTGCTCCTCCGGTTAGTTTTTGTAGTGTTTCAGGATCAGAGAAGCTACTATATACCGTAACATCAATAGATTTAGTTGTAGGTGAGCCACCACTACCATAAGCTATTGCTGTTATCACATAAGTGTGAACACCAGGAGATGTAAATTGTTTTTTAAGCTTACCTGACGGAGTAGCTTCGCTTTGCGTACCATCGCTAAATTTAAACTGATATGTCATAGCTCCTTTTGCGGTGGCAGTAATATTTACAATTCCTGTACCATCGCCATTAGGAGTTTCAGGAGTTACACCCACAATTTCGGCAGTTACCTCAAGCTCGGTTGGTGCTGCAATGTCACCAAAGCTTAAATCGTCTTCCTGACAGCTGCTTACCAGTATAAGTACAAACAGGAATTTTATAAAGTTATTTAAAGTCTTTTTCATAATCTTAGTTCGATTGTTTTATATCATCAAAATAATAGATGGAACCGTCGCCGGTTGCACCGAAGTTGAAAAATACCACTGGTGTCTGATAAGGTACAGAACTATCAATGACATCAGAATAGTCATAAGTAAGTTCTTCCCAAGCATTGGCTACGGTAGTATTTTGTGTTTTCTCTATGAAAACCTGATTGTCGTCTCCTTTTTCAAATTTTAGAAGTACAGGTATTCCTGCCTGAGGTGACCATACTTTTATTTTAACTTTCTTCATAACGCTAAAATCAAGTGGAAGGTTTTGAGGGAAAGCAACACCAGCCCATGTTTCAGCGCCGTTAGGTTTTTCAAACTTACCAACGCCAGCGCTGGTGTTAATGCCTGTTTGATCAGGATTAACTTCTACAGTCGTAATTGCGTTGCCAAAGCTAGACATATTTACAGCGCTTTCAAAAGTTATAGAAAGCGGACTTACAGTTTGCTCTATATCATCAAAGTAGTATGATTCGCCAGAACCACTAGTACCAAGGTTAAAGAAAATAACCAGTTTTGAGAATTCTTGTGATGCATCTATTGCGCTGTAATCAAAAACTAGTGTTTCCCAGGCATTAGCTACAGTTGTAAATTGCTGGTTTTCGAAGTTGATTCCAGAATCAGCAGCATTTTCAACTTTTAGCGTTACAGGAATACCAGCAGTTGGCGACCAAACTTTCATTTTTACGGCTTTGTAAGTAGTAAAGTCAATAACTTCTTCAAGCTGAATTGCAGTTCCTGCCCATACTTCGCCAGCATTTTTAACCATGTGGGCTACTTTAGTACTTGTATTAACACCTGTAGCATCCGGATTGTCAGCAAGGCTTGTAGCGCAACCTCCAAAATCGATAAACGAATAGGTTAGGGTAGCGCTTTCAAAATCAAGAGGTAGTTTAAGCGGGTCAAGAATAGTAACTTCTTTAGTAGCTGTACTCGTAGCTACACCACCACTATATGCCACTACTGTTATGGTATAAGTACCAATTGCACTATAAACATGGTTTACAGTCTGGCCTTCATTAAATGGAATTGGAGTTTCTCCTGCCTCACCAAAAGTAACCTCAAAGAAAGTTTCATAATCGGCTTTTGCAGTAACATCGATACCAAAAGAGTTTCCGGCTACCGGTATAGCTATAATCTCAATATTTTCAGGAGCTCTAAAGGTTACAGTAAGTTCCTGAGTAGCTTCACTGCTTTTGCCTGTAATGTCGTAAGCTACGATTTTTACAGGATAAACACCCTCAGCATAAATGTGTTGCATGTTTTGTCCCGGAAGCAGTTCTACAGGTTCTGTAGCACCATCACCGTCATACACTTCAAAGCGAACAGCTCCTTCGGCGTTAGGTGTAATGGTTACTAATCCCGTATTGTCCTGTGTAATAGTAAAAAGTGCAGAAATATTACCTGCCGGATTAGCGTTTGTTACGCTGCCCAGGCTGGTTTCGTCATCTGAACAGCTAATTGCAAAAGCCGTCAGCATAAACAACATAAGTATCTTTATATTTTTCATGATATATTAGTTTGTATATCCCGGATTTTGCGTCCAGAGGTTATTAGAAAAACGGATTTCTTCATTTGGAATAGGGAATAGCTCATTCTTACCAGTGCTAAAGCCAGGTATAAGGCTACCTTGTCCTGTTCTTACAAGGTCGAAGAAACGGTGCCCTTCTCCAAATAGTTCTTTTCTTCTTTCTTTCAGGATATCCTGAGTAAGAGCAGTACCGCTTGATGTAATATCGTGATCCTGATTACCATAAGCTCTTCTTACCACTTCATTTAGATACTGCTGTGCTTTAGCTGTATTTCCTGTATGGCTATACGCCTCAGCGGCCATTAACAGTACATCGGCATAACGTATAGCACGGTAGTTGTTAGGGTTAGTAAGGTTTTTATCCCCGGCAGCTTCAGTTCTTCTGGTTCTCGGTATGTATTTTCTATTAAAGAAACCTGTATCCTCATGAGCAGGTGCATAGCTACAACCGCAGTCAGACATGTCAAGGATAGTTACTGCAAGGCGATTATCACCTTCTTCAAATAATCCTGCTGCTTCGGGAACAGGAATGTTAAAGCTGAAGCCAGAAGTAAATAATGGACCTTCATAGCTTCTAGGGCCACTGAAACCAACTGCTACATTTCCTTCACTACATTGAAGACAACCAAAACCTGCTCCTTCAACATCGGTATATTGTACTTCAAATACTGATTCAGAACTGTTTTCCTGAGCTTCTTCAAACAGGTTTAAATAATCAGCGCCCTGCTTTAAGGAAAATTTACCACTGCCTATTACTTGCTCGAGCATTGAGGCAGCTTCAGCATATTTTTCTGAATGCCCCTGGCCAACGGTTGCATGATATAAATAAACCTTACCAAGCAATGCCTGCGCTGCACCTTTTGTTACTCTTCCTACCTGTGGTGCGTTTACATTAAGATCAGGAATAGCTAGTAATAAATCATTTTCAATTGCTTCATATACTTCTTCGGCTGTTGAACGCGGTATTACAAGTTCATCACCAAGTGTAAATCGAGCATCGCCTTTCATTGGAATACCACCAAACCATTTTACAAGTTCAAACTGGTAGTAAGCACGTAAAAAGCGTGCTTCAGCAATTATTTGCGCTTTACCTTCAAATTCGGTTTTATCCTTGAACTCAAGAATGTAGCTTGCACGGTTAACTCCTGAAAACATCCAGTTCCAAACATCTCTGATATTTGAATTTACAGAGTTATGTGTCATATCATCAACCTGTTGCCAACCCACAACGTCGTTAGCATCAGCTCCTCCTGCAAAAGTATTATCAGAAGCTATCTCGCCAAGAATAACGTTTACATAGGTAGATTGCAGTATATCATAAGCTGCAATTAAAGCCTTATTGTATTCCTCTTCAGAATTAAAGTAATTATCAGAACCTATTGAATAAGGAATCTCTCTATCAACAAAGTCGTCAGTACACGATACAGATACTATAGTTATAAGGCTAAAAGCCAGTATGGCTGTTATTATTTTTCTTTTCATTTTTTAGAAGTTTAGATTTAAACCTAAAAGGTAAGTTCTCGGTACAGGGTAGAAACCAAAATCGATTCCTGATGATAGTGGAGCACCACTACTTGCTCCCGGGTCATAACCTCTATATTTAGTGAAAGTATACAGGTTATTAGCTCCCACGTACAATCTAAGTTTAGTAATACCTGATTTTTGGGTAAAATTGTTATTTATAGTATAGCCAAGCTGCACATTTTGTATTCTGCAGTATGATGCATCTTCAACAAAATAGTCTGAGAATACATTATTAGCTGTATTACCGGTGGTAACTCTTGGAACAGAATTACTTGTTCCTTCGCCATGCCATCTTCCTAATAAATAGTTTGAACGGTTAACATCAGCAGCATCTCTTTCATAATTTCTTACCATGTCATTACCCAAAGAAGCAAATGCGTAAGCTGCAAGGTCGAAACCTTTATAATTAAGCTGGATATTAAAGCCCATAGTAGCATCAGGAATAGGATCTCCAACATTAGTTTTATCCTTAACATCTACTACGCCATCACCGTTAAGATCTGCATAACGGATATCTCCCGGAGCTGGTACTGAACCATTTATTGTAGTTTGATCTGCATGTGCATCTATTTCAGCTTGATTTTGGAAGATTCCGTCCGTTTTATAACCATAGAAGTAACCAAGTGGCATACCTACTTCCATTCTTGTCATTGCCGGCTGGCCTACACCAAAACCACCACCTTCAAGAATACCTGTACCATTCTTTACCTCTAGTACCTCGTTTTTAAGGAAAGTTACATTATAGCTGGTACGGAAACTAAAGTCATCGCCAATTTTGTCGCTATAAGTTAAAGCAAGTTCCAGACCTTTGTTCTCTACCTTACCTGCATTGATAGAAGGATTTTGTCCTCCAGGGCCATAAGTGCCTATAATACCTGAAACAGGGATTCCGGGAATAATAAGGTCTTTTCGGGTATCTATAAAGTAATCAGCAGTAAACTCTAATTTATCATTGATAAATCGTAAATCGGCACCTACGTCAAATTTACGAGCTTCTTCCCATTTAATGTTAGGGTTTGCAAGACCTCCAATAGCAGTACCCTGTACCAGTTGGCCATCAAATATATAGCTAGCCTCTCCATCTAATAAACCAATATATTTGTTATCACCAAATCCAACATCATTACCAAGAGAACCGTAACTCGCTCTTAATTTTGCAAAGCTCACGGCTTTAGATTGTTTGTAGAATGGTTCATCAGAGATTATCCATCCCCCCGTTACTGACGGAAAATAGGCTACTTGATTTCCGGGGCCAAATCGGGTTGATAAATCCCTCCTTATCATACCGGAAAGCAGATATCGTCCTTTATAATCATACTGTAAACGTGCAAAATGTGACAACCTTCTGTTGTCATACTTGTAAGAACTTGCAGTTTTAGATTCTGAAAATCCTGTTGTAAGACTGATGTCAGCGTTACGTATATCATTGTTAGGTACGTCGAACCCGGTTGCATATAAACCTTCTCCCCATTCTTTATACGCTGTCATACCAAGGGTAATGGTAAAGTTATGAGCCTCAGCAAACGATTTTTTATAGTTAGCATAAAGGTCAAAGCTATAGTTGTTATCCTGGAATGCATTCTGGTTTACACTGCTTCTCGGGTTATCGAACACTTTACCACCGTAGCTGACCATTTTATTGAATACTTTTTGTCTTGCATTTTGTGTATTGAAACCTACACGGCCGGTAACAACAAGATCTTTGATAAGTTCATAATCAAGACCAATAGTACCGTTCAGTTTTTTAAGATTGTAATAATTGTAGGTGTTTTCAATCTGTGCAAGCGGATTGATGATCTCAATCCCCAGATTGCTACCAGGTGCAGCTCCTCCGGAAGGCAGTACGGTTAAATCGCCGTTCGCATCGTAAGGAGTGTAGATAGATGGTGTATTAATTGCGTTGAACAATACGGAGCCAAGTACATTTTCGTTAAGATTTTTTCTATCAAATGAAGTATATGTGGCATTTGTATTTAGCTTTAACTTATCGGTAAGATCAGCCGTTAACGAAAGACGCCCAGTATTTCTTTCAAAGCTTGATTTATTACCACCAATAATACCTTCCTGGTCAAGGTGTGAACCGCTTACGCTATAGGTTATTTTTTCACCACCACCAGAAATAGTAAGATCATGATTAACTAAAGGCACCCCTTTGTTAAATACTTCATCCTGCCAATCTGTACCTACGCCAATGCCCGAAACATCAGGGAAAGGCAATGCTTTACCTCCGTTAGCATATCTTTCGTTTTGCAACAAAGCATACTCAGTAGCATTAAGAAGGTTCATTTTTTTAGAAGTCTCCTGGAAACCTGTGTAAGTATTAAAAGAGAATGTAGTTTTACTGTTTTTTCTACCTTTTTTGGTAGTTACCAGTATGATACCGTTTGCTGCAATAGTACCATATATGGCAGCCTGCGCATCTTTTAATACAGTGATACTCTCAATATCATTAGGGTTTAGCAGGTTGATGTCACCCAGGTAACCATCAATGATTACAGCAGGGTCATTAGTACCGTTTGTACCGATACCTCTGATACGAATTGAAAGATTTGCACCCGGTGCTCCTGACGTTGTGGTAACGTTTACACCCGAAACCGTTCCCTGTAAAGCCTGCTCAACTTTTACTGGCTTTAACTGGTCAATTGTCTTGCTGTCTACAAAACCCACGGCTCCGGTAACCTCTTTCTTCTTTTGGGTACCGTAACCAATAACAACTACCTCTTCAAGAGTTTTAGCATCTTCCTGAAGGCTTACTGTTACATTTGGGCCTGTAACAGTTGCTTCGAGACTTTTAAAGCCCACAAAGCTGAAGACAAGGACAGCTCCCTTGGGGGCTGAAATGGTATAATTACCATCCATGTCAGTAACCGTTCCTACTGTTGAATTTTTTACAGTGACATTAACACCGGGCATAGGTAATCCGGTTGCCACTTCGTTTACTTTTCCACTAACTTCTATGTTTTGGGCAAAGCCAAATGTTGAAATCAGCAAAAAAGCAATCAAGAATAGTTTTGACTTCATATAAAATTGTTTTTTGTGATTATCTAAAATTATATCACAATTAATTAGAAAGAATAAAATTAACCCCTACAAAAAATATACATTTCGAAATTAATTTAGTTTTCTAACACAATTATGCCTTAAAGCCACTATTAACAGCGTTTTAACTAATTATAAAATGAATTAGGATTTCTACGAAAACCTTGTAAATACCCACTTTGTATAGGTGATGTATAGGTGATTTCGCTTTATGTTGTGGTTGACTATATTGAAAGAATGTACTCAACAAGCCCTAATTCATGAGATAATTCCATTTTTTTTCGCAAACGATATCGTTTAATCTCAACACTCCTTACTGAAATGTTAAGCAATGGAGCGATTTCTTTTGAAGAAAGGTTTAGTCTCAGATAAGCACATAATCTAAGATCGTTAGGGGTGAGCGAAGGATGGGCACTTTTCACTTTTTTAAGGAAGTCTTTATCGGCATTATTAAAGGCCTCTTTAAACATATCCCAGGTGTCATCTTCATTTATGTTCTTGTTGATGGTGCTTATTACCGATTTGACATTCCTTTCGCTACCTTCGGCATTTTTCTTGAGGTCGTCTTTAATCATGGATAACAGCTCATTCTTTTTGATGAGGTTCATTGTAGATACGGCAAGTTCCCTGTTTTTGCTTTCAAAGTCCTGTTCGAGCTGTTGGTTCTTTATTTTCATAAGTTCCTGCTCATTTTCAAGTTCTTTTATCTCAAGAAGCCTGTTATTTTCTTCAATAAGCTTTTCTCTTTGCCTCTGGTAATAATTCTTGTAGGTACGGTTTATCATGTAGGCGGCAATAATTACCAGTATCAGGTAAATGAATAGTGCAAGATTGGTAGCATACCAGGGTTTTAGTATGGTAAATTCATATGCTGCGATGTTGCCCGATATAGAGTTGCCGGTTTTTGCCCTTATCCTGAACACATAATGCCCCGAAGGTAGGTTTTTGAAGTTTGCGGAGGGTTTGCCACTCCATTCGCTCCATTCGTCCTGCATGCCCTCAAGCATATACTGGAACTGTGCATTTACATATTTACCATATTCAGGAACTGTATAGGAAAACGTAAGGTTGTTTTCTTTGTATTTAAAACTTCCTTTATTGTTAATACTATGAAGTATTCCGCTTTGGTTAAGCCTGTTTGAAGTAACATTGGTAATACTTACATTATAAGTATTAAAATTAAGGTCGTTTATGTTTATAGTGTAATAGCCATCAGTGGTACCAATAAGATATGTACTTGGACTTATTTGCGTGATGTTTTCAAATCCCAACATCGAGTTGGTAAGCGAAGAGGGAATAGGTATTATATTGTGTTTTAGTTCAGCATTGAGCTTACCTGCCGAAAAATAATTAATATAGTCTCTGGTAAAGAACCATAGTTTGGCCGAATTGTCAGGGGTTAGTTTTCCTGAGGTGTATTCATCTTTAGTAAATACTTTAGAAAGCTCGGGTTGTTTTATAAAGGCTTTTGTTTTAGGGTCAACTTTAAAAAAACCATCTTTTGATGCATAATAAACATCATTATTAAATTTGCTAAGGCTGGCATTTTTACCTTTTGCTGGAGATTTATAGGCGACTGACTGTACTACTCTTGTATAATCTTTGTCTGTTACTATTCTGAATACTCCCTTATATTCGTGGCTGATATAAATATCATTTTCACCCAGTGTTTCAAAATAGCGACTCGAATAGTCGAAGCCTTTTATCCAGTTCCTGAATTTCCATCCGCCACTGATTCTTTCTAACACTGATATACCGTGATAATTCCCCTGAAGCAGCATATTGGGGTTTGAGGGGTGTTTTTCGAACTTCCATGTTCCGGATTTATCAAATATTCTTGTGGCTTTACTTGAATTAATTATATATGTTCCTGAATCATGTCCGCAAAAAAGAGTATTGTCGTAAGTGTATAAAGACCATACCTGGCCTTTAGTGCCGGGAATGAATTTAAAATCTTCGTTGGCCGAATAGCTCCTGTAAAATAATCCCTGATTCGTTCCTATATACAACAGCCCATTGTGAAGTATAGAGGTGTATACTGTTCCTAAAAAGCCTGTGTCGTCAACGAAACTTCGCACAGCCGACTGTAAATTAATACAGTTTATACCATTATCAAGACCAATCCATAAATTCCGGTCGCGGTCTTCATATAGAGACAGCGCGGTGTTATTGCTAAGTCCCTTATTTTGGGTAATGTGGTATTTTATCTTACCTGCAGGATTCAGAATATATATACCATTAGATACTGATCCCAGAGCTAAGCTACCGTTGCTAAGCATCTGGCCACTGTATATGCTGCTGTTTTGCAATTCTGTATCGGCCTGAGTTGCCCATTTGGTTACGTTATTGTTCTTTAGTTCGTAAAAACCGTTAAGCTGCGTTTGTATCAGAAGGGCTTCATTACGGTCATAAACACTGACAATCTTATTGCCGGTTATGACCGGATTAGCCGAGACAAGTTTGCTTTTTCCGTTTTCAATTTCATATAATCCGGTACCAAAGGTTTGATAGAGAATTTTATTGTTAACGCTAAAAATCTTGTTTACTCCGGTTTCGGGTTTTATAATATTAAAAGATTTGTTTTTTGAGTCATAAATAAATATCTGGCTTAACGATTGAAAAATAACCCAATGATCATACTGGGTAATGTTCCAGAATTGTTCATCGTCAACTATTTTATTTTTTATCGATTGGCTTAATGAGAAGTATTTTAATTTTCCGTCCTGTTGTCTTTCCCAATAACCAAATTCCATATAACAGCCCGTGTATATCCTTTTTTCAATTACCTTCACCGAACGCACTATAGTTTCATTGGGTGATGGATACAAGGTCCATTCAGTACCGTTATATTCCAAAAGGCCTTCGTTATTGGCAAAATACATAAAGCGGCTTTTATCCTGGGATATCATCCAGTTTTGATTTCCTGCATTATAATTCGATGCACTGAATTTTACGATAGGTGGCAGCTCCTGAGCATTTGTAAACAATGCAAGTAGGATAATATACAGTGAAAGTAATTTTTTGATCAAGGCTGAAGGTTTTTATAATACTTATACGAATATACAATTACTACTAAAGAATTGGAAGTGGTAAGAAATAAACTGATACAGATTCATTGTTTTTTCGATGGAATCATACGCTAATTATTGTTTTGGTGGCTTATTGTGTGGGATGTTGTTAAAAATCCAGTTAAATTTTAATGTTAAAGTCTGTTTAAGGCTTTTTTTTGAAAAAACAGCAAAACACTTGTAGGGTAAAGAATTACGCTTGTTTTTGGAGTAATGAGTAAGTTAAAGTAAGTTTAAATAATGGTTTTTAAAATATTATTAAGAATGTTCAGGGATAGATTTGTCTCACTAACATTCACTTAATTTAATTTTAAAAGACATGAAAAAGATCAATTTATTTGTGAGCATGCTTGCAGTTGCGGGCTTAGGATTTACGTCGTGTAGTGATGATGACAACAACAGCACTAGCGAAAATGTAAAGATTGAAGGAACGTATAACCTTAAAGAGGTAAATACAGCTGCTGAAACTGATTTCGACCAGGATAACGATTCACATATCAATCAGATGGAAGAATCAGATTGCTACAACAACGGAAGAATCGTTTTAAATTCAGACAATACATTTGAATATAAAATTACTGGTATTCTGGTAAGTGGTGGTGAAGCAGGATGTGCAGAAACAAAAACAGTAACCGGTGTGTATACTTCGCAACCGGCAGCCGATCCAAACAATGCACTAATTACGTTAACTTATGACGATAACGGGCAGACAGCAACACGCCAGTTTACTAAAATTGGTACAGAGCTTAGCTGGTCTGATAACACTATATTGTCTACATACCCGGACAGGAATGACGAAGGTGCAGCCGTACTTGTACCGGGAGCAACTGAGTATGTTTACAAAAAATAATTGCTAAACAATTGCTATGAAAAAAAACGGATGCTTTTAGCATCCGTTTTTTTATATGATCTCAGCACTAAGGCCAGCTTCCAGCAACAAAGTACACTGAGGCTTTAAATCCTTTAATTCGCCGGTCTTAACAGTGCATTTTCCATTGTAATGCACTATCAGAGAGCATTGTTCGGCCTGTTCTGCCGTATGCTTGCATACTCTCATTAAGGTGTCGATAACATGGTCAAAAGTATTTACATCATCATTATACAACACTATCTCGTTATTATTGCCAACTGCTTCTTCAACGAGTACCTCTTCTAATACTTTTTCTCTTGTGCTCATCTTCAAATACTTAATCTAAAATGCTAATTTACATATTTTAGCGAAACCCAATTGTTCCTGCTGAATTTTTTTGCAAAGGTAAGCCCTTTTTCTGTACACGAAGCATCAATTGCCGGAATGTCTTCTTCATAAAAGCCGCTTAACAGTAAAATACCACCTTTGTTCAGGCAGTCAACATACTGCTGCATATCGTTTAATAATATGTTACGGTTGATGTTAGCAATAATAACGTCATACTGTTTGCCTTCTAGCAAGGCGGCATCACCTTCATATACACTAATATGGTGACAATTATTGCGCTCGGCATTTTCTATAGAGTTCAGGTAACACCAGTTATCAATATCTATAGCATCAATAGGCTGGGCGCCACGCATTTCGGCAAGAATAGCAAGAATAGCAGTGCCACAACCCATATCCAGGGTCTTTTTGCCTTCAAGTTCTGTTTCAAGCAGGTGCTGAATCATCATGAAGGTAGTTTCGTGATGCCCGGTGCCGAAGCTCATTTTAGGCTCGATCACGATATCATACTTAGCGCTTGTCTTTTCGTGAAAAGGCGCACGCACGCGGCAGGTGTCATCTACATCAATCGGTTCAAAATTCTTTTCCCATTCTTCATTCCAGTTAACCTGTTCGATTTCTTCAAAAGTATATTCGATTTTAAAATCGGGAGAGCTTAAAATGAATATATCTTCCAGGATATTTTCGTTCCAGAACTGTTTTTGGATGTAAGCCGAAAGCCCATTTTCAGTTTCAATGAAACTTTCAAAAGGTGTTTCGCCTAACTCGGCAATCAATATTTCAGAGCCTAACTCTTTGGGTTCTACCGTAAAATGGTATCCAATATATATGTTTGACATAACTTTAATTTTCCGCAAAGGTAACATTTAGGTAACATTGCGTAGTAATAATTAATATTAAGTTTGCGCAAACTTTACAGTGCCTCCGTATGAGAAGAAAGTCTTACTAAAATCGACTCGGGAACAATGAAAAGTAAACACGAAATAACATATAATTTTTTGAAACACTCTTAAATGAAAAACATTTTTACGTTATTAATTATCCTTGTTGGTTTTAGTGCAATGGCACAGGATCCTATCATTAAGAAGACCACTACCGATAATGACCTTAAACTATCTGCGCTTCCATATTATAATTATGGAAAAGGAGTAGGGCTTACCTCACCGGATAGTATCTTTCAGTTCAACATCCGTTTCAGGATGCAGAACCGTGCTACGTATATACAAAATGAAGATGAAGATGGGGCAATTTCAGCAGAGATACGTCGTTTAAGGCTACGTTTTGATGGTTACGTAGGTAACCCTAAATTCATTTATGCGATCCAGTTATCTTTTGCTCCGGGCGATGTCGGGCCGGCACAGGATGGAGAAAATATTAATATAATTCGTGATGCGATTGTGTTCTATAGGCCTAACAAACACTGGAGTTTTGGTTTCGGACAGACGAAACTTCCGGGTAACCGCCAGCGTGTAAACTCATCGGGTGGTCTTGAGCTTACTGACAGAAGTATTAATAATGCAAGATTTACCATAGACAGGGACTTTGGTTTCCAGGTACACAATCAACGTGAGGAAATGGATAAATTCTCTTATGCAGCAAGGGGGGCAATAACCACCGGTGAAGGAAGAAATTCAACAGACAAACCCGATAACGGACTTGCCTATACAGGTAAATTAGAATTATATCCGTTAGGAGCTTTTACTAAAGATGGTGCTTTCTTTGAAGGGGATATCAAGAGAGAACCTAAGCCTAAATTCATGGTTTCGGGCGCGTATCAGTACAATGACCTTGCAAGAAGAACAGGCGGACAGCTTGGCTTGGATCTTTTTGAAAAAAGAGATATGCAGACATTACTTTTAGACGGTATGTTTAAATACAACGGATGGGCTTTTATGACAGCTTATATGCAACGTATGGCCAATGACCCAATTACGGTGAATCCTGATGATGCAACTGATACTCGTTTCATTTATACAGGTCATGGTTATGACTATGAGCTAAGTTACGTTTTCCCTTCCCACTACCAGATTATTGGTCGTTTTTCAACACAAAAGGCACATAAAGATATCGCTGCCATAGCTCCGGACGCTAATCAGTATACATTAGGTCTTACCAAATATGTATGGGAGCACGCTTTTAAAGCACAGCTTGAATTTACTTATGATGAGCTAAACTATTTTGATAATTCTTCTAAACATAATTTTTACGTACGTTTTCAGGTAGAGATAGGTATATAATCAGGGTTTAATTTCTGATTTAGCAGTCCGGTTTTGTTTCCCAAAGCCGGGCTGTTTTGTTTTGTAAAATACCCATTGATGGGGATGTTTTATAAGTGAAAAAGCACTTGTTTTGTAGCTTAATTAACCAATTTATTTATGAAACACAAATTAAAAATTAGCTTGTTATTTTCCGCATTGCTAATTGTCTTATTTTCCGCTTGTCAAAGTGACGAATTAAATGTGAACAAACAATCGCAAGAAATTGATAAAGTTAGTGCTTCCGAACTTTTAATGTTATTAAAAAATCCGGATATTAAGAAATCAATATTGAAAAACAATGAAAAGAGGATTGATGGTTCAGTTACTATAGATTCATATTTTGAGAAACTAGATTTTGCAGATTATGATAATTATACCTTACTTTTTTCTAATTATTCAGTAGAATCCCCTTTTTATAAAACTTTGGTTGTAACCATAGATAATTATGGTGTTGAAAATGGTTTCTACGTACAATATACTCCAACAGAAGAAAATTATTCAGCAACACAACCCTTTAATGTTAAAAAATTTATGGGGCAGGTCGACGTAACAGATTTAGAAGGGAATCCTCGAGCTTCATGGATGATGTATAATGGTTTTGTATCTGATGTTTTTGAGATTAATGATTGTGAAACTACAATATCGATTACTGTTATACCTTGCTCTCATGGTGGCTTACATGCTCCGGGAGAAACATGTGAAGGCGATTTTGCTAATGATGCTTATTATCAAATTACTATACATGTTAGTTGTGGGCCTCAATATATTTTTGCTGGTGGTTATGCAGGTAGTAATGGGGATAGTAGCAATGGCGGTGGTACAGGTACAGCTCCTTCATCATCTGAAGTATTTTATGGAAAACTTTCTTTAGAACAACAACAGTTTTTGGATAATAATCCTAAAGTAAAGAGTAATATACAAGATTTTTTCAGTAAATTTAGTTATGCTAATCAAATTGCATCGGATTATGCCAAAAAGATGATTGATGAAATGATAGAAACAGGATTAATTTTTGATGTTGGTCGCTCATTCAAATCACCAGTTAATATTGATGTAACTAATATAGATAATTCTCCCGAAGGGATGAAGTTTAAAAAAGTATATGATAAGTTGACAGACATACCTAAATTTAAAGAGTTATTTGTGAAACTCTTTGCAGAGAATAGTTCTGTTAATACTATATTTAAAATTGACAACCTTCCTGTTGATGGTACAACGCAATTAGTGGCATCTCCTCAAGGTGTTATAACAAATCAGATAACAATAGATAGAAATACATTGTTAACTAGTTCGGACATTAGGATTGCAAGGATTATTATTCATGAATGTATACATGCTTTTTTGAATGTTAAATTGAAACATCCAAATATTGGAATGAGTATTCCTGATATAAATAATATGGACTTTACGGAAGTTATTAATACACTATATAATGGTTTACAGGGCAATCCTGCTCAACACAATTTTTTTGTGGATCATATGATACCGGTAATGACTGAGGTTTTAAGTCAGGGCAAACAAGTGTTATTAACTCAAGAACAAATCGCAAAAGTTGATAATCCAGAAGAAAGTGGTAGTTTTATATTTGCACCTACCAATTCAATACCACCTACTAATTCTGGTATTCCTACGACTTGGATTTGGAGTGATTTTTTTAAATATTTTAGTTTAGAAGGATTACATATGGCAGACTCATTTGATACAGTTTATCCTATTAATTCAGTTGAGCGTTACTATTTTGAGCAATATACAACAAGAGCAATTATAGCGTTTGCACCATAAATTTATGAAAACATTCTTTATTTTATTTTTGTCATTCAATCTTTACAGTCAGAATATCGATTATTTAAAATCACAGGATACTTTATATTTATTATTAGAAGAGTCTGATGCTGATTTAAATTTAAAAAAAGATAATATTGATTTCCGTGTCTATGGAAACGGTTTTGATAATACATATCGATTTATTGATGATCAAAAAAGGATGATATCTTTTATAACATTTAATAGTAATCAAATACCTGGTAAGGATAATTTAGAAGTTAAAAGAAAAGATTTCTTAAAAAAGAATAAAGATAAAATCATTGATTTTTATTTTATTGCGAAACATGGCCTAGGTATTGTCTTTATAGATATTTTAAGAGGGTCAAAAAGAAAAATTGTATATGTAATAGATTCAAAAGACATCAAACAAAGAAAGATCGTATTAAAAAAAACACTTATTAATGACGGTTCTTTTTTTATTGACAATTAAGTTACAAAATCCTGCTTCGGCAGGATTTTTTGTTAATAAGGCGGTATAGATTAGTTGCGATGAAAAATATCCAGTTATATCGTTTTAATTTTAATAAATTTGCAATGTTTAATAGCTAATTCATCATGTTACAGGCAACAGATAATACCCTAACGGGTACATTAGAGCAGTATTTCCAGAAATTCAGGAATAATATTGTAGGTATAGGGCAGGAATTCGTTTCGCCATTTGGCAAAAAAGAGATCGTTTATACCGACTGGACTGCCAGCGGAAGGCTATATCGCCCTATTGAAGAAAAACTATTGAACGACTTTGGTCCGTTCGTGGCTAATACCCATACTGAAACCACTGTTTCGGGTACGGCTATGACCAATGCGTACCACGAAGCACGCCACATTATAAAGCACCACGTTAACGCGAGCGAAGACGATGTGCTTATTACCGATGGTAGCGGTATGACTGGGGTGGTAAATAAATTCCAGAGGATATTAGGGCTTAAAGTACCTGAGAACCTGAAGGCATTTACGAATGTTCCTGAAGAGAAAAAGCCTGTGGTTTTCGTTTCTCACATGGAACACCACTCTAACCAGACTTCATGGCTGGAAACTATTGCTAAAGTAGTGCTTATACCGGCTTGTTCTGAAGGGCTTATTTGTCTTGACAGTTTTAAACAATTGCTTGAAGAACATAAAGATCATACATTAAAGATAGCCTCGGTAACGGCTTGTTCTAACGTAACAGGGATTAAAACACCTTATCACGAAATCGCTAAACTGGTACACCAGTACAATGGTGTGTGTTTTGTAGACTTTGCCTGTTCAGCACCTTATGTAAAAATTGATATGCATCCTGCTGACAGTGAATCTTATCTTGATGCTATATTCTTCTCTCCGCACAAGTTCCTTGGCGGCCCTGGTACATCAGGTGTGCTGATATTCAACAAAAAGCTATACAAAAACATGGTGCCTGATCATCCGGGTGGAGGGACAGTAAGCTGGACCAATCCTTGGGGTGAGCACAAATACCTTGATAATATTGAGGAGCGTGAAGATGGTGGTACGCCGGGCTTCCTTCAGGTTATAAAAACAGCTCTGGCTGTTAAGCTTAAAGAGCAGATGGGAGTTGATAATATCCTTAAAAGAGAAGAGGAGATCGTTGATTACGTTTTCGATTATCTGGGTAATATTCCTAATCTTAATATTCTTGCGCCTCAGCATAAAAACAGGTTGGGTGTAATTTCGTTCTATATCGACGGACTACACTTTAATCTGGGTGTAAAATTGCTTAACGATCGTTTTGGTATACAAACACGTGGCGGATGCAGTTGCGCCGGTACTTACGGACATTACCTTCTTCACGTAGACCAGGAGCAGTCAAATTATCTTACAGAGAAAATCACTTCGGGTGATCTGATACAAAAACCGGGATGGATAAGGATGTCTATCCACCCAACAACTACCAATGCTGAGATACAATACGTTTGCGAAAGCATTAAGGCTGTTGCTGAGAATTTTGGCGAATGGTCTAAGGATTACAATTACAACAGGTCAAGCAATGAATTTAGCCACATTAACGCTTCAAATTCTGAAAACGACAGGATAAAAGAGTGGTTTACACTTTAGTAGTTTTAAAGGATATTCTGAATTCAGTCCCGGAGGGACGTCATATTTATAGAAAATTTTATTCCGATGATAAAGAGCTCCGGAAGAGCGGTATAAAAATATGCCGCTCCTCCGGAGCTCTTTTGTTAGGTCTTTTACTTTCTATAAATATATCGCTCCTCCGGAGCTAATAAATTAAAGAGTGATTAAGCCGGATCGTTTTTTCGGTGTTTAAAACGTTTGTGTGTCCACAGGTAATATTCAGGAGCTTCGAGTATCTGCTGCTCAAGCATCCTTAGAAATCCATCGGTAACTTTATAATCGGGAATTTCCTTTATGTTTTCAACAGCCACAAAAGCAGCGGAATAATGTCCTCTTGAAAGCTTGCTCACTTTGGCGTAAGCCATATTCATATCCTGTTTTTTGGCAAGCATTTCACCTCCTGTAAAAACAGGAACTTCCATGCCAAAAAACATAGCCCAGTGCAGTGCTTTGCCAAGTTTAGGAGATTGATCGGCTACAAAGCCATAGATACCCTTTACTCCCTTGCGTTCGTTTTGGCGTATTACAGGAATTGTTTCTCTTGTTCCTATAAGCTCAGTATTGAATTTGCCACGAATTTTACGGACAAGACTATCAAAATACTTGTTCTTTATTACTTTATATACACCATAGCCTTTGTAAGTGGTAAGGCGTCTGTTCATGATAATAAGCCATTCGTAGCTTGCATAATGTCCTAATAAAAGAATTATGCTTTTACCCTTAGCTTCAAGATCTTCGATTACCTCATAATTCTCAAAAACATAGCGTTTTTGCAACTCTTTATCGCTAATGGTAAGGGTTTTTGCCATCTCAAAGAAACTGTCGGTAAAATGGCTGTAAAACCTTTTCTCAATTGCTTTGAGCTCTTTGGGGCTTAAATGACCCAGTGTAAGGCGAAGGTTTTCACGGACGGTTTTTTTACGATAGCCTATGATACGGTATATGATGAAACAAACGATATCCGAAAAAAAGTATAAAATCCTGAATGGTAATATAGAAATAAACCAGATGAATGGATATAGCAGTAAGTAGGCGAGAAGCTGCATTCTTATTTTTTTACAAATATACGATATAAGTTTGTTAAGGTGTTTCCTATAGAATCAGGATTGACTAAATTTACACATAAAACTTAAATCTATGAATTTGCCCCTTGTTCTTATCGCAATGATTGTGATAAACGCTATTGTGAGCTATAAAGGCTTTAATGATATCTCTTTTTTCAGGAAATATGAATTTCATATAGGAAGCATCAGGGCTGGAGAACAGTACCGCATGTTTACATCGGCTTTCCTGCATGCCGACTGGATGCACCTTGGTTTTAATATGCTTACGCTTTACTTTTTTGCTCCGGTGGTAATATATAATATGGGAATACTGGGTTTTCTGCTGGTTTATTTTGCGAGTCTTATATGCGGCAGCCTGCTTACACTGAGTTTTCATAAAAACGAACCGTCTTATAGGGCTATAGGTGCTTCGGGTGCTGTTATGGGAGTATTATTTTCTTCAATACTAATCTATCCTGATATGCAGGTTAATTTTATGCCGGGTTATATTTTTGGTATAGTTTACCTGTTATTTACTATTTATGGTATGAAAACAAGAGCTGGCAACATAGGTCACACTGCCCACTTTGGTGGTGCTATTGGTGGATTTATAATTACGCTTATTCGTATACCGGATATTCTTTTTCATAACACCATGGTAGTGATTTTGTTAGCTGTTCCGGTAGTGGTTATGTTGATCATGGCGAAAGCAGGAAAACTGTGATGTCGCCAAAACTGGCACGTAATTTGAAAATCTAAAAGAAAAATAAATCAATCATTATGAAGAGAATTGCATTAGTACTATTATTTGTTACCTCTTTGGCGGGTGCTCAGGTAACACAACAAAACCAGCAGCCATTGATTAACGTATCAGGTGAAGGAAAGATTATGGTAACTCCTGACAGGGCTGATATTACCGTAGGTGTGGAAAATGTTGGTGCCGATGCCAACGATGTGAAGAAAAAAAATGACGCCACCGTAGATGCGGTAATAAAGTATCTGAAAAGTATCAAACTGCCTGCTGAAGATTACCAGACACAAAGGGTAAATCTTTACAGGAATTACGATTACAACAAAAAGAAATACAGCTATACAGCTTCGCAAACCATTACTATACATCTGAAAGATCTTTCTAAGTATGACAGTATGATGATGGGGCTTGTAGATGCCGGAGTAAACAATATTCAGGGGGTGGAGTTTAAAACTTCCAAACAGGCACAATATGAGTCGGAAGCCCGCGTTAAAGCTGTAGCAGCAGCCAAACAAAAAGCAGCAGATTATGCCGGAGCACTGAATCAGAAAATAGGGAAGGCGGTTACTGTAACCGATAATACGCAAACCTATTATCCAAGAATGATGGCAGCAATGAAATTTAATGATGCGGAAAGTGCTGATATTCCAAAAGAAACGCTGGCGATAGGTGAGATAACCGTTACTGCTAACGTAAACATTAGTTTCGAGTTGAATTAATCTTTAGTTATATTTAAATTGACTAAGCCCTGTGCATTGCACAGGGCTTTTGTTTTGTTAAAGTTTATAAAAACACTGATGTAGTAAAAAAAATTGCCTGTTATCTCATTTCAAAGTATATTTGTAGTATATATGGCAATGATGTCTGCCTTGAACCGCTTACAAATCAATTTGAAGCTGATGACGTCTGTTAATGGCTAATGCCGGTATAGATGTATTTAATTAATTCAAGGTATGAAAATTTACAACTTCAAAAATTACATTGCCCGTATCTCTCAAAGTTTTTATTTATTATATGTCATCAAATGGCTGTTGCTGTCAATTGTTATTGGACTGTTAATTGGTTCGGCCTCTGCTTTTTTTCTTGTCTCCTTGGACTGGGTAACCAATTGGCGTGAAAGCCATGTATGGATCATTGCGCTTCTGCCATTGGGAGGGCTGGCAATTGGTTTAATGTATCATTATTGGGGTAACAGTGTAGTAAAGGGAAATAACTTGCTTTTAGAGGAATTTCATTCTCCTAAGCAGATAATTCCTTTCAGGATGGCACCGTTGGTGCTGCTTGGAACCCTATTAACACACCTTTTTGGAGGATCGGCAGGCAGAGAAGGTACGGCAGTTCAGATGGGAGGTGCTATTGCAGACCAGTTTACCCATTTTTTTAAGCTTAAACAGGAGGATAGGGGTATAATCCTTATAATGGGTATCAGTGCAGGGTTTGCGTCCGTTTTTGGAACACCGCTCGCAGGGGCTGTTTTCGCGTTGGAAGTTATGGTACTCAGCCGTATAAAGTATGATGCTTTGCTACCAAGCCTAATAGTTGCTCTTATTGCAGATTATACCTGTACAGCGTGGCATGTAAAACATACACATTATGCTATTGATGTGGTGCCTGGATTAGCTCCCGATACTCTATTATGGGCGATTATAGCAGGAATTTTGTTTGGGCTTGCTGCTATGCTTTTTTCAAAGGGAGTACATTTTTTTACTAAAATTTTCAGGGAGAAAATTAGCTACCCTCCATTAAGGCCTTTGATTGGTGGTGTTTTTATAGCGTTATCAGTTTACTTGATGGGTACTACCGAATATATAGGGTTGGGTGTTCCCCTAATAGTAAGATCGTTTGGAGAGAATTTGCCGGTTTATGCTTTTATGATAAAATTGCTCTTAACCACTTTTACTATCGGAGCCGGTTTTAAAGGTGGGGAAGTAACACCCCTGTTTTTTATTGGGGCCACTTTAGGAAATGCCTTGTTCCTGATTTTACCTTTACCAATGGCACTTTTGGCAGGAATAGGATTTGTGGCTGTTTTTTCAGGTGCAACTAATACTCCTATTGCCTGTACAATAATGGGTATCGAACTTTTTGGTATAGAGGCTGGTGTTTATATAGCGTTGGCCTGTTTTGTGGCTTATCTTTTTTCAGGACATACAGGAATATATAGTTCTCAGAATCGAGGAGGTGTTAAGTATGTGTTATACCAAAGACTAAAACAAAGAAGTTTTAGAGAGTATTTTAAATAACCGAAATAGTATCTGTGTTAAAATTACCTATTTACGGGTATTGGTTCAGGTTTTAAAATAGGTATATTTACTTACATTTTGTTTTGCAAATAATTTTAAGTTTACCCGTACAATAAAAACCTGAAGACCAATCATGAGAAAAATCGCATTATTACTGCTGGCATTAATGGCTGTTAGCTGTACACAGAATAAACAGGAAATTAAAACTATAGATATGCAGGGGCATTGGAAAACCTTGCAAACTAAGGTGAGTAAGAAAACACCAATACATGATGTGAACTGTGAAGATGGTAAAGCAAAATGGAATGGAAGTGTTTATACTTTTAATACTGATGGTAGCTTTTCTGCAAAGGACATCTGTACAGGGAAATCTGATTCGGATTCCCAAAAATGTAAGTGGAAGTACGAAGATCATGTTTTAATCCTGGAAAGTATTTACAAGGGTAAAGACATGAGGCAGGTATATTCTGTTTCTGATATTGGCGATGGTAAGACAAAATGGAAAATAATATATACCAGGTATGACCAGGTTTATAATATGGAAGATTCCGGATATTATCTTATAATGCAAAAGCAATAAAAAATGATATTTATAAAACAGCCAGCAATTTTTTTGCGGGCTGTTTTGTTTTAGGGCTGAAGTTTTTTTTAAAATAAAAAACCCGAACCATTTCTGATTCGGGTTGTGGGGAGAGCAGGATTCGAACCTGCGAAGGTTTCCCAACGGATTTACAGTCCGTCCTCGTTGGCCGCTTGAGTATCTCCCCATGCGTTCAGATCACATTTAAGTTCTCTGCCATTGCGGTGCAAATATAGTACTGTTTTTGTAGTAAACAAACATATTTGCTGGTATTTTAATAACTATTTTTTAAAGCACTGGAAGTTAATTATATAAAATGTGATTTTTATAATGAATTTATAAAATTAGCTGCTGCATTCAATGTTTCTTCGGGTTTTTCCTTGTGTGGAGTGTGTCCGCAATCGTCAATTAATACTTTTTTTGATCTGGAAACACCATATAAAATTCCTTCCACCTGCTTAAAGCTGCCAAATTCATCATTAAGTCCCTGTATTGTCAGGAGAGGACAGGTGATTTGAGGCAGATAATCTTCAATGTTCCAGTTTCTGAAGTCAGGTCTGGTCCAGGTTTCTGTCCATGCCCTGAAAAGAATATCAGTATTATCTCCGTGGTATTTTTCCAGTCTTTCTTTTAGGTTCGTGGTTTTGTAGGCCTCCATGGCTTCGTTGATGCCATTTAGTGTAATTTCTTCTACAAATATATGTGCAGCTTCGGCAATTACGGCTTTTATCTTTTCAGGATATTTAGCGGCTGTAAGGAGCGCAATAGAGGCTCCGTCACTATGTCCAAACAGAATGGGATTTACAATAAAAAGACCGTCTAGCATATTTATTAGTGTATCGGCTTCTGCTTCCATGTAATTAATAGGACGGGGCTCATCGGGCATGGCATCAGACTTGCCATAACCCAATCTGTCATATATCAGTATATTGCTTTGGGTAAGCTGCCCAAGCTTTTCAGGAAAATCCCGCCATAGCGCAACGCATCCCAGCGAATCGTGAAGAAAGACAATTGTTGTGTCGTGGTAATTATCGTAATGAAAGATGTATATTTCCTTTTCGTCAGGAGAGTAGGTATATTCTCTGGTCATAAAACAAAGCTAAGGATATGTGATGCTATAAATAAAAAAAATCTCCCGAAGGAGATTTTTATGTATGATTTGAAATCTTATTTAAGAAGTTCAGCAACTTTGGCTTTTAGTTCAGCACCTCTAAGGTCTTTAGCCACGATTTTTCCATTGGCGTCAAGAATAAAAGTAGCAGGAATAGACTCTACACCATACTGTTTTGCGATAGGCTCATCCCAAAATTTAAGGTTAGAAACATGGTTCCATGTAAGCTTGTCGTCAGCTATGGCTTTTTTCCAGCTTGTAGCTTCTTTATCTAAAGATACACCTATTATGTTAAGTCCTTTAGAGTGGTATTCATTGTATAAAGCAACAACGTTAGGGTTTTCCATACGGCATGGTTTACACCACGATGCCCAAAAATCAATAATTGTAACTTTACCCATAGCTTCTTTTAATGAAAGCGATTTTCCGGCAGGAGTGTTAGCGCTGAATGCAGGGGCCGTGCTACCTACTTCAGCATTACTCTTTCCCGGCGCTGCAGCTTGCTCTGTAGGCATTGCAGGGGCAGCTGGAGTGTCAGAAAAGGCTTTTATAAGCTCTTTACCTTTTTCTGTCTTTTTAAGGTCAGGGTGTAGTCCGTTTACTATTGCTTTCGCTTCCTCTCGGGCTGTAGGAATTGGCTCCTGAGCTTTAGCGCTGGCCTTTTGTCCAATTAAGAAGATGTTGATATATGCTTTAGGATTTTCTTTTATAAAGTCATTGTCGATCTTCTCTCTTTTTTCTTTTATTTTTTTGTACTCATCATTAAGCTTATCCATTGCCGCCTGATCCTGTTTTTGGTAAGCAGCCATGTACACGTCTCTGTTTTTTTCTCTGAAATCTTTATCTTCTTTATCTATTTTCTTAGTGTTTTCAAGATATTTAGAGAACATGTCGTTGTTGTAAGTCCCCGATCTTTTTGATTTTACTGCACTGTCTTTATCCATTTCCAGTTCTATTGAACCTTCTTCAAGGATAAATTGTAATTTTTTTGCAGGACTTGGGTCATCCTGTATTCCAATAAAATATACTTCAGGTTCTTTGGCAGTTCCTTTAAATTCAAATTTGCCATTCTCTACTTTAGCAGTATCGACTGCTTTAAATCCTATTGTAGGGTCTGGTTTTTCAAGGAAAAGCATTTTACCGTTCATTGAAGGGTCTACCGTACCTGTAATTTCAAATTCGTTCTCTGCCAGGTTTTTGCAAGACATCACGAAAGCTGAAGCTGCAAGCACTAAAAGAATTTTTTTCATATTTGTTTCTGGGTTTTATAAAGTGTAAAAGTATTTAAAAAAAGGGTGCATCAATGAGCACCCTAATAATTTATTTTAATGTTAGTTTTTTGAGCAGGTTGTCGGTTCGCCAATGGTAGTGCATACCGATGTGTTCTTAATGCCACCAAAGCCTTTTTCAACATTTATCATATTATGGTATCCTCTGGCTTTAAGAATAGAAGCCATGATTACTGATCGGTAACCTCCAGCACAATGCAGATAGAAATCCTCGTTTCTTGGTACTTCTGTAAGCTGTTCATTTACAAAGTCAAGAGGGATGTTTATAGCATCTGTAACATGTCCACCGGCAAATTCTCCCGGTTTTCTTGAATCCACAACTATTTTTGGTGTAGCTGCCAGGCCTTCTGCAAAAGCTTCAGGAGAAATAGAAACAATACTATCGGTTTCAAATCCTGCTGCTTTCCATGCATCTATGCCGCCTTTCAGATAGCCAAGTGTTGCATCAAAACCTACACGAGCTAGCCTTGTAATGGTTTCGGTTTCTTTCCCTTCAGGAGTTACAAGTAGCAGTGGCTGGTTTACATCTCTGATAAGTGCGCCTACCCATGGGGCAAAACCGCCATGAAGCCCAATAAATATAGAACCGGGAATGTGCTCTTTTACAAAATCATTCTCGTGTCTTACGTCAAGTATAATAGCTTCGGTTTCGCTAGCTTTTGCTTTAAATTCTTCAGGTGAAAGAGCCGTTTGCCCTTTTGAAAGAACGCTGTCAAGGCTTTCATATCCCTGAATATTAAGCATAACGTTTTGTGGGAAATATGCAGGAGGTGCTCCAAGACCGTCAAGAAGTTCTTTGATGAATTCCTCTTTTGTCATGTCGGCTCTCAGAGCATAATTTACTTTCTTTTGGTTACCCAGTGTGTCAGTGGTTTCTTTACTCATGTTCTTTCCGCAGGCACTTCCGGCACCGTGGCTAGGATATACCGTGATATTGTCCGGTAGAGGCATGATTTTGTTACGTAAAGAATCATATAAATGCGAAGCAAGAACATTCTGGGTTAATTCTTCTGTAAGCGCCTGAGCAAGATCAGGTCGTCCCACGTCGCCAATGAATAATGTATCTCCGGTAATAATTCCGTGTATGTTTCCGTCTTCTTCAATAAGAAGGTAGCAGGTGCTCTCCAGTGTGTGTCCAGGGGTGTGAATGGCTTTAATAGTGTAACTGCCAACTTTAAACTCCTGTCCGTCGGTTGCTATAAGAGCATCAAACTTAGGGGCGGCTGTTGGTCCATATACAATTTGTGCTCCCGTTTTCTTAGCAAGGTCTAGGTGCCCTGAAACGAAATCGGCATGGAAATGGGTTTCAAAAATGTATTTAATAGAAGCGTTATCTTTTGTAGCCTTGTCTATATAAGGCTGAACTTCTCTTAGCGGATCAAAGATAGCGGCTTCGCCATTGCTTTCTAAATAGTAAGCTGCCTGTGCAATACAGCCTGTATATATCTGTTCTATTTTCATAATTAAGTTGTTAAAGCTTACTGCAGTGAATTAAACAGCGAAAAGTTACCAGCCAATGATTTCTTTTGAAAGGATAAAAGCCGCCATAACCAATATAAACCAGCCAAATCCATGTCTTAGCTGTTTTTCGTTTACAAACTTTTGCAGATAAGTTCCTGCAAATATACCAAAAACAGATACGATGGTAAAGGATAATAAAAATTGCCAGTTAATATCTGTAGTTTGTACGTCACCAAGGAACCCAATAAGTGAATTTATGGCAATGATTAGCAAAGAAGTACCAACCGCTTTTTTCATCGGTAGCCCGCCAAAGAATACAAGCATTGGGATGATAAGGAAACCGCCTCCGGCACCTACGAGTCCCATTAAAAGACCTATCAGTCCTACAACAGGAAGTAAAACGGCGTAATTTAATGTTTTTACTTTGTTTTCATCGTTGCTAACTTTTCGTGTAAGCATAGAAAGTGATGCTAAAAGCATTATTATGCCAAATACTGTCATGATAAAGCCTTCTTTTGTAACATAAAAGTTACCTATGCTATATATAACGTCGGGTAAGGCAGGTAGTATGAAGCTTCTTGTTGTGTATACTCCGATAAATGATGGAATTGCAATTATAAGTCCTGTTTTTACAGCGATGCTTTTTTTGACATAATGCTGAGCGCTGCCAAAGACAGCAGTAGTACCTACTATAAAGAGTGAATAGGCTGTTGCGATCAGGGGATTAATACCAAAAATATATACCAAAAACGGAACAGTGAGGATAGAGCCGCCTCCGCCCATAATGCCCAATATTAAACCGATTATGAAAGCACCTGTAAATTCTGTAACTGACTCCATTTTAATTTTTTAGCCTGCAACAGATGTTTAAATTACCTGTCCGGATGGCAGAGTTTTTGTATTTGTTTGGTTTTTAATGGTTTGAAGCTTTATTTTCAAATTAATATTTATGATATGTTCAGTTTGGTAGGCTTTTTGATAGCTTAATTCTAAACAAATGCAATTTTACGATTTAATTTTTGTAAAATTATTAATTCAAACGTTTAAGTTATCACAAACTTCATATATATTTGTGATGCTTTTTGAAAAGCTTAGTTATAATATAATAGTTGTAAGTTAAAATTTATGGCAACAGCAATAAAGCCCCGAGTGGGCATGTATGAAAACGTAAAGAATCAGTTCGAGAAGGCGGCTGCCGTTATGGGACTGGATGAAAGCGTTAAAAAGATCTTATCTATTACTAATAATGAGATCGTAGTGCATTTTCCTGTGAAAATGGACAATGGTTCTGTAGAAGTGTTTACAGGATACAGGGTGCAGCATAACAATGCATTGGGCCCATACAAAGGAGGTCTAAGATATCACCCAACAGTTGATATTGATGCTGCAAGAGCTCTTGCTACCTGGATGACCTGGAAAACATCACTTGCCGGACTTCCATATGGAGGTGGTAAAGGTGGTATTCAAATCGATCCTAAAAAGTATTCTCAGGGCGAACTTGAAAGAATTACGCGTCGTTTCACATTTGCATTAGGTGATAACATTGGTCCTGAGCACGATATTCCTGCTCCGGATGTTAACACAAATGCTCAGATGATGGCTTGGATTGCAGATACATACATGTCTACAAAATCTCCGGCTGAGCGTTCTAAAAACCAACACGTTGTTACCGGTAAGCCGGTGGGTTCGGGTGGTCTTGAAGGTCGTGACCGTGCTACAGGTTTTGGTGTTGTTGTAACACTTGAATCTTGGGCTAAAGTAAAAGGTACTTCACTTGAAGGTAAAAAATATATCGTTCAGGGCTTTGGTAACGTAGGTTACTGGGCCGCTCACTTTATGAACAAAAACGGTGCTATCCTTGTAGGTGTTCAGGATGCTACAGGTACTATTTACAATCCTGAGGGTATCGATCCTGAGGCACTACTTAGATACCAGGCAGACAATGCTACTATTACAGGATACAAAGGGACTCAGAACTATAAGTCTGACGAGTTCTTTGGTATCGAATGTGATATTATTATCCCTGCCGCTCTTGGTAATCAGATTACCGATGAAAATGCAGCTTCAATCAAAGCTAAAGTTATTGCTGAAGGCGCTAATGGACCAACAGATACAGATGCTGAGGCTATACTTCTTGCTAATGGTGTAGATATTATCCCGGATATTCTTTGTAATTCAGGTGGTGTTATCGGTAGCTACTTCGAGTGGCTTCAAAACCGTAATGGTGAGATATGGACAATGGATGATGTTATCATTAAATTGAGAAAGAAACTTGAAGAGGCTTTTGGTAAAGTGATCACTTCTTCTGTTCAGTACAAAACTGATTGGAGAACAGCTGCTTATATCGTTGCGCTTACAAGAATCGAAATGGCATACAAACAAAGAGGTATTTTCCCTTAATAGGGTAGAACCAATTATTATAAAAAGGCACCTTAGGGTGCCTTTTGTCGTTTATTATCATTATATTTGATTGAAATGTAGCTTAATACCTATGAAACAAATATGTTTTTGCCTAGCAATACTGTCTTCCCTGACAGGATATAGTCAGGAAAAAGATAATAAAATATCTACTGTGTTTACACTTGCTGTTAAAGAAGCGCAGGGATGGGATATCTATAGGCCAACTACGCCGGATTTTACTTTTTATAACAGAAATTTTAGTAGTTTGTTCAGGCAAAGTAATCTAACATCGGATATTCTGGACAGGCGTATGAATATGCTGTATGTTGATAACGACAGGCTGTATTCTAATACTTATGTGCCTATTACATTGCAACAGCACCATAGCAATCTTGCAGTAGATAATTTTTACCGTAACGAAAAAATGTATGCACTACCTGATAAGGTGCCGGGTTCGAAATAAAACTCCATTAGTATGAAAAGCATATTTATAACTTCAGCATTTATTATTTGTTCAGTAGCCTATGGGCAGTCTGTTCAGCCGCTGAATTATAGGGCTCAGTTTGCGACACCCGATAGTCAGTTGCCGTTAAAAGTTGATTTTTCTTATTATGCTAAAAACTACGATAAGGTTTTTGGGGAATTCAATTTTACAAATAATGCTAATAATGTCTCACCAAGGAATGTTTATGTAGGTTATGGAGGTAATTTCTATTATCAGCGTAATTCCACTTATATAATGGAAATGCCAACTAATATACATACGTATAACTTTTCCGGGAATCAGGATGTTATCGGAGGATTGAAAAACCTCATGTCGTTGTTTACCTCAGAAAAAGATTATTCAGTTAAGAAATAAAAAAGCGGGCTTTAAGCCCGCTTTGTGTTTTTATCCTCCCATGTATTCTTCTCCACCACCGTCTTGCTGCTGTCTTTGCTGCTGTTGCTTATCATTTTTGTTCATGTTGAAACGATAAGTGAACGATAATGTTACCTGGCGTTGTCTCCATTGCATTTCGCTATAAGAGCTTGATTCGCCATTTATAAACGTTTCAAATTTCATTTTTCTTGAGTTGAAGATATCCTGAATGCTAAGGCCTATTGTTCCTTTGTCTTTCAGTACGTCTTTGCTGAATGATGTATTTGCGCTTGCCACACCAACTCTGCGTCCCTGTGATGTGTTTTGCGGAGCTTCATAGTTACCATTAAGCTGCCAGTCTATTTTGTATGGAAGCGAAATCTTAGAGTTTATTCTCGTTGTCCATGATGCACCTGAGCTGTTCAGGTCAAGGTAAGCATTTACCGTTTGCTGTGTTTTCTGATCAAAATAGCTATAGCTGTAATCGCCATCAGTCTGGTTTCTGTAGAAATTAAAGTTACTGTTTATTCTCCACCATTTGAAAGGATTGTAGTTTACGTTGAATTCAAACCCGAAACGGAACTCTTTTCCTATATTGGTAGGAGAAGTGATTATTACCGGAGTGTCTTCTACATAAAGGCCATTTAATCTTCTGATAAACTGGAATGGAGCATCCGTAAGGTTAACATAAGCAGAAGAGCTTAGTGTAAGTTGCGACCATTTTTTTAGGAAGCCCAGGTCAATCGCGTTAGTGTATGATGGATTTAGATCCGGATTACCTTTAAAGATGTTAATGTTACTTTCTAATCCTGAAAAAGGATTAAGGAAACGTCCTCTCGGACGATTAATTCTTCGGCTATAGTTAATACTTGCATTAGTGTTTTGGTTAAACTCATAAGTCAGGAAAGCACTAGGGAAGAAGTTGTTGTACTTCTTATTGTTATACTCACCTGTGCTAAGAAGGTTAACATCAATATTTGAGTCTTCCCAGCGAAGTCCTAATAAATAAGAGAATTTACCTGCTTTAGATCCAAACTGGGTGTAAAGCGCGTTTACCTTTTCTTTGTATTCAAGGTAGTTAGAGTAGTTAGGGTCGTTTGCCCAGTTTCCGTCAACCAGGTTTTCAGCTCTTGCATCATTATCAAGAGTAGAGAAACTACCTCTATATCCTGCTTCAAACTTACTGTTTTGTCCTATTGGTAAAACATAGTCAGCTTGTAGCAGCGATCTGTTTTCTTCCTGATTATTAAGGGTTCTTTGGTATGTTGTTGTATCGCTCCCCAAGGTTGTATTGCTTATTCCTGAAAGATTATCGTCCTTGCTCATCGATATCGAACCATCAATTTTTAGTTCATGTCCCTTATCATTGAATTTATGGATAAGGTTAGTAGAGTAATTAACGTTTGTTTCGTCTGTATCTTCGTTATTATTACGGTAACGTGTGCTTGTAAATACATGATCAGCATCATAGTTTTGATAGTAGGTATCAGTATCGTTGCCTCCTGTATTTCTTCTGATGTTAACCGAGTTTGTCCAGGTTGTTTTTTTAGTCAGGAAATATTCAAGTCCAAAGCTGGCATTATATCCTTCGCGCTCACGAACATTTTCCCTTTTTTCATCCGTATAGCTTTTAGCGCTATTGTCTTCGTTCAGGTATTTTGTATTGTTCATTGAATTACCCGGATTTTTCCTGTAATTGTAACCAATATTTGAAAAAATATTAAAGTTCTCGCTTCTGAAGTTGAGGTTGGTTGATACCCCATGATTGGCAGGGTCACCCGTTGTAGCAACTACAGAGCCATTAAAGCCATCAGCTTTACCTTTTTTAAGAACGATATTAATGATACCGCCTCCACCTTCAGCATCATAACGCGCTGATGGGTTAGTGATAACTTCGACTTTATCAACAGAATCGGCAGGCAATAGTCTTAATACTTCTGCTACATTGCTTCCAGCCATCGTAGATGGTCTTCCGTCTATTAATATGGTCACGCTCTGGTTTCCTCTAAGGGCTACATTTCCTTCAGCGTCAACTGATACAGAAGGTACGTTGTCTAAAACGTCGCTTACTGTACCTCCTTTAACCATCATATCATTACCTACAGTATAAACCCTTTTATCAAGTTTAATTTCTACTGTAGAGCGCTCTGCGGTTATAGAGACCTCACTTAGCTGAGTAGCGTCAGAAGCCATTGCGGTAGTACCAAGATTTGTATCTTCAGTTATGATTTTGTTTGAAATGACAACAGTTTTAAAAGAGATGAAGTCGTATTTAATGTTATAAGTTCCGGCTGGAACTTCAAGGCTAAATTCACCTTTCGCATCAGTAAGTCCTCCGTTTACGGTTACATTCGATGTTGTCTGGATAATTACGTTGGCAAATTCAAGAGGTTGTTTAGTATCCTGTTCAATAAGTTTACCTGTTACTTTTACTTTTGGGCCTCCCTGACCTCCGGGTCTTTGGGCAAATGCCGTGACTGCAAAAAATAAGAATAACAGTAACAGCGATGATTGAAGTTTTTTCATAGCAAAAATTAGAAATGCCGCCCTAAAGCAGCTTAATAGTGATGTTTTTTTGGTTAAAGTATTTCTTTTATCCTCTCCGCAGGGCGCGCTATAACAGCTTTATTCCCATTCACTACTATCGGACGCTCAATCAGGTTCGGATATTCCACCATTATATCAATAACCTTGCCATCACTAAGATCCTTGTCTTTATAATTTTTAACCCAAATGTCTTCCTTTTGCCTTACAAGATCTATTGGCTTTATATTCAGCTTGTTGATTATCTCAGTAAGTTCCTCTTTGGTCAGAGGCTCATTAAGGTATTTTACAGTGGTAAAAGGTTTTCCTTCAAGCTCTAACAGCTGAAGGCCTTCGCGCGACTTACTGCAGCGCGGATTATGGTATATGGTTATCATTTTATTCTTTTTGCAAAGGTCGTTATTATAAACCAAATTTTGAAGTACCTTAGTGCAAACAAAACCTTAATTTATTATGTTTATTGAACAGGCCTACACCAAAAAGTTTGATATTATAAAATACCTTCCTATTCCTATTGTCTTTCTATTTCTTATGCTTCTAAACTATGTTGCCATAGTAGTAATGGACATTGATGTGGATACACTTATGCAACAACAAATTGCACTTAAAGGAGCTAACGAGGTACTGTTCGAGAGCCTGTTGCCTTTAGCGATATTCCTTGTAATACTTTTGTTATGGGTGAAATTTGTCAATAAACAAAGTATCAGAAGCCTTACCACTGCAAGGGCCAAAGTAGACTGGAGCCGCATTTTTACGGCTTTTGGTATCTGGGCTGTTTTTAGTGTTGCAACTACGGCAATGGCTTATTTTTCGACTCCTGAGAGCTTTGAGATTAATTTCAGGCCGGTACCGTTTGCTATTCTGGCTTGTATTTCCATAATAATGATACCAATGCAAACCAGTTTTGAGGAATATCTTTTCAGGGGATATCTTATGCAGGGCATAGGCATTGCAACACGAAGTAAGCTAACTGCATTAATAGTCACTTCGCTTATGTTTGGGCTTATGCATATTGCCAATCCGGAAATTGAGAAGATGGGGTACATATTGTTACTCTATTACATAGGGACAGGATTACTTTTAGGTATAATAACCTTAATGGATGACGGTGTGGAACTTGCCCTTGGATTTCATGCAGCCAATAACCTGATTGCAGCCTTATTGGTAACTTCAGACTGGACGGCATTACAAACCGATTCGATTTTGAAAGATAAATCTGAACCTAGTGCCGGTTTCGATATTTTGTTGCCGCTGATCATTATTTATCCAATTCTTTTGCTTATTTTTAGTAGAATATACAAATGGACCAACTGGAAAGAAAAACTGACAGGAAGAGTACATTTGAAGCCCCTAAACGAAATAACAATCAACCAAATAGGAGAGGGCCATGAATAATATCGACTACCACTTTGTACACCCTGCGTTTAAACTTAATGGATTCCATCTTAATGAAGATGATCTTAACCGTATTGCATATAGCTTTATTAAAGAGGGCGATTTACCTTTTGAAAAAGCGGTGGGTGACTTTATACTCGACTGGTTTGATCAACGGGATTATATCGAAATGCAGACATCAGGAACAACCGGTGTGCCAAAACTTATAAAGGTTGACAAACAGGCAATGATACACTCTGCGATGGCTACAGGCGAATTTTTCGACCTGCCAGCAGGTATAAGGGTATTGCATTGCCTTCCTACACAGTTTGTAGCCGGTAAAATGATGCTGGTACGCGCCTTTATACTTGGATGGGATTTAGATTTGGTAGCACCAACATCTATGCCTATACCCTCTGACCAAAATTATGATTTTGCGGCTATGGTTCCGCTTCAGGCGCAGCATTCGCTGGAAAGACTGCATCAGGTTAAAAAAGTGATTTTAGGAGGGGCAAAGGTAAGCCAGGCGTTGTCTGAACAATTGCAGGCATTGCCTACCAAAATATATGAGACCTATGGCATGACCGAAACCATAACCCATATCGCTGCCAAACGTGTAGGTGATGAAGCCTTTACCGTTTTGCCAAACGTAAGGATAAGCGAAGATGACAGGCATTGTCTTGTAATCGATCCTTATGTGATATGTGATGAACCTGTAGTGACTAACGACGTAGTAAAGGTGCTTGATGAAACTCATTTCATCTGGTTAGGGCGTTATGATAATGTAATAAACAGCGGAGGAGTAAAGCTCTTCCCTGAACAGATAGAAGAGAAGCTTTCTGGAAAAATCAGTCAGCGTTTCTTTGTAAAGGGTGTTCCTGATGAAGAATTGGGCGAAAAACTGGTACTGGTTATAGAGGGGGAACCTATTACAATTGATGAAGAGGTGTTTAAAAAATTAAGCAAGTTCGAGAAGCCTAAAGAAATACTGTTCGTGCCTAAATTCGCAGAAACAGTATCAGGTAAAATTATAAGGGATAAAACACTCGAAGAGGCATAAGTATTTTATGTAATCTACGCATACGCTTTGTCATTGCGAGCGTAATGCAATGGAGCGTGGCAATCTCAATTAGATTGCTTCGTCGTGCGCCTCCTCGCAATGACGGGATATAAATCAAAAAAGACAGCTATTAGCTGTCTTTTATATTTTATGATTATGAGTGAAGCTAGTTCCCCTCTTGAGAGGGGTTAGGGGTGTGTTTATTGAAAATCCTAAGCAAATTTACATCTTCTCCATTTTTACATAGTACTTATTCTTCTCTAACTCTATGGCATTTATATCTGCGGCTTCAACCTTTACAATTTGCCATTCATTGGTCGCATTTAGTCGGGCAGGTATACCGTTAATCGTTATTCCTACAGGCATAGCAAAGTGTTGCACATCTGTTACCCAGCGAAATTGCAATGATTTCTTATCGAGTTTTATTTCCAGTTTGGGAATATTTTTATAGCGCAGATACTGGTCAAAAATAGGAGTGAGGTTCATGCCGGTTTGCTTGTTAAAGTAATTTACCACCGTTTCAGTATCGATAATACCTTTTTTATGCGTTTCAGAATAATTATAAATGATTTCCCACCATTTTTTGTCATCGTTTACAACATGGCGTAAGGTGTTTAGCATAGCGGCACCCTTATAATACATATCGCCTGAACCTTCTTTGTTTACGCCAAAAACGCCTATTACAGGTTTTCTGTTCTCAGAATTCTTTTGCTGCCCGCCTATGTATTGCATGGCTTTGTCATATCCGTACAGACATTCTACATATACGGTTTCGCTATAGGTGGTAAAGCCCTCATGTATCCACATATCGGCAATATCTTTAGAGGTGATGCTGTTGCCAAACCATTCATGCCCCGTTTCGTGAATGATGATGTAATCAAACAGCATACCTACACCGGTGCCGGTCATGTCATAGCCCATGTAACCTCTGGTATATTTGTTGCCGTAAGCCACTGCACTTTGGTGTTCCATTCCCAGGTAAGGTGTTTCCACCAGTTTGTAACCATCTTCTTCAAACGGATATTTGCCAAACTTCGATTGAAAGCATTCCAGCATTGGTTTTACCTGATCAAACTGTTTGCGGGCTTTCTGTTCGTTATCTCTTAATACATAATAGTCAAGATCAAGGTCATTCAGCTTATCATGAATATGCACATAATCAGCAACATTTACCGTAATGTCATAGTTGTTAATAGGGTTTTTTACTTCCCAGTCCCAACGCGTGTAGCCGTTCTTTAGATCCTGGCTTCCAATAAAGCGTCCGTTAGAGACATTCATCAGTCCGTTTGGTACTGCTACTTTTATGGTGGCTCCTTTGTCCGGTTCGTCCGTTTGGTGGTCTTTTACCGGATACCAAAGGCTGGAACCTGTCCCCTGAACTGCAACGCCTATCCACGGTTTGCCTGCGGCATCTTTTTTAAATACAAATCCGCCATCCCATGGGGCATTTTTTGCTACAGTTGGATTTCCTGAATAATAAAAACGAAGTTTTTCTTCATAGCCTTTCTTTAATGGTTTCCCAAAACTTATGAATACTGCATCATTATCCCTTTTGTAAGTTGTTTTGTTTCCTTTTACCACAATACTGTCAATCTTCATGTTTTCGAAAAGATCCAGTTGAATTTTGGATGTATTCTCAACAACCTTAAAGGTAATATCGTTGTATCCGGAGATGAATTTTTTATCAGGGTCAATCGTAATATTCAGGTCATAACGCTGCACATCAAAATTAGTACGCTCCGGGCGAAGGCCGCCCTGAAGGCTGTCTCGCCTGGTGTAGGTTTGTGCAGAGGCAGTATAGATGCCTGATAGTAGTATTGCAGTAATAAAGGCTTTTTTCATAGTAATAGTGGTTGGTTGAACTATTAGTGTCGGAATGTAAGAAATGTTACAGCTCTAAACAGACTTTTTAGCTGTCAGTATCACATATTCTCTTTCAATCTGTTCTCCGCTGTTGCTCATAACCATTTCGGTATCAGTATTAGCATAAATAACATTTAGCCCGGCAGATTCCATAACGTCAGTAGCGGTTTCAATAGTGTAAAGGGTAAAGCCATATTTAGCAAACGGAATCTTTCGCATGGTGCTTTCGGGGATAAACCCAATTGTAACTAATCCATTTGGTTTAAGCACTCTTGCTATCTCGCTGGCGTATTGCGGAGGGTTTTTCCAGAAATAGATAGTATTGCAGGTAAATATTTTATCAAACTGGCTTTCGCTAAAAGGGATATGATCGCCATCAGTCAGGCTGAAGGATACATTTTCAAAATCTGCATTAAGCTTAGAAGCTTCGGTAATCATGGTTTCAGAGATGTCTATCCCATAGTAGTCTAAATTCGAAGCAACATTAAGTATGTCTTTCACATGAATACCATTCCCGGGGCCAATTTCTAAAATTGTATCATTGTTGTTAAGATAAAGACTGTCAATCGCCTTATGGATAATATTACTGTTGGTAAAGTTCATCATTTCGGCTACTTTCAGTCCGTTGTTGCCATCGGGGCAGCGTAGCTGGCGGGCGAGTTCCTGTAATTCAGTTTCAGATAATTTCATAGCACTAAAATACAAATTATACCTCATGTAAATAAAGAGCCGGACAATTGTCCGGCTCTTTGTATTAACTCTTTTTAGATGTCTTTTCCTTGGTAACTGTTTTTGCCTTTTTGTTATCTGATTTGAATAAGAAAAACAATACCTGGTCAAAACGTTTCTGCCATGCCTTTTCCACATGGGCTTCACCTTCAAATTTTTTGGTCGTCCAGTTGTCAGTAGTATAACCTTTGTTTTTCATCATGTTGTCTACACCTCGTTGATGCACACCATAGTACTGGTCAAGCGTTTTTGTACCATAGTCAAAATAAATTCGATGGTTTTCAGGTGAGGGCAGGTGCTCGTATAAATATTTCTTGAATGCTTCAGACATTTGTGAACGCGGAGCATCGGGTAACAGTGTCCAATGGGTGGAAAGGCAGGCTGCCTGACCAAAAATTTCGGGATATTCGCAAATGGCATATAATGAGATAAGAGCTCCCATAGAACTTCCGCAAATTGCCGTGCTTGCAGCTTCAGGTTTGGTTCTGTATTGCTTATCTATATATGGTTTTAATTCCTGAGTAATGAATTTCAGGTATTCGTCGCCTAAAAAATCAACACCATTAGGGTTTACGTCTTTTGTTGCCTTAGGAAATACAGCTTGGTCATTCTGAACAAAATTAAGAGAAGCCTTTTCGGGGAAATACTCCATATAACGGTTGTTTGTATTCCAGATGGCTACAATAATTACGGGTTGAATTTGATGGATAGCAGTAAGTCTTTCGGCAGTAACATCGGCTTCCCATGCGGTCTTATGAATAGATGTCTCGGGATTAAATACATTTTGTCCGTCCTGCATGTAAAGCACAGGATACCTTGTTTTGGTATTGGTGTCATAGCCATTAGGCAGCCAGATCTCTATGTTTCTGGACTGCACAAATTTTGACTTAAAGCTGTCAATCTTAACTATTTTTCCTTTGGGTTGGGACCAACAGCTAATGACCGCCAGCATAAGCAGCAGTTTAGTTAATAAAGCTTTCATTTAGTAGTTTAGTTTAAGACCCTAAATATAAAATAAATCCCGGTCATAAAGATTAATTTATAACCGGGATTATGTATTTATAACAGACTAATGCTTGAAAACTAAAATTATAACAGATTAAACCTGTATCACACCAAGGTTAAATGGTTTTTCGATAGGAGCGTGGTTAGCAGCTTCAATACCCATTGAGATCCATTTTCGGGTATCAAGCGGGTCGATTATGGCGTCTGTCCAAAGTCTTGATGCAGCATAGTATGGTGATACCTGAGCATCATATTTTGCTTTGATTTTGTCAAAAAGTTCAGCTTCTTTTTCAGGAGTTATCTCTTCTCCTCTTGCTTTAAGTGATGAAGCCTCTATCTGAAGTAATACTTTTGCTGCCTGAGTTCCACCCATTACGGCAAGTTCAGCACTTGGCCATGCAAAAATAAGTCTTGGGTCATAAGCTTTACCGCACATGGCGTAGTTTCCGGCACCGTAAGAGTTACCTACAACTACGGTAAACTTAGGTACTACCGAATTACTTACTGCATTTACCATTTTGGCACCATCTTTAATGATACCGCCATGCTCTGATTTAGAGCCTACCATAAATCCGGTAACATCCTGAAGGAATACTAGCGGAATTTTCTTCTGGTTACAATTGGCAATAAAACGGGTAGCCTTATCAGCACTGTCGGAATAGATTACGCCGCCAAATTGCATTTCGCCTTTTTTCGATTTTACCACCTTACGCTGGTTTGCTACTATTCCCACTGCCCAACCGTCTATACGCGCATAACCGGTAATAATGGTTTGACCGTATCCGGCTTTGTATTCTTCAAATTCGCTGTTGTCAACAAGGCGTTTGATGATTTCCATCATGTCGTACTGCTCCGAACGTAGTTTAGGCAGTACTCCATAGATTTCTTTTTCTTCTAATGCAGGTTTTTCCGCTTTTATACGGTTATAGCCAGCTTTGTCATAATCACCAATTTTGTCAACAATGTTCTTGATGGTATCAAGAGCGTCTTTATCATCTTTGGCTTTATAGTCGGTAACACCTGATATTTCGCAGTGTGTAGTAGCTCCTCCAAGGGTTTCATTGTCTATGCTTTCGCCAATGGCGGCCTTAACAAGGTAGCTTCCTGCAAGGAAGATGCTTCCTGTCTTGTCAACAATAAGGGCTTCATCACTCATTATCGGAAGGTAGGCACCGCCTGCAACACAGCTTCCCATAACGGCAGCGATCTGTGTAATTCCCATGCTGCTCATTATAGCATTGTTACGGAAAATACGGCCGAAATGTTCTTTGTCAGGAAAGATCTCATCCTGCATTGGCAAATATACACCGGCACTGTCTACAAGGTAGATGATTGGCAGGCGGTTCTCCATTGCAATTTCCTGGGCACGAAGGTTTTTCTTTCCTGTAATAGGAAACCATGCCCCCGCTTTAACGGTAGCGTCATTGGCTACTACGATACATTGTTTTCCACGGATGTAGCCTATTTTTATTACGACACCGCCGGATGGACATCCGCCATGTTCTTCATACATGCCGTCGCCTACAAATGCACCTATCTCTATGCTTTTACTGTCTTTGTCTAAAAGGTATTCAATTCGCTCGCGGGCTGTCATTTTGCCTTCGCTGTGTAGTTTTGCGATTCGTTTCTCACCGCCTCCAAGTTTTACTTTGGCAAGCTTCTGTTTGAATTCTGATAAAAGAAGTTTATTGTGGTCTTCGTTCTTATTGAAGTTAATATCCATAGTAATATGTATATTTGTGCGTTGTTTGTTATTTTTGAGGTGCTAAAATACGAAAACGTTTGATATTACAAGGAATTATTGAGAATCTGTTTAATTCTATATGTTAATAGATTCTTAAGATTAATAATCTCATGTTCATAATGGCTTAACGATTTCTTAACATTGGAAAAGTACATTTGCACCAGAAAAAAAACACGATATGGCATCTTTAAACAGTATCTTTCAATTTCTTGTACCAAAAGATAAGAAATTTTTCCCGCTTTTTGAGCAGGCAACATCAAACCTAGTAATTCTTGCTGAGACGCTTCATGAAGCTGTTAACGCTCCAAAAGAGCAAAGAGAAACTTATTTCAGGAAAATTGAAGAACTTGAAGCAATTATTGAAGAAATCGCTCACCAGACTAACCTTGAACTTAGCCGTAACTTTATCACTCCTTTTGACAGGGAAGATATCCACGCGCTAATCAGTGCAATTGACAATGTGGCTGACTACCTTTATGGTGCTGCTAACAGAATGAGATTGTATCAGGTTGATAAGATTACCAAGTCTATCCGTAAAATGACCGAGATTACCCTTGAGGGCTCTCAACTAATACATACTGCTGTTGCTGATCTTAAGGATATGAAAAACCTTAAAGGTATTTCTGATGCTTGTAAAAGGATAAATAAGCTTGAGAATAAGTCGGATAACGTATTTGATAAAGCTGTTGCCGATATTTTTGAGAACGAAACTGATGCTAAAAACATCATTAAATATAAAGAAGTGCTTTCTGCTCTTGAGTCTGCTTCAGACAAATGTAAAGGAGTAGCGAATGTATTAGAATCTATCGTTGTTAAGCATTCATAAGCTAACCACTTAAAAGCATTTCTAAAAATGGTATTACTTATAGTAATTATTGTATTGGCATTAGTCTTTGATTATATCAACGGATTTCACGATGCCGCAAACTCAATAGCTACCATCGTTGCTACTAAGGTGCTTACACCTTTTCAGGCCGTACTTTGGGCAGCTTTCTTTAACTTCCTGGCCTACTTTATTTCAAGGTATTGGGTAGGAGAGTTTAAAATTGGTAATACGATAGCTAAAACCGTTAGTGTTGATTTTATCACACTTGAGGTTATCCTTGCAGGACTTATAGCGGCTATTACCTGGAACCTTCTAACATGGAAACTTGGTATTCCATCGTCTTCTTCGCATACGCTTATCGGAGGATTTATGGGTGCTGCACTAGCGCACGCTTTTACAGTACCGGGAGCTGATATGAATACTGTAGTAAACTACGCTAAAGTTATTCCTATTATCCTTTTCATATTTGCTGCACCACTTATTGGTATGCTGGTAGCTTATCTTCTGACTATCATTATCCTCAATATATGCCGTAAAGCTGTACCATCTAAAGCAGAGAAATGGTTCAAGAGGTTACAATTGGTATCATCAGCATTATTCAGCCTTGGACATGGTGCAAACGATGCACAAAAGGTTATGGGTATCATTGGTGCTGCGGTAATTTATTATCATACTAAAATTGATATAGAAACGGCATATCTTACGGCTGAAGATCCTTTCAAATATTTTGTTTCTCACTACGAGTGGGTACCGCTAACGAGTTTCTTAATGATAGGTCTTGGTACTATGAGTGGTGGTTGGAAAATTGTTAAGACCATGGGGTCAAAAATTACTAAAGTAAATTCACTGGAAGGTGTTGCTGCCGAAACTGCCGGAGCGATTACACTTTATACTGCTGAGCATTTGGGTATTCCGGTATCAACAACACATACTATTACGGGTTCTATTATCGGGGTAGGTGTTACTAAAAGGGTGTCTGCAGTACGTTGGGGTGTAACCATCAGTCTTCTTTGGGCATGGATACTAACCATACCTGTATCGGCTGTACTTGCTGCAATTGTATATTATATCGTTTCGCTTTTTACATAACAGCAACGATTTACAGATAAAAAAGGCGGGCATAGAGTAATCTATGCCCGCCTTTTTCGTGTATAATTATGATATTCATATAATTACAAATCTGTTTTTGATGACTGTTTAATTTTTAGTTTTTAAAAATAGTAATCTGTCATTTTTGTGCTATCGATTGGTTGATTTATGCTATACTCTAACGTTTTAGTGAGTTAATTTTGAAATACAACAAATAAACGAAACACTATGAGTATAGCAAAACGTCCTGAATTTAAGGACAAATATGACAATTTTATCGGGGGTAAATTTGTGCCTCCTGTTAAAGGCGAGTACTTTGACAATGTATCTCCAATTGATGGTAAAGTGTTTGCTAAAGCGGCACGTTCTACTAAAGAAGATGTCGAACTGGCTCTTGATGCTGCCCACGAAGCATTTGAAACCTGGGGTAAAACATCTCCAGCGTACAGAAGCAGTGTTTTAAATAAGATTGCCGATGTTATGGAGGCTAATCTGGAATATCTTGCTACAGTTGAAGCTATTGATAACGGTAAGGCGATACGCGAAACCCTTGCAGCTGATTTACCGCTATGTATAGATCACTTCCGCTACTTTGCAGGTGTTATCCGTGCTGAAGAAGGTACGATTGCTGAACATGATGAAAATACTGTTAGTATTGTTCTTCATGAGCCAATAGGTGTAGTAGGGCAAATCATTCCCTGGAATTTTCCATTATTAATGGCTACCTGGAAAATTGCGCCGGCTATAGCTGCGGGTAACTGTACCGTAGTTAAAGCTGCCGAACAGACTCCTGTATCTATTATTGTACTAATGGAATTGCTTAAAGATATAATTCCTGCGGGTGTGGTAAATATAGTTAACGGTTTTGGGGTAGAAGCAGGTAAACCGCTTGCGACTTCGCCAAGAATTTCTAAAGTATCATTTACAGGTGAAACCACAACTGGCCGATTGATCATGCAGTATGCTGCTGAAAATATTATTCCCTCAACAATGGAGCTTGGTGGCAAGTCTCCAAACATTTTCTTTAAGTCGGTTGGCGATGCCGACGATGCGTTTTTTGATAAAGCAGTAGAAGGGGCGGTTATGTTTGCCCTTAATCAGGGTGAAGTATGTACCTGCCCTTCCCGTATGCTTGTTCATGAGGATATTTACGATAAGTTCATTGCCCGTGTGATTGAGCGTACAAAAGCTATTAAAACAGGTAATCCTCTTGATAAGACTGTAGCTATGGGAGCACAGGCTTCTAATGACCAGTACGAAAAAATTAGATCATACCTGAAGATAGGTAAGGAAGAAGGAGCCGAAGTACTAACCGGAGGAGATGTAAACAATCTTGGAGGTGAGCTTGAGGGTGGTTTCTATATTCAGCCAACCATCTTTAAGGGACATAATAAAATGAGGATTTTCCAGGAAGAAATCTTTGGTCCTGTGGTATGCGTTACGACCTTTAAAACGACCGAAGAAGCTCTTGAAATCGCTAACGATACACTTTACGGACTTGGTGCCGGAGTATGGACACGTGATGCACACGAGCTATATCAGGTGCCAAGAGCGATTAAAGCAGGTAGGGTGTGGGTAAATAATTATCATGCTTATCCGGCACATGCGCCGTTTGGAGGTTACAAGAAATCGGGCTTTGGCCGTGAGAACCACAAAATGATGCTGGAGCATTACAGACAAACCAAAAACATGCTTATCTCTTATGATAAAAATAAGTTAGGCTTCTTTTAGAATTTAAATTGTTTGGTGCAGGGCTGCTACATGGCAGCCCTGATTATTGTTAACGCTATTCTAAATCTAATATAATGTCAAATACAATGAAAGCGGCACGCTGGCATGCTGCAAATGATATCAGGGTCGAACAGACTGAGATACCTGTTGCCGGAAAAAAACAAGTTAAAATTGAAGTTCAGTTTACAGGAATATGTGGGTCAGATCTGCATGAATATACACATGGCCCTATGCTTATTCCTTTTGATAAACCCTATCCATTAAACGGGCATCAGGGGGTAACCACCCTTGGTCATGAGTTTTCAGGAATAGTAAGTGAAGTGGGAGAGGGTGTTACTAATGTAAAACCCGGAGACAGGGTTGTGGTAGAGCCTTTGTTTAAAAACCCTGAAAGTCCTTTTATCGCCAATGGTGAATATAATTTGTCTGAACCTCTTGGGTTTGTTGGATTAACTTCGAATGGTGGTTTTGCTAAATATACTGTTGTGGAAGACTACATGGTGCATAAAATTCCTGACACGATGAGTTTTGAACAGGGTGCATTAGTAGAGCCTGCCGCTGTAGCGGTTTATGCAGTACTACAAAGCGGATTAAAATTAGGAGATTCATGTGTTATTTTTGGTGCGGGCCCTATAGGTTTACTATGTGTTCAGGCAGCTATAGCAGCAGGTTCGCCTAATGTAATTGTAGTTGATGTGGCTGATAAACGCCTGGAGAAAGCAAAAGAAGTAGGAGCTACGCATATTATTAATGGTAAAAGCAAAGATATTCCTGCGCAGATAAAGAAACTAACCAATGGCGGAGCCGATGTGTTTTTAGATGCTGCAGGTGTACAGGCTACTTATGACAACGGGATAAAGAGTCTTAGAAACGGTGGAACCGCTGTGCTTGTTGCTTTGTTCGGTAAGCCTGTTACACATGATGCATTTGATCAGGTGGTAAGAGAGATTACGGTTAAGGGTATTATTGCTTACAGAAATATTTTTCCACAGGTAATACAGCTTATTGACTCAGGCAGGATGCCTGTTGAAAAACTGGTAACCCAAAAAATCAAACTTGATAATATTGTTGCCGATGGATTTGAAGCTTTGGTGTCAAACCCATCTCAGGTTAAAATACTTGTAGATATAAATGGATAACCAATAGCAGGGTCTCTAAATGGTCCTGCTTTAATTTTTTGTTCTATGTATAAAAGAATTGATTGTACGCCTCAGGCAGCAATGCTTATTGCAGAATTAAAAGGACGTTATGGGGCAATTATGTTTCATCAGAGTGGTGGTTGTTGCGATGGCTCACAGCCTATGTGTTTTGAGAAAGGTGACTTTAAGCTTGGATATAGCGATGTTTGTCTTGGTGTGATTGAAGATTGTGAGTTCTGGATGAGCAAAGACCAGTTTGAATACTGGAAACATACACATTTAACATTAAATGCTGTGGAAGGCAGAGGTGCCAGCTTTTCGCTTGAAATACCTTTAGGGAAAAGATTTATAATAGAATCAAGACTTTTTACAGAAGAAGAAGCAAAAGACCTTGAGCCTTTAAAATATCTTGAAGATTAGCCTACCTGTAACAGCTGGTATTGTTTAGGTGTAATGCCCTCGTATTTCTTAAACAATCGGATAAAATAGTTGCAGTCATCAAAGCCTGCCATATAACATACCTCGTTAATCTGGATACCCGGATTTTTAAGCAGTTTCTTAGCCTGCTTAATTTTTTCATTCAATATAAATTCTATTGGGCTCATGCCCAGTTCCCTTTTAAAATAACGATAAAAACTCGTTGTGCTCATACAAGCCTTTTCGCTTAGTTCTTTAAGGCTGATGTTGGAGGTTATGTTCTTACGGATATAATCGGTAATGGCATAAATGGCACTATCGGTGTCAATTGTGGTTGGGCTGTCAATACGTTGTGCGGTTTGTGTCTGAATAATGCGGATAAGCAATTCCTGAAGAGCAAGGTCGGCAAGTGCATCTTTAGTTACCGAAAAGCTCATGCATTCGCGGATAAGCTTGTTTATGGTTGTGGCGAGTTCGGTGTTATTATAAAAGAAATAATTTTCATGGTTAAGCTTCCATAACTCATCTTCTTTAGGGTATCGTTCGTTAAGGAAATCAAGCGTATCGCTTATTTTATGATGGTCTATGGCAAGAGCCAGGCATTGTGTAGGATTAGCTGTTGATGCTTCAGGAAAGTCAATTTTCATCTCTACATTGCCGGGAACAATTACCGTTTCACCGGGAAGATAGTCAAACCCCGGATTATCGAACAGATGCATTACTTTTTTGCCTCTAAGCATACTGGTAACTACAAGGTCGTTGAACTTTAAAGGTACCAGCAATGATTCCTGATAGGTTTCAAACAAGTTTAGTTCGCAATTTTCAAGCGAATATACAGTTCTGTTTTCTACAAGGGTCTTTAGCGATTTTTCAACAGTTAAAGACGGTGTTTGAAGCAATGTCCTGCGGTTATTCATATCTGGTATTCTTAAGGAGCCCTTAAGTTACGGATATAAAATGATTTGACGAAATTTTAGGAGTTTAATTCTGCTACGGCTTCAATGTCGGTTACGGTACGGTATTTAAGAGGGATAGATACTATAAATGTAGTTCCTTTGTCTTTACCCGGGCTCATGGCATAAATGTTTCCTCGGTGCAGTTCGACAAATGATTTCGTGATCGATAGTCCTAAACCATTAGAGGTTTCTCTTCCCGTAGGCTTAGAACTCAATTTGGCAAACTTGGTGAACAGTTTCTGGATATCTTCAAAATTTAGTCCTTGTCCTTCGTCTTTTACCTCAATATGCAAATAGTTTCCGGCTTCGCGGGCGGCAACTCTTATTGTGGTATCGTAATAAGAATATTTGATGGCGTTGCTCAGTAGGTTGTGTAGTACATCCGACATTTTAGATCGGTCGCCTTCTACAATCAGGTTTTCATCACAGTTGAGTTCAATAACTTGTCTTTTACGGTTGGCTAAAAGCTCAAAATTGTTAAGCAATCGTACAAACATCTCCTTAATATTGATTTCTTCAATATTAAGCACAAGGTCTTTTTCTTCTAACTCTGATTGAGTAAGCAGGTTGGCAAGCCTTTTTTGCATCATTTGAACCGATGATTTTATCATATCGGTCATGCGTTCAGCGCTGTTTATATCCTTTCGGATGATATCATTGGCAAGATTTATGGAGGCTAACGGGTTTTTAATCTCATGAAGCGCAATGTTCATCAGGTTGATTTGCGATTCAATTGATTTTCGGTAGCGGAGCCTGTTTTCAAGTTTGTCAACAATCAGTTTAGATAATGTTTTTAGCATATCTAACTGTAGGTTTGTTGCTTCACGCGGAACTTCGTCGGTTACCGATATTACACCTACTGTATAACCTTCTGGCGATTTTATAGGAACACCTGCATAAAAACGTACGCCATTATCCGGTTTTACATAAGTATGGTTGCGAAGCTCTGAATGCTTTTTTGTATCATTAAATACCGTTACCGAATCGTTTAGCAGGGTAGTATAAGAAAGAGTACCTTCTTTTGGAACTTCGTTTATATCCAGTGAGCTTAGGTTAGATTTAAGAAAAGCCCTCCTGTCATCTATAAAGGTAATAAAAGCGTTGGGACAGCTAAAAACCTGAGAAGCCATAAGGGATATCTTATCAAAAGTATCTTCGGAATGTGTATCCATTATCTGATAATCCCTAAGCTTTTCGAGTCTAAGGTCTTCGGTGTTTGGTGTGTAATAAACAGGCTTTTTTAAGCTCATAGGTGTGAGTAACCAAAATTTTAGGTTAGCGTTCTTCTTTTTTGGTACTGTGAAAGTACAACTAAATCTTCCCAATAAAGTGTTAAAAGCTAATCTTGTAACAAATCCTGCACTATTTCATAAACTCAAAGGACACTAAAAAGAAAAACCCCTGATATTATATCAAGGGTTTGTGTGTAAAAAGTTTCAAAGTTCCAAAGTCACAAAGCTTTAATTTTGAACACTGAACACTGAACACTGAACACTGAAGTTCTTTAGCTCTTCTCTTCTTCTTTTTGTCCCATCATCATCAGATAGGCTTTCAGGAATTCGTCGATTTCGCCATTCATTACACCGTCGACATCGCTGGTTTCATATTGTGTACGAACGTCTTTTACCAGTTTATAAGGGTGCATTACGTAGTTACGAATTTGCGAGCCCCATTCAATCTTCATTTTATTGGCCTCGATTTCATCACGCATTGCCTGACGTTTTTTAAGCTCGATTTCGTATAACTGAGACTTTAAGAGCTGCATGGCTTTAGTCTTGTTGTCAAGCTGCGAACGCGTTTCGGAGTTTTCAATAATAATTCCGGTAGGGTGGTGGCGTAGTCGTACCGCTGTTTCTACCTTGTTTACATTTTGCCCTCCTGCACCGCTCGAACGCATGGTTTCCCATGAAATATCGGAAGGGCTAATCTCAATCTCAATAGTATCATCGGCAAGAGGATACACATATACGGATGCAAATGATGTATGGCGTTTGGCATTACTGTCAAAAGGAGAGATACGCACCAGTCTGTGAACGCCGTTTTCACCTTTCAGGTAACCAAAAGAGTAGTCGCCTTCAAACTCAAGGGTTACGGTTTTAATACCGGCAACCTCGCCTTCCTGATAGTTAAGCTCCTTGACCTTGTAGCCTTCTTTTTCGCCCCACATAATATACATACGCATAAGCATCGACGCCCAGTCGCAGCTTTCGGTACCACCGGCACCGGCAGTAATTTGCAGCACGGCACTCATGGCATCACCTTCGTCAGAAAGCATGTTCTTAAACTCAAGGTTCTCTATATGAGTAAGGGTAAGCGCATACTGGTTGTCGAGTTCTTCCTCGGTAGCATCGCCATCCTTAAAAAATTCGTAGATGATCTGAAGTTCTTCGGCCATGGCATTGCCTTTTTCGTAGTCTTCTACCCACTTTTTCTTAGAACGCAGGTTTTTTACAATGATTTCGGCTTCTTTGGCGTTATTCCAAAAATCAGGGGCAAAGGTCTTCTCTTCTTCGTTGGTTATCTCAATTAACTTCCTGTCGATGTCAAAGATACCTCCTCAGCGCACCAAGGCGCTCTATAATACCTTTAATTTGTTCGGTATTTGTCATAAATAATGTAGTTTTGTATTAAGCAAAAATAAGCTATCCTTTTCAATAATATGGAAATAAATTTAGTAAGTGACACGGTAACCCGTCCGGGACATGAAATGCTTCAGCAAATGTTCAGGGCAAAAGTGGGCGATGATGTTTATAAGCAGGATCCTACCGTTGTACAGCTTGAGGAAACCGTAGCCGACCTTTTTGGTATGGAGGCTGCATTGTTTTTTCCTTCGGGCACCATGGCCAATCAGACAGCAATAAAACTACATACAAACCCTGGCGATGAACTTATCTGTGATAAATGGTCGCACGTTTTTAATTACGAAGGTGGCGGTATAGCCTTTAATAGTGGCGTTTCGAGCCAACTTATAGATGGCGACAGGGGCATGATCACTGCAAATCAGGTGCTTGATGCGATCAATCCGCCTGATTTTTACCACAGCCCACTAACAAGCCTTGTGTGTATTGAAAATACCACCAACAAAGGCGGAGGTGCCTGTTATGACCTGCAAACGCTTATGGAGATCAGCGAGGTTTGTAAAACGAATAAATTGGGCTATCACCTAGATGGTGCCCGTTTGTGGAATGCTTTGGTAGCCAAAAAGCAACATCCTAAACAATTTGGAAGTATGTTTGATACTATTTCTGTTTGTTTGTCTAAAGGATTAGGTGCGCCGGTGGGTTCGTTACTTTTAGGTAAGCAGGAGCATATCAATAAAGCAATACGTATACGTAAAGTATTTGGCGGAGGAATGCGCCAGGCGGGATATCTTGCTGCAGCAGGACTGTATGCATTGCAAAATAACGTTAGCCGTCTTGAAGAAGACCATCGCAGGGCACGACAGCTGGGGAATTTCCTTCAGCAATTACCATGGGTAGATAAAGTAGAACCGGTAGAAACCAATATACTGATCTTTTCTCTTAAACCACAATACAGCGAAGCTGCCCTTATGGAAAAGCTAAAGCAAAAAAGCATATTCATCAGTTCATTAGGTAAAGGAAAACTGCGAATTGTTACACATCTTGACTATAAAGAGGTAATGCATAACTATGTTATTGAGACCTTGCAGAAGCTTACTTTTTAAGTTATTATTTCTGTCATTCCGGTCGAAATGACAATGTGAACTAAGAAAGTCTTAAAGTTTGGGAGGCTAAACTTTAAGACTTTTATTTTATTTATCAGGTTCAGATAGTTTTCTTTCAGCTGATGAGCTAATTATTTGATTCCGATATTTTTCCTGAAAAACTTCCAGATTAGTAACAGGATTGGTTTTACTGAAATCAAGTGTATATCGTCCTGCAAGTTCTCCAAGTTTATCTGCAATTTCGGAAACATAAATATTTACGACTCCATTCTGTGGTATTCGTTTTATAAAAACCTTATTGGTGAAATCCCAGGCAACTTTTTCAATAGAATAAAAATATTTGATGTTGAGTGTTTTGTCAATTTTAAAATATCTGTAAACTATAGCATCGTATATTTTATCGCTGCTGATGGCTTCTTTAATTGCTATTTCAGGATTTCCGTCATTGTTAATATCTTCTGTTAACATTGAATGGAACATAACAGAATTTAGATTTGAGCTGTGGGTAACACTCATGTTCTCAATAAGGCTTCTTCTGAAATGGTATAAATTGGTGCTACCTGCATTACCTAGTGTGCAAAAACCTATATAATTATAGGGGTGTGTCCTGGGACGTTGTACCATAATAAATATATTTATCCCGTTTTTTGTAGTTATTTTAATTTTATCGTCGCTATTTGCATAAATAGAGTCGGTGTTAAGTGTTATTGTTGGGATAGCTGTTGTTTTTTTTGAAACCTTTTTTTGTCCGAGACAGGAATACTGGCTAATTACAAGTATAATTATTAGTACTCGTAACTTTGTGTTGGTTGGCTGCATCTAGTAAAGTCAATTGATATTTTTCAAAAATAAATAAAAAAGCACGGACTTACTCCGTGCTCACTATTTAAATCTTTCAATTTTAAATCATTAAATAAGCCTTCGGCTTATTTAAACATTCCGTCAAGTCCTGGAATATTCGGCATGCCGTCTTTGGCAACAGCACCAAGCTCGGCTTCGTTTACGTTCGTGGCTTTTGCAATGGCTTTGTTCATAACCAATACAAGGTAATCTTCAAGTTGTTCTTTATCTTCCAAAAGAGAATCGTCAACAGTAACCGATTTAAGCGTACGATTAGCCGTCATAGTCACTTTTAGCAGTCCATCATTGCTTTGCTCGTCGATAAGGACAGTATCAAGCCTTTTTTTAGTCTCTTCAATTTTTTGCTGGGTTTCTTTAAGTTTACCCATCATTCCCATGATATCTCCAAACATTTTTGTGAATTTTATTATATGATTATATTGCAAAAGTATTAAATTGCAGAGTTATATGCTAACCAAAAAATCAAATGAAAAAACACTTACTTATAAGTTGTGTTTGTCTTACTTTTGCAGCGAATGCGCAATCTAATAAAACTAAAATGACTGAGACCATTTCTCCCCCTTTGGCAGCTGTTAAACCGAAGACACTTGAAAAGCATGGGGATGTAAGAACTGATAACTATTACTGGCTTAATGAAAGGGAAAACCCCGAAGTGATAGATTATCTGAATAAAGAGAACGCCTATTATAATGCAATGACCGCCGATCAGAAACAGTTCCAGAAGGATTTGTTCGAAGAAATGAAAGGTAGGATCAAAGAAGACGATTCATCAGTACCTTATTTCTACAACGGCTATTACTACATTACCCGTTACGAAAAAGGAAAAGATTACCCTATTTATACCCGTAAGAAAGGTAGCCTTGAGGCTAAGGAAGAACTACTTTTTGACTGTAATGAAATGGCAAAAGGACATTCTTACTTTCAGTTGGGTGGACTTAACATTAGTGAGGATAACAAATGGGTAGCCTTTGGTGTAGATACTGTTTCGAGAAGGCAGTATACCATTCAGGTGAAGAATCTTGTAACGAACGAGATACTTCCGTTTAAAATTGAGAATACTACAGGCGGTTCTACATGGGCCGGCGATAACAATACGCTTTTCTATACCAGAAAAGATCCTACTACACTTCGTTCAGATAAGATCTATAAGCACAAGCTTAACGGAGATGTAAACGACGATGTACTGGTGTATCATGAAAAAGATGACACCTACAGTACTTTCATCTACAAAGAGAAATCTAAAAAATACCTTGTTATAGGTTCAAGCAGCACGCTTACAACCGAATACCGCACGCTGGATGCCAAAAAGCCTGATGGCGAATTTGTAATCTTCCAGAAAAGAACGCGTGAGCTGGAGTACAGCATTTCGCATTACGGAGACAAATGGTACATTGTTACCAATAAGGATAAGGCAACCAACTTTAAGCTGATGACTACGCCGGAAGGTAAAACCGGTAAAGAGAACTGGAAAGACCTTATACCACATCGTAAAGACGTGCTTCTTGAAGACATTGAGATATTTAAAAACTTCCTGGTTATCGGGGAGCGTGAAAACGGACTGAATACTATCAGGATTCGTCCGTGGGATGGAAAAGGGGAGTACTACCTACCGTTCAACAGCGAAACCTACACTGCAGGTATCTCAACCAATCCTGATTTTGATACTGATATAGTTCGTTACAGCTACCAGTCGATGGCTACACCTTCTTCTGTAATTGACTTTAACATGAAGACCAAAGAGAAAACCGTGCTTAAAGAGCAGGCGGTTCTTGGCGGTAAATTCGATAAAAATAATTATACCGAAGAAAGGGTATGGGCTACGGCCGCCGATGGTACTAAAGTGCCTATCTCTATGGTATACCGCAAGGGTATCGTAAAAGATGGGAAAAACCCATTGTTGCTTTATGCTTACGGTTCGTATGGTTCTTCTATGGATCCGTATTTCTCTTCAATAAGGCTTAGTCTTTTAGACCGCGGTTTTATTTATGCAATCGCTCATATAAGGGGTGGGGAAGATCTTGGTCGAGAGTGGTATGAAGATGGAAAACTACTTAAGAAAAAGAATACGTTTACTGATTTTGTAGACTGCTCTAAATATGTGATTGACCAGAAATATACATCTGAAGCGCATTTGTATGCCGAGGGTGGTTCTGCCGGAGGGTTGCTTATGGGGGCTATTATAAACATGGCGCCACAACTGTACCATGGTGTTATTGCCCAAGTACCTTTTGTAGATGTGGTAACAACCATGCTTGATGACAGTATTCCGCTTACAACAGGGGAATATGACGAATGGGGTAACCCGAACGACAAAGAGTACTACGATTACATGAAATCATACTCTCCTTACGATAATATCACAGCCCAAAACTACCCGAATATGCTTGTAACTACAGGTCTTCACGATTCTCAGGTGCAATACTGGGAACCGGCTAAATGGGTAGCAAAACTTAGGGTTACCAAAACAGGAAACAACCTTTTATATCTGGATACCAATATGGAAGCCGGTCACGGTGGGGCTTCCGGAAGATTTGAGGCACTTAAAGAGGTTGCCAAAGAATACAGTTTTTTACTAGATTTAGAAGGAATTAAAAAGTAATTAAATTTTTTTTGTTAGATTTGCAAGGTTTTGAGGTCAATAAACTTTGTAGCAGTTTACCTTACTAACTTAATTTTTATGAAAGACGAGATAAAAGCCTATAATAATGTGTTGGAATTGATTGGGAACACACCACTAATTAAACTCAACAAAGTTACTGAAGGATTACAAGGAAATTTTTACGCCAAAGTAGAAGCTTTTAATCCGGGCCATTCCACAAAAGACAGGATTGCACTATACATCATCGAGGAAGCAGAGCGAAAAGGTATCCTTAAACCGGGAGACACCATAATCGAAACTACTTCGGGAAATACAGGCTTCAGTCTGGCAATGGTAAGCATTATTAAAGGATATGACTGTATATTGGCAGTAAGTTCTAAATCATCAAAAGATAAAATTGATATGCTTCGTGCAATGGGCGCAAAAGTATATGTTTGTCCTGCAAACGTATCTGCCGATGATGCACGTTCATACTACAGCGTAGCAAAAAGGCTTCACGAAGAAATAAAAGGTTCGGTGTACATCAACCAGTATTTCAATGACCTTAACGTAGACGCACACTACAATAGCACGGGACCTGAAATATGGGAACAAACAAACGGTAAGATTACACACCTTATCGCGTGCAGCGGAACAGGAGGTACTATTTCAGGTGCAGCACGTTTCCTAAAAGAAAAAAATCCAAACATTAAGATATTAGGTGTAGATGCTTACGGTTCGGTACTTAAAAAGTATCATGAAACCAGAGAGTTCGACAGCGAGGAGATCTATCCATACAGAATAGAAGGACTTGGTAAGAACCTTATACCAACGGCTACTGACTTTGATGTTATCGATAAGTTCATAAAAGTATCAGACGAAGACAGTGCACATTCAGCAAGGCATATTGCCAAAACAGAAGGCCTTTTTGTAGGATACACCAGCGGAGCTACTTTCCAGGCAGCAAAACAATATGATGAGGCAGGAGAGTTTGACGAGAACAGCAACATCGTTCTTATCTTCCCTGACCACGGATCTCGTTACATGAGTAAAGTATTCAGTGATGAGTGGATGAATGAGCAGGGCTTCTTTGACAGTGTTAATGCTGAAGAAGCACAAAAAATAGAATTCATTAAATAATCCAAAGATTATTGTAGATATAAAAAGCCTCCGGTACTGCCGGAGGTTTTTGTTTTATGGTAAATCTTCATTAACCTGAACAGACACACCCTGGCCCCTTCCGCCCCGGCAGAGGGAACTAGTTTCACTCGGTTGTCAGTAACAGAGGAGAGCATGAGCAAGAGTTCCCCTCTTGAGAGGAGTGTGTTAATATCAAAAGTAAATGTTTAAGTCTGCAAGGTATTAAACAACCCAACCCTTAAGCCTGGCTTTAGCTATGTTTATCCTATGTTACTACATATAAAAAACATATGTTATATATTGCTGATTATCAATGTGTAAATTATAAAGCAATGTTTTTTTTGCTTAACCATTTGCTTAACTAAAAATGCTAATATACACTTTATCAGCAAGATATGGTTTTAAGGTTTAAAAGCACTTAGTACTCTTTCTGCCAGTCGTACCTCATTACCTTTTGCCTGATTTGCTGATGTCTTTCAACTGTTTTTGGTTTTGTAGTACGACCTATATAAAGATATTCTAACTAATATCTACTAATTAGGTTTCCCAAAAAGAAAATTAAATAAGTCTCCAAGAAAAAATTACCCAAAAAAGTCCAACATAAGTGTTGGAGACATTTTGGTTTGATTTTTCTTTTCTCTTTTTTCTTTTTTTTGAGAGGTTTAATGGGAATGCTGAAAACGGAAAACGGCTCACTCCTGCACAGGCACACCCGGGGGGCGCGGCAAAGTCAAAAAAAAGTCCCGGCTTGTAGCTCCGGGACTCGTTTTGTTTTGAACTAACTCAAATTATGTGAAGACTTTACAAAGTTAGATTCACAGTTTTACAGAAGCAATACCTATAAATGGGGATTTTGATATAAAAAAAACCTCCGCTGCCCGGCGGAGGTTTTACCCAAAATTAACAACCTAAACCAATTCATTCCCAACTGAAGCTCCCATTGCCCATGTACTTCAGGTCGGTTTCTTGCGGCTGGCCGGCAAAAGCAATTGTTCCATTGCCCGCTATTCTGCCTTTAAGGGCATAAGAGCTGTTTACTTTAGCATCTCCCGATCCTGAGATTGCTGCCGTTACCTGCCTTGCCGATAGGTCGTATGCGTTTACCGTGCCGGCTCCTACAATTTTGCATTCAAATTGTTTTGCCGTACCATCAATTTTTATGTCTCCCGAGCCCAATACCCAGGCAATAAGTTCATTTTGATCTGTTGTAATGTCTATGTGCCCCGGTCCGTCAAGCATTACTTTAAGTTTGTGTCCTTTAAGCGTACCTTTCGAAGTAATCGTGCCACAACCGTTCAGTGCTATATTATCCAGTAATTTATAAGGTACCTTTATTGTCACTTTGTTATTACGGCTCGGTTTTATGGTCTTGTTACTATGTGTTGCGATAATGAGCGTGCCATTATTTACTTGGGTGTCAATAATCTGAAGTATATTTTCGTCGCCTTCAAGGCTTATTTTTCCGGTATCTCCCGAAGTGAGGGATACCTGGAATGATCCTGTTACCGATATCTTCGAAAAATCGCTGATATCGCGTTTCTGTTTAACTATTTTTCCATTCCCTACTACAGTAATCTTATTTTCCTGTGCAGTTAGTGTAAGGGCAAAAAATAGTCCTGCTACAAGTAATGCGGCTTTTTTCATGGTGATTCGTTTTTTGATTTCCACAGACGTGGAATGATTGATTTTTGATGATTGATATTCCTGCCCGGCAGCAGGGTTTAATAACTGTTTTAAAACCTGTGATGAGCAGGCTGCCTGATGAGGGCGATTGGTTTTTTTATCCGCCAATGGCGAGACAAGTTGATGATTGAACTCCTGCCTGATTAGGGCAGTGTGCCTTTCTGTGATGAGCAGTTGGGCTTTTTATATATAGACGACAGCAACCAATAAATGGTTGCATGCCTCTAAAACTTTTTTAATTTTTTCCGAGATTTATATCGCCGTACTCTGATTTTATATACATACGGTTTACACCCTGAGCTTTGTTGTAGCCTTTGTAGCGGGCACTATAATCACCTTCTCTCTTTTCGGTAAATTTAAGTCCTGATGCTCCTCTTACTCCGGCATATTCTACACTAAACTCAAAGTCGAAGGGTACGCTCTCAGTATAGTTCAGGCTAACATTGCTATAAGCAGCATTTATGGTGACATTTTTGGAGTCTTTGCCCAATGCACCTATTTTGATGTCACCATAACCGGTTGTGCAGTTGAAGTCACCGGAAACCAAACCAAATCGAAGTGCAGAATATTCTCCGGTTCCTACGGCAGTATCTACAATATTAACACTCAGGTCGCCATATTCAGTTCTGTAGTTAAGCATGTTTACTTCGCTTACTCTCATGTCACTATATTGGCCTACAAGCTTAATATTGTCTGTCTTTACAATGTTTAATGATGAATATTGTACATTAACATTCCCGCTTTTAATATAATTCAGTTTGCTGCTGTCACAATACTGTATCGTAATCTTATTGGAGTCGGCATTAAGTTCATCTACAGTTATCCTTCCATACTGGCAGTCAATATTGGCTTTGCCGTATATTTTTCCGGTAGTAATGCCTCCATATTGGTTGCTAAGGTTAATTCCGCCTCTTTTGGGGATTTTTATAGTGTAATTGATTTCCATAGAAAGGTTATTTCCTCCGCTCATATTTCCTATGCTTGTGCTCGCTTTTACAAGGGCTACAGTAGCATTTAGATCTATATTAATACTTTCTATCCTTTTAATTACTCTTTCTTCGTTATTGCCGCTAACTTTAATGGCAACCTCTATCTGTGTTTTATTTTCATCCCAGGTGGTTACATAAATGTTTCCAAACTGGTTGTTTACCTGCAATCCGCAATCGGCATTAACAATGTAAGCCTTAGCGATTCTTTTCTCTTTGGTGTATTTTCCTCCTTTAACACCATTTCCGGCCAATGCAAGACATGGCAGCATTAAAAGGAGCAGTGTAAGTTTATGCATTATTGTCTTCATGGTAGTTTTCTTTAATCTTTTTGATGTTTTCAATTTTTACAAGCACGTCTTCCAAAAATGATATCCTTGTCTGCAGATTGGTTATCATAGCATGGATTAATTGTTTGTTTTCGCCTTTTTTAGCCAGATCATGAGTTATTTTGTCATAATCAGCTTCAAGCTGTTGCATGTGTTTCATGGCATCAGCCACAAGCGTTTTTGTTTCAGGGGTATTCTCTTTTTGTACTTTTTCCAGCTCCTGATTTATTATCGAAGCAAAGTACATCTGCGTTTTTTCTGTTTTAGGCGATAGTTTAGCCATTGTTTTGTCGTTTCCATCAGGAGAGAAGGTAAACAGCATTGTAAGCAGTATAGCAATAGCAGCCGCTGCCGGCACAGCTAACCAGTAAATAAGTCCTTTTCCTTTTGGTTTTTTCCTGTTGTGCTTGTCAAGCCTGTCAAGGAAACGGTCTTCATGCCCTGCGGCAGGTTCTTCCATATCCCATTGGCTATCAAAGCGGCTAAATATCTCGTCCATTTTGTTTTCTTCTGTCTTCATTATCCTTTCAGTTTTTTGAGCAGGCTTTCCTTCGCCCTGCTTATGGTTGTACGGGTATTTCCGGCGGTAATGCCCATAATTTCACTAATCTCTTCCTGGTCGTAGCCCTCAATGTATAACAGGGTCAGCGCTATCCTGTAATTTTCCTTGAGGGAGTTTATAGCAGTGGCCACCTGCTGTATCTTAACTTCCCGGAAGTCTATTGCGGCTTCTTCGTTGCTGCCGTCATCATCAGCCACCTTATACAGCACATTGTCAATCGGGTCAAGGCTACTTTTGTTTATTTTTTTGTAGTTGTCAATACTATGGTTCACTACAATCTTTTTTAGCCATGCTCCAAAGGTCACTTCTCCTTTAAACGAATCCAGTTTTGTAAAGGCCTTTAAAAACGATTCCTGCATAATATCTTCGGCCCAATGGCTATCCTTTACTATCCGAAGGGCAGTATTGTACATAGGCTTATAATACCTGTTATAAACCTCGAACTGTGCGTTACGGCTGCCCGTTTTGCACTGTTCAAGTAATGAATCGATATCCTGGTTTGCGTTTGCCAATTGGTTGATTGATGATTTTATATAATGACTTTGGGTGTTACTGTATTGTTACACTTTTGTAGAATTATTTTTAATGTATAAATATACTAATGTAGCGATTATCTCTGTAAAGCCTTGAAAATATTGAGGTTTGAGCTAATAAAAAAAGCACCCCGAAAGGTGCTTAAGTTTTATATAATATATGCAAAGATTACTCCTGCATAGTATGGTATACGTTCATAACGTCGTCATCTTCTTCAATTTTTTCAAGAAGTTTCTCAACGTCTGCCACCTGATCTTCGGTTAGCTCTTTTGTAATTTGCGGTATTCTTTCAAAACCTGAAGAAAGTATCTCGATACCTCTGTTCTCAAGCTCTTTCTGAATTGCTCCGAAGCTTTCGAAAGGTGCATACATAACGATTCCGTCCTCATCAGCGAAGATTTCCTCAACGCCAAAGTCAATCATTTCAAGCTCAAGTTCTTCAACATCGCGTCCCTCAGCAGGTATACGGAAGTTACAGGTGTGGTCGAACATAAATTCAACTGAACCCTGTGTACCCATGGTACCGTTACATTTATTAAAGTAGCTACGGATGTTAGCCACAGTGCGGTTATTGTTATCAGTAGCAGTTTCTATAAGTATGGCAATACCGTGAGGCGCATAGCCTTCAAACAATACCTCTTTAAAGTTTGCTGTATCTTTATCAGATGCTTTTTTGATAGCCCTTTCAACGTTGTCTTTAGGCATGTTTGCCGCTTTGGCATTTTGTATAACAGCTCTAAGACGCGAGTTGGTTTCAGGGTTTGGTCCGCCTTCTTTAACGGCCATTACTATGTCTTTACCAATTCTTGTAAACGTTTTGGCCATTGCCGACCAACGTTTCATTTTTCTGGCTTTCCTAAATTCAAACGCTCTTCCCATAATTTATTTGTTTGCAGCACAAAAATAAACTTATTCCCTGTTTTTGCAAAAACAAATTAAGGTTTATATCGGTTATGCTTTTTGAGTATGAATTACACTAATGTCTTAATTTATAAAAAAAAACTTTTTTCCCTTATAAATTTGTTTCAGTTTACTGGTTATTAAATTTGTTCATATCGGTTAATATGTTAATGGCTTCTTTTATGTAAACGTCTGTTTTTGCTGTTTTTATCTTAAAGTCGTTAGCACTTTTCATGTATTCATCAAAATTCATTACATCTGAAGCGTATTTGGTGTTACTCACTTTAAAATCCTGTTCTTTTTCTGATGCCTCTTTAATATCTTTCCAAATGTCATCCATGCTGTGAACATCTGCAAAAACTGAATCGAAAGTAACGGGAACCGGAGCTTTATTACCCTCATAAAGCCAGTTTACGCGGGTATTTACAGCATTTATAAGTCTGAAATCATCATTTTCTTCAACCCTTGTCCTGCTATGGGCAATCACTTCTTCTTTATATTTTTCAGGAAGCCTTGCAAAAGAAATATTCAGGTCAATGCTGTCATTTTTAATGGCTGTTGGCATACTGCTTTCGCGCGGTAAAAGATCATCAAAGAAAGTAGGCAGCGGTACGTCCGGAACTATGCCAATATATTGGCTGCTTTTTCCTGTTACCCTGTAAAACTTATCTAAGGTTACTTTTATAAAATCTTCGGCTTTGTCGCTATCTTCAAGAGGAAGTATTGTTTGCATGGTCGCTTTGCCAAGGGTAGTGCTGCCTACAATAAGAGCGCGGTTATAATCCTGCATAACACCGGCAAAGAATTCACTGGCTGATGCCGATAGGCCATTTACCAAAATTACCATAGGCCCAGTATACAGCATGCCTCTGTTGTAGTCTTTTACCACATTATAGCTCCTGTCCTTATCGGTAACGATGGCTATAGGTCCAAAGTTTATAAACATACCCGCCATACGGATTACCTCATCCATAGAGCCTCCGCCGTTGTATTGAAGGTCTATGATAAGTCCCTGTATATTTTCCTGTTTAAGTTTTACGATCTCTTTGGCAACATCATCGGCACAACCCTGATTGTTATCATTGTCAAAGGCAGAATAAAAACTAGGTACTTTGATATAACCTACAGGGCGTTCATCACCCAAAATAAAGCTATATACACTATGGTCATCGGCCTTCATAACTGTTTTTTCCAGATTTACAGTATATACAGTACCGTCTTTTTTTCGGAGTGTCATCTGTACTTTTTTGTAGCTGTCAGAATATACAATATCGGTAATAGTCTGTAGTGAGGTACAGGTAACCGAGTATTCCGTTTTGTTTACCATCAGTTTTACGATCTGGTCGCCTTTGTCTATCTTTTGGGTTTTATAGGCCGGTCCTCCGGGTATAAGTTCATCTACAATAATTTCATCATCATCGTTCAGGCTAACGTACATGCCTAACGAATAGTTTTCGGATGAAATAGATGATACGAACGACGATTTTTCGCTGTAATTGAAATAGGTAGAATGTGGGTCGAAATAACCGCAAAAAGCCGAAAAGAACTTGTTGTAAATGCTATGGTCAAAGCCTTCGGGCGGAGAAAGCAGGTTGTCAAGCCTACACAGGTAGCTTTCAAATACTTTGTTTCGGGCAACTTCTCCAAGCTTGTCAAGGTTTTGCCTAAGCGAGTCTTTGTTTTTACTTAGTTTAGCTATGTCCTCAAGTATATCGTATGTTATCTTCTTACGAAGGAACTTTTTTGTCTTATCGGGGTCTGTATGATAAGGGAAAGTTTTCTTGGAATAGAAAATAGTGTCTTTAGTGTTGTAAGAAAGCGGTTCCTTACGGATTTGCTCTACATAATCCCTGTTGCGTTTCAGGGCTGTTTTATATGATGATATAAAATCACTGAAAAACGAACAGTTCTTGTTCAGTACATAATCGTCTATCATAAGCCTGTGTACTGCCAGCTTATCATATTCCTGTTGCAGGAAAAGTGTTTTGCTGTCATCAAGCTCTTCCATTACAGTATTAAAAACATAAACCGACAGACTATCGTCTACCGGTTTAGGTTTATAGTGCCTCGTCTGGAGGACATCGTTTATTTTAGAAAAAACTGTACACGCTTTATCATGTCGTTGTGCCTGTAATGTACAGGTTATCAAAAGTGCCAGTGCCAGTATTTTCTTCATAAGCTATTATTTTTTGTAGAAAGGCAGCTTCACCACTTGCGCAGGAATGTCATTTTTCCTGATACGGATGAAGATCTGGCTGCCCTCAGCTGCATACTCAGCAGGAACATAACCAAGACCGATGCCTTTGTTAAGCGACGGTGCCATAGTACCAGAAGTTACGATACCAATAACGTTTCCGTCTTTGTCTGTTATTTCATAATCATGTCTTGGTATACCTCTTTCTGTAAGTTCAAAACCTACAAGTTTACGGGTAACACCTTCTTCTTTTTGCTTTTTAAGCGCCTCAGAGTTAGTAAACTCTTTAGTGAACTTAGTAATCCAGCCAAGGCCTGCTTCAAGCGGAGACGTAGTATCGTTAATATCGTTTCCGTAAAGGCAGAAGCCCATTTCTAAACGAAGCGTATCGCGTGCAGCAAGACCAATTGGCTTAATACCAAAAGCAGCTCCTGCTTCGAATACTTTGTTCCAAAGTGCTTCAACCTGGTCGTTTTTAACGTAGATCTCAAAACCACCGCTACCTGTATAACCGGTTGCAGAGATGATAACATCACTAACACCTGCAAATTCACCCACTTCAAAGTGGTAGTATTTTATAGCGGAAAGGTCAACAGAAGTAAGCGATTGCATAGCTTCCATTGCTTTAGGCCCTTGTATTGCAAGAAGTGAATATTCTTCAGAAGCATTGTACATTTCTGCACCAACATCATTTTTTGAAGAGATCCAATTCCAGTCTTTTTCAATGTTAGAAGCATTTACCACTAAAAGGTATTTTTCTTCGCCCATTTTATAAACGATAAGGTCGTCTACAATACCTCCATTATCGTTAGGAAGGCAAGAGTACTGCGCTCTCCCTATAGTAAGGGTAGAAGCATCGTTGGTAGTTACTTTCTGGATAAGTGCAAGAGCGTTAGGTCCGGTGATAAAAAATTCACCCATGTGCGAAACGTCAAAAACACCTACACCGTTCCTTACGGTTTCGTGCTCTATATTTACTCCTTCATACTGAACAGGCATGTTATAACCTGCAAAAGGTACCATTTTGGCTCCAAGTCCTTCGTGAACGTGCGTAAGCGCTGTATTTTTCATTTTGTTTGTTGTAAATGGATTGAAGCCGCAAAATTATTGAAATTTACAAATTATGATGCAGATATTTTTAATAATTATTATTTATTTCACAACAAAAGGTAATCTTTCAGGTCTGTATAACTTTTTATGGCAATTGCCTGTTTTTCTACTGTAAGCAACGATGCCAACGAATCAGGTACAGGTATTGTAATTCCTAATTCTTTTTCTATGCTCTGCGGAAATTTAACGGGATGTGCGGTTTCCAGAAACACACCTGTATATCCGGCATTTTGTTCCATAAATTGTTTTAGCCCCAGATAACCCACAGCCCCATGAGGATCGGCTAAATAATTATGTTTATTGTATAAATGGTTAATAGCCTTTAGTGTTTCTGTATCATCAAAAGGATAGGAGGAAAGGTCTTTCTTCAGGCTGCCAAAGTTGCTCTCAAACAATTCCAGTATGCGTACAAAATTACTCGGACTGCTCACATCCATAGCATTAGAGAGGGTTTCTGTCGTAGTCCCGGGCTTATATTGCTGCGACTGCATAAAGCGGGGCACGGTATCATTTACATTTGTAGAAGCAATAAAATGGCCAACTGGCAGGCCGATTTTTTTTGCCATCAGCCCGGCGCATATATTGCCAAAGTTACCGCTGGGTACTGATATGGCCAGGGGTTTACCTAAATGCTTTAGTTGTTTATAGGCAAAAAAGTAGTAAAACATTTGTGGCAGCCAGCGTGCTACATTAATCGAATTGGCCGATGTCAGGTTGATATGTTTAAGCTCTTCATCTAAAAAGGCGTGTTTTACCATATCCTGACAATCGTCAAAGCTGCCGTTTACTTCAAGGGCTGTAATATTATTTCCCAAAGCCGTAAGTTGCTTTTCCTGTACATTGCTCACTTTACCAGAAGGATAAAGTATTACTACATTGATACCTTCAACTCCCAAAAAGCCGTTGGCTACAGCACCCCCTGTATCGCCCGAAGTAGCCACGAGTATGGTTGTTTTTTTGTTATCTCCTTTTGAAAAATAATTCAGGCAACGCGACATAAAGCGTGCACCAACATCTTTAAAAGCAAGGGTAGGGCCATGGTATAATTCAAGGGAATAGATGCCGTTTTCTACTTCTACCGTTGGAAAATCAAAGGAGAGGGTTTCTTCAACGATATTTCTTAAGATGTCCTGCGGAATCTCATCCCCTATAAACGGAGTAATGGCTTTAAGGGCTATTTCTACATCACTGTACTTTTCTATGTTGTTTATAAAATCTGATTCCAGCTGAGGTACGTTTTCAGGAAAGTATAATCCTTTATCGGGGGCAATGCCGGTTATGGCTGCTGCTGCAAAGCTTGTTTTTATATTGTGGTTATTCAGGCTGTAGTATTTCATGATATAATTTTTATCCCATCGGGGTTTATAGGAGATATGTGTATTTCAAAAGGAATATCGGTGGCTTCGAGTATTGCCGACATGGAGCGTGCGGTTTCATGAGCAGTTTCCTGTCCTTGGGATAAGGCAAATACCGATGGTCCCGATCCGGCAATTCCACTGCCAAGTGCACCGCTATTGGCTGCTGCCAGTTTAAGTTCGTTAAAATAAGGTATAAGTATAGAGCGTACAGGTTCTACGAGTTCATCGTGTAGCGAACGCCCTATAAGTCCATAATCGTTAGTGTACAGCCCACTTATTAATCCGCCCAGATTACCACACTGTATGGTTGCTTTTTTTAGCGATATGTTTTCTTTTAGTACCGATCGGGCATCTTTGGTCTTTAATTCTATCTGTGGATGCATTACAGTTACAAACAGTTCTGATGGAGAGGGCAGTGGTACAATGTCAAGCGGATCATAGCTTCGGACTAAAGTAAAACCACCTAAAAGCGCAGGAGCAACATTATCGGCATGAGGAGCACCGCTTGCAAGGGCTTCACCCTGCATGGCATAATATACCAGCTCTTTGTTCGATAACGGATATCCGCATAACGCGTTAATACCAAATACCGCACCGGCTGCGCTGGCGGCACTACTGCCTATGCCACTACCGGCCCTAATGCTTTTATCGATACTAATTTCAAAACCGAAATCTGGATTTAACCTTTCAATCAGGGCAAGTCCTGCCACACCAGCTACATTTTGTTTTATATCCAGAGGTAAGTCTGCTCCGGTAATTTCTTTTATACTAATACCTTTTTGCGAAGTTTTTGTAATTGTCATAACATCGCCAAAATCCAGGCATAACCCAAGGACATCAAATCCGCAGGAAACATTAGCAATGGTTGCCGGGCAAAATAGTTTTATTGTTTCCATAATTATTTGTTTCCTATCCTGATTACGTCAGCAAAAATTCCCGATGCAGTTACGTCGGCACCTGCACCTGCACCTTTTATCAGTAAAGGCTGATCCACATACCTGTCAGTATAAAACAGAACTATATTATCTTTCCCTTCAAGGTTATAGAACGGATGGTCTTTGGGGATGAACTGCAGGCCTACATTGGCTTTTTCATTTTCAAAAGAAGCTACAAACTTTAAACGGTCTCCCTGAGAAGCAGCTTTAGCATACAGCTCGTTAAAATGGGAAGCATGTGTTCTAAGCGATTCAAAAAAAGCATCAACACTTTCTGTATCCAGACACTCCTGAGGTAAAAACGAATGGTTTTCTATGTCTTCAATCTCCATTTCATATCCGCTTTCACGTATCAGGATTACCATTTTTCGCTTAACATCAATACCGCTAAGGTCAATTTTTGGATCAGGTTCGGTGTAACCTTCTGCCTGTGCCTGTTTTACCACATCATAAAATGAAGTGTGCTCATTAAAGTTATTGAAAATAAAATTAAGACTTCCGCTGAGCACGGCCTGTATTTTATGTACTCTGTCGCCCGAAGCAATAAGGTTTTTTAGTGTGTCTATAATAGGTAATCCGGCACCTACATTGGTTTCAAACAAAAAGGGAGCGTTGTACTGGCGTGAAATATCTTTTAATTCTTTGTAATTGCTGTAGGCAGATGAGCAGGCTACCTTGTTGCAGGTAACAACCGCAATGTTGTGGGCAAGATATTCGGCATAAGAGGCAGAAACAACGTCGCTGGCAGTATTGTCTACAAATATGCTATTACGGAGGTTGTATTTTTTAATGTTCTGAATAAAGGCCTTCGCATCGAGATGTTCTCCTGCTTCCAGTATTTCTTTACGTTGGTAAAGATCAATACCGTCTTCATCAAAATGCATCTTTCTGGAATTAGCAATACCTATAACCCTTACATTCATTCGTAAGTGATCTTTTAGGTATTTTTTTTGTGAAGCGATTTGCTCTAAAAACTTATCGCCCACATTTCCCACACCCATAACGTACAGGTTAAGCTGAACAGTATTGTCGTCAAAAAAAGTTTCGTGCAACGTGTTCAGGGCTTTTTTTACATCTTTCCTGTCAATTACTGCCGAGATGTTACGTTCAGATGCTCCCTGGGCAATAGCCCTTATATTTATATTGTTTCGTCCAAGGGTACTAAACATTTTACCGCTCAGTCCCTGATGGTTTTTCATGTTTTCGCCTACCACGGCAATAATAGACAAATCGTTTTCAAGTATGGCAGGTTTTATTTTTTGCTGTTTTATCTCAAAGTTAAACTCGTTGTCAATTGCTTTTTTTGCCTTCTTCGCATCACTTTCGGCTATACCAAGACAAATAGAATGCTCCGATGATGCCTGTGTTATGAATATTACACTGATGTTTTCTTTGGATATTACTTCAAAAAGCCTTTTAGAGAACCCTGCAACGCCCACCATTCCCGAACCTTCAAGGGTAACAAGTGTAATATTGTCGATATTGCTTATACCGCGTATTGAATTGGAGCTTTTTGCTTTAAAATGATTGTTGATTATGCTGCCATGTGCCTCTGGATCGAAAGTGTTTTTAATATGAAGCGTAATGTCTTTGTTAAGTATGGGCTGTATGGTAGGCGGGTAGAGTACTTTGGCACCAAAGTGAGATAACTCCATGGCTTCTTCAAAAGTAATGTGTTCTATGGGTACTGCCTGTTTAACCAACTTAGGATTGGCAGTATAAATTCCGTTAACATCGGTCCATATTTCTAATGAGGGTACATCAAGAGCCGCTGCAATAATAGCTGCAGTATAGTCCGATCCGCCTCTGCCAAGTGTTGTTACATGACCATCCTCGGATTGTGCAATGAATCCGGGGAGTATAGTAATCGCGGCTTTGTTTTTATCGAAGTAGTGTTGAATCAACAGGTTACTAATCTCAAAATTAACTACGGCTTTGCTAAAATGACTGTTGGTTTTAATAAGTTCCCTACTGTCTGCAAGGCTGCAATTATCTTCCTGCGCCTTAAGTACTTCAGAAATGATATACGAAGACAGTACTTCACCAAATGACATGATGAGATCTTTGGTACGTTCCGATAGTTCGCCCAGCAAATAGCAGCCGTCGAGTAGGGTTTCCAATTGGTTCAGTTCGCGTTTAACATGGCTAAGAACAGCACTTTGACCAGTGGCCGGAATTAGGCTTTTTACAACTTCAATATGCCTGTTTTCTATTTGCTGGAGTAGCTGTTGGTAATCCGTTTCTTTGTTTGAAGCGTGTTTTGCAGACTGAAGCAGCATATCGGTAACACCCCCAAAAGCGGATACTATTACGGCTACGGAATTATTTTGTTTTTTATTTTTAATAATGCTGATGCATTGGGCTATATTTTGGGCGTTGGCAACAGAGGAGCCTCCGAATTTCAGGATATTCATATAGATTGTTTTTCATTAAAATAAATGTGGAAATAAAACAGGTTGTTCCTGTCATTTAGCTTAAATGACCGCGAACGGGGCTATATGAAATGATTATACCCCTGACGGGGTAGTAGTTGTTGTAGTAGTAGAGGTAACAGCAGTAAACCCAACAGTTGCCGGGTTAAGTGAAGTTAAATATTTCTTGCTGTTTACTAACATATACTTACAAATGTAATAAATTTACGTAGCTGTAATACAAAGCGTAAGCGTTTTACGGATTTTTTATAAATGCATCCAAAAAACTAGAATATGAAGATTTTTAGTGCTCAACAGATAAGACAGGCTGACGAAACTACAATTTTGAGTCAGAATATAACTTCAACAGAACTTATGGAACGTGCAGCCGGTAAAGCTTTTGAATGGATTAGAACCAGATTTCCTGATAAGGCTACTCCTTTTTATATTTATTGCGGTCAGGGTAATAATGGAGGAGACGGACTTGCTATTGCCCGTATGCTTTTGCATGAAGGTTATGGCAATATAAAAGTTGAGATTGTAGAGAATACCGGCAGCCCGACTAAAGATTTTTCTATCAATAAACAGAGAATGGAGCAGGCAGGCATTTCCTTTGAAAAGATTAATGGTAATAGTGTTGGTGGTCTGGTTATTATAGATGCGCTTTTTGGTATAGGACTTAACCGCGAGTTGAGTGATGAGGTAAGACAGGCAATCAGGACCATAAATGCTAAAGAAGCTACCGTAATTTCTATCGATGTGCCATCAGGGATGTTTATGGACAGGAAAACCGACCTAGCCGTAAAGGCAGATGTCGTGCTTACATTCCAGTCACCTAAGCTACCTTTTTTCTTTGCCGGCAATAAAGACTTTGTAAACGATTTTGAAGTACTGGATATAGGTTTAGACAACGAATTCATAACCGCGACAAAAGTTAACCATCATTATATCGATGCCGATATTATACTAAACTATTACAAACCTGTTGCTAAGCATGCTCACAAAGGTACCCAGGGGCATGCTGTTATTATTGGAGGCAGCTATGGCAAAATAGGGGCGGTATGCCTTTCGGCGAAAGCGGCCTTAAAAAGCGGCTGCGGACTCATAACGGCATATATTCCGCAGTGTGGTTATGATATCCTGCAGTCTTCATTTCCCGAAGCAATGGTACTTACCAGCGGACTGGAGCATATTGATACCATTCATTTTGAATTTGAACCCCGTGCAATTGGTTTAGGTCCCGGCTTAGGCCAGCATGCCTATACACAAAAAGAAATAGGAGATTTTCTGAGTAAAAACAAGATACCTCTGGTTATTGATGCTGATGCGCTTAATATCCTTTCACAGAATAAGGAATGGCTTAAGCTGCCTCCGGAAAACACCATACTTACCCCACATCCTAAAGAACTTGAAAGACTTATGGGCAGTTGGAATGATGATTTTGATAAGCTCGAAAAGATGAAGGCTTTCTCTAGAGAGAACGACATTATTCTTGTATCTAAAGATGCTTGTACAATGATTGTGCATAATGATAAAGTATACGTAAATTCTACAGGAAATGCAGGACTGGCAACAGGTGGGAGCGGCGATGTGCTAACGGGGATCATTACCGGACTGCTTGCTCAGGGATATAAACCTATTGATGCAGCAATATTTGGGGTATATCTGCATGGACTCTCAGCAGATATTGGTGTAAAAGAAACTTCCAGGCAGGCATTTATAGCGTCAGATATTTTGAAGTATATGGGTAGGGCGTATCTGGAGATAGATGGGGGACGTTAACCACAAGGAACACAAAGAGTTTTCACTGAGGGCACAAAGCTTAGTGAACATAGTGTCTGCTTAGTGATCTTTGTGGTAAAATACCAAAGTCTGGTTTGTTTGTTTATTTAAAAACACCACCCCAAAATGAAAAGTTATCAAAAATCTTGTTTTTTAATTATGGTTTAATGAATTTTGGCATCTCAAATAAACCATAACGATGGAAACAATACATTATATAAGCAGCGACCTTTTATCGCTTGAAATCGTAAACGATATCATTAGTCAGGATAAAAAACTGGCACTTTCTGAAGAGGCAAGGGTAAACATAGAAAAATGCCGTACTTACCTTGATGAGAAGATGAAATCTCATAGCGACCCGATTTACGGTATCAATACAGGTTTTGGTTCACTTTATAATGTAAAGATATCTAATGAGAACCTTTCGCAGCTTCAGGAAAATCTTGTGAAATCGCATGCTTGCGGTACAGGAGAGGAAGTGCCTGAGGCGATCGTTAAGATCATGCTGCTTTTAAAAATCCAGTCGTTAAGCTATGGTCATTCAGGGGTACAGCTTGAAACTGTAGAAAGGCTTATCGATTTTTATAACAACGACATACTTCCTGTAATATACAATCAGGGTTCGTTGGGCGCTTCGGGCGATCTTGCTCCGTTAGCACACCTGTCACTTCCTTTATTAGGAGAGGGAGAGGTTTATATGGACGGTTTCCGTCAGCCTGCAGCCAAAGTTCTTGATAAAATGGGGTGGAAGCCTATCGTGCTGAAATCTAAAGAAGGTCTTGCGTTGCTTAACGGTACGCAGTTTATGAGTGCTTATGGTGTATATGTATTGCTAAAGTCGGTTAAGCTGTCATACCTTGCTGATGTTATTGCAGCGGTTTCTCTTGAAGGTTTTGACGGACGTATAGAGCCTTTCAATGAATTGATACACATGGTTCGCCCTCACAAAGGGCAGATTGTTACTGCAAAACGTTTTAACGAACTACTTGAAGATAGCGAGATCATTATACAGGCAAAACAACACGTACAGGATCCATATTCATTCCGTTGTATCCCTCAGGTACACGGAGCCACAAAAGACACTATTGATTACGTTAAGAAGGTTTTCCGTACCGAGATCAACTCAGTTACTGATAACCCGAATATCTTTATAGAAAGTGACCAGATAATTTCAGGTGGTAACTTTCACGGACAGCCACTGGCACTTACACTTGATTTCTTAGGGATAGCGCTTTCTGAACTTGGCAGTATTTCTGAACGAAGAACATACCAGCTTATCTCAGGGCTTCGCGGATTGCCACCATTCCTTGTAAGCAATCCGGGACTTAACTCAGGATTTATGATTCCGCAGTACACTGCTGCGAGTATTGCCAGCCAGAACAAGCAATTGTGTACGCCGGCAAGTGCCGACAGTATTGTATCATCAAACGGGCAGGAAGACCATGTAAGTATGGGGTCTAATGCTGCGACTAAAGCACTTAGGATTGTTGATAACCTTGAGCGTATCCTTGCTATTGAGTTGATGAATGCTTCTCAGGCTATTGAGTTCAGAAGGCCACTTAAATCGAGTGAATTCCTTGAGGCTTTCGTGAAATCTTACCGTGAAGAGGTGCCGTTAGTAACCGAAGACCGAATACTGCATTACGATATAGAGAACACTATAGCGTTTCTTCATAACCTTCAACTTGACGAAACCGTATTTGAATAATAAACAAAAAGCTCCCACGAAAGTGGGAGCTTATTGTTTTAATCAGTAAGTGTCATTTCAACCACAATTCTGCCATAACCTCTTTCGGTTTTCGGGTTTTGCTGCCATTTACCTTCTTTATATGCCCATCCTAATGGTACATCGGTCATTTCGCAAACAAATCCTGGACCGTAGGCATAAAGATGAGCCGGAAATTTGTCATCGTTTGTATCACCTAGTCTGTTTTGTTTTATGGTAATAATTTCCATTACTACAAATAAGCCTTCCTCGGGAATTCTTATCAGGCTTTTTGAGAAATCAACAATAGCGCTTTTTTGTTTAGGCTTTACGTTTACAAGAATGTTCTTGTTGTAAAGATAATCTCCCGGGCTGCCATCTTCATTAGCACTGTATATTCTCATGTTAAATGTGTTCTCCTTAAGTGTCTCCAGTTTAAATTGAATTTTGTCTAGAAACGGCGTGGCTTCATATTCAGGTTTGTAAGGGATATAGCTTGCCATCATCAGGATTGCACTACTGCCTCCGGCATGGCCTGTCCAGGTGTTTTTTGCTTTTTTTATAGGGTTAACTACAATTGAATGTTCACCTTTTTTATTTCCTATTGTTACTTCGTTAAGTTCAATGGGTTGAGGTGTTAAAAACACTGTTTCTTTAATTTCAGAGGTTTTTAATGATACATCTCCAAAGCCTACAGCGCTAAAGAAAATATCGGTTGTAGCACTAATATCATCAGGAAGATTGAAATTGCCGTTTTCATCAGCACTTAATGCGATGTTTTTTTCTCCTTTTACAGAGATATTCACATAAGGGATGGGGTCTTTAGTAGTGTTGTCCAGTATAGTGCCTTTGATTTGAGCAAAAGATGTAAATGAGATCATTGACAGCAAGAGCAGGCAAAAGGATTTATGCATAGGTTTTATTGGTTTGGTTGCCAATAATAACTACAATTGATAAGATTTATTTTATAGAAAAGTCTTTTATCTAAATCTGTTATCTAAAATCTACAAAGCAGTTATTTCTTTTCTCACTTTTGCAGGAAGTTTATCATGTATCAATTGGTAAGCAGTTTTAGCATAGTATTCCCATTCCTTTTTGCTCAGGCGACTGATGTTGTCAATGTGAACCCATTTGTAACGTGCCATGTATGGAGCAGGGATAAAACCTTCGCGTTGCGTAAGGGTTTCAAAATCTTCATCGGTAGCTTTAATTGAAGCGCTCACAGGAACCGAGTCAGGCGCAGTTACGATGAACATCTTCCCGCCAACATTAAAGCACAGGTGATTGTCCCATTTAATATCTTCAGTCATTCCGGGGAATTGTTTGCAGATATGTTGAAGCTCTTCTATTGTCATGTTTTTAAAATCTAAATTCGGGTTTCAATAATGAATAAGCAACAGAATCTTCGGGGATATCATTTACAACATAATGCTGTCGCAATACACCTTCTTTCTGAAAACCAAATTTCGTAAGCAGTTTTACGGATGCCGTGTTCCACTCGGCTACCAATGCTTCAATACGGTGCAGGTTCATTTCGTTAAAACCATACTTAAGAATAGCATATAAAGCCTCACTCATCAGGCCTTTCTGTTTGTAGGCATCATTATCTAGCGCATAACCAATTTCAGCTCTTCTATGGTCAGGAACCCAGGTATGAAAACCGCATGCGCCTATATGCTTACCTGTTTCCTTATCTATCATCTGAAAATTGGCAAACGACCTGTTGTAGGTGGCAATGCCAAGGCTGAATTTTTCTTTTTCCTTTGCGAGTGCCTCTGTAGAGTCGAGGCCTAAAAAAGCCATCAATTCATCATCACTCATTGTGGTAAATACATGCTTTGCTACCTCAGGCGTATATAATCTGAGTAGCATTCTTTCGGTGTGAAGTTCTTTAAATTGCAATGTTATTACTTTTTCTCCTCGGCAACAAATACCTCGTCAAGCCTTGAGAATTTAGGGTCGGTGGCTATGGTAACCTTTTGGATATAGGAATCTTTTTTGGTCTTCGTGATCTTAACTGTCATAACTCCCGGTTTTGTTACATCCGGTTTTCGCTGCGCCGTAGCGGGAGTAGGAGTTACGGTATAGGTACAGTCGTCTATCCATACAATTTCAAAATCATAGGTCTCATCGCTTTTCTCCATTCTTTCCGTCTGAATGTTGTCTTTGCGGGTTATTATACAAACCTCTTTGCTTTTAGGGTCGGTAAACTTAAATGTACCATTTTTGAATTTTGCACATTCCTGGCTATAGCCAATACAAGACAACAATAGTGTAGTGGCGGATAGTATGATTTTGCGTTTCATAACTTATTTATTTAAAAAGTCGTTATTTTTCCTTTCAGATATGACTTTGGCTGCCAGCAGTACTAATGAGATGAATTGCCCACCCATGCCAATAATTAGCATCAGGGAAGCTCCAGGCCAGTGCATCAATTTAAAAAGAGCGCCAACAACCATAAGAGCCGTAGCCAGAATAAATATAACAAGTATATGTAAGTATTTCATGTGTTTTAACTTTATAGTAAGAAAATAGCTAATAATCCAAGTGTAGCAGGAACGCCCTGTACATAAAAGATTTTCTTTTGTACCGTAGCTGCACCATATAATCCTGCAACCAATACGCAGCCTAAAAAGAAGGTAGCAACATGAGCAGCCCACTCAGCATTGCATATTAATAGCGACCAGATAAGTCCTGCCGCTAAAAATCCGTTATACAATCCCTGATTGGCAGCCATAGATTTGGTTGGTAAAAACAACTCCTGTGGTAGTGTCCTGAATACTTTACGGGCTCTGGTGAGCCATGCGAACATTTCGAGCCAAAGTATGTAAATGTGGATCAGGGCTACAAACGCAATTATAATCTTGGCAGCTATATGCATAGATATTGGTTTTAAAGTTTGAAACTTTTCTCGATGGCACGGATCATCTCTCCGGCAATGTCTTTGCTTGTAGCACCTTCTATACCTTCAAGTCCCGGCGATGAGTTTACTTCAAGCAATAACGGACCTTTAGTTGAACGGATAATATCCACACCGGCTACCTTAAGGTTCATGGCTTTAGCAGCTTTAATTGCGATACGTTTTTCTTCAGCAGTTGGCTTTATAACTGATGCTGTTCCACCAAGGTGTATATTTGCCCTGAATTCTCCCGGAAGCGCCTCACGCTGAATGGCCGCTACCACTTTGCCATCAATCACAAAAAGGCGAAGGTCTTTACCATTAGCCTCCTTTATAAATTCCTGAACTAATATATTCGCGTTAAGACTCTTGAAAGCATTGATAACACTCTCCGCAGCCTTTTTGGTTTCGGCTAATACAACGCCTTTACCCTGAGTGCCTTCAAGCAGTTTTACGATAAGCGGAGGTCCGCCCACCATTTGGATAAGGTCGTTTGTATCAAGAGGTGAGTTGGCAAATCCTGTAGTAGGAATGTCAACGCCACTGTTAAGCAACAGTTGTAGCGAGAACAGTTTGTCTCTCGATTGTGTTATTGCAGATGATGAGTTAAGCGAATACACTTTAAGCGCCTCGAAATGACGTGTTATGGCACAGCCATAAAATGTCATGCTCGGGCGTATACGCGGAATAACGGCATCAAAGTCGTTTAATATCCTTCCGCCACGATAGTGGATCTCAGGCGTATGCGCATCCAGTTTCATGTAACAGTACTTCAGGTTCAGGAAATGCATTTCGTGACCACGCATTTCACCGGCTTCCATAATACGGCGGTTACTGTATAGCTCAGGGTTACTGGCAAGGAGCCCAATACGAAGCCCTTTTTTTTCTTCGTTGCTGTTGTTGTAATATTCTTTTAATTTTTCCTGTGTAGGCTGACCTAAAAGGTATTTTTGTTCAGGGTCAACCAATATGCGTCCGCTCATGGCTTCACGTCCTAAAAGCATACGAAAACCCATAGAGTCACGGTTAGTAAGCGTAACTTCAACTTCCCAGTTGGTTTCGCCTACTTTAATGCCTGTTTTTATAACATAACGCTGTTCGCGGTAACCGCTGGAGCTTTTTACCACACGTTTATCTACCAAACGTGCCTGGCAGTGTATGATGGTTTTTGAATTGTTCTGTATCGGGTTAATGTCAAATTTTACCCAATTGTCGCCATCTTTTTGAAAAGGGGCGATGTTAATGGCGTGAAGTGCAGAGGTTTTGGCACCAGAATCTACACGGGCCTTTATGGTAGGTATACCAAGCTCGGGGAATGCACACCACTCTTCACTACCTACAATTACTTTGTCCAGCATTTTAATACGATTTGTAATCTAAATTACTACTTTTTTTTATTGTGAAAAGTATTGGTTTCGATTTTAGTCAAATTTAATGATATCGTAATGCCGAAAAATTGTAAGTTGAGGTTATGTTTTTTATATTGAGTGGTTTAGGTGTTTTTTAGATTGAGTATAAATTTGTTAATTGTTTATTGTCTCAAATCTATCATCTCCTGTCTAAATAAAAAATATCCCCGAAGATCAATGACCTTCGGGGATGCTATTTAAAATGAAAGATAGTCTCTTTTAACTTGCCGGATTCTCAGCTTTTCTGATGGTTACGGCAAGTTCTGTACCGTTCTCATCAAGATCCATAAAGATCTCATCACCACCAGCTATTTTGTTGGTAATAATCTCTTCTGCAAGCGTGTCTTCAACATATTTCTGGATGGCACGTTTCAGTGGCCTTGCTCCATACTGCTTGTCGAAGCCTTTCTCGGCAATAAAGTCTTTGGCTTTTTCTGACAGTGAAATATTGTAACCAAGGTCTTTAATTCTTGCATAAAGTTTGTCAAGCTCGATGTCGATGATAAGGTCGATATGCTCTTTTTCAAGAGGGTTAAATACGATAATATCATCTATCCTGTTAATGAACTCAGGGGCGAAAGTTTTCTTAAGTGCCGCTTCAATAACACCTTTAGTATGCTCGTCGGCTTGTGCTTTTTTGGCAGCCGTTCCGAAACCAACACCCTGTCCGAAATCTTTCAGCTGGCGTGCACCAACGTTAGATGTCATAATGATGATAGTGTTTTTAAAGTCAATTTTACGGCCTAAGCTGTCAGTAAGGTAACCGTCGTCAAGTACCTGAAGCAACATATTGAATACGTCAGGATGTGCTTTCTCAATCTCGTCAAGAAGCACCACACAGTATGGTTTTCTGCGTACTTTTTCAGTAAGCTGACCACCTTCTTCATAACCAACATATCCCGGAGGTGCACCTACAAGTCTTGAGATGGCAAATTTCTCCATATATTCACTCATGTCGATACGTACAAGGGCATCTTCAGAGTCAAAAAGCTCTTTAGCGATTACTTTAGCCAACTGTGTTTTACCAACACCTGTCTGTCCAAGGAAAATGAATGAGCCTATTGGTTTGTTAGGGTCTTTAAGACCTGCACGGTTACGTTGTATTGATTTGGCAATTTTTGCAACAGCCTCATCCTGACCGATAACCTTACCTTTAATAAGATCAGGTAATTTAGCAAGTTTGTTGCTTTCGGTTTGGGCGATACGGTTTACAGGGATGCCTGTCATCATCGATACTACATCGGCAACATTGTCTTCGGTAACAGTAACGCGATTGTTTTTAGAATCTTCTTCCCATTGCTCCTGGGCAATAGCAAGGTCTTTCTCTATACGTTTCTCGTCATCACGAAGTTTGGCTGCTTCCTCATATTTCTGTTTTTTGACAACAGAATTTTTAAGTTCTCGAACTTCTTCAAGCTGTCTTTCAAGATCAAGGATCTGTTTAGGAACATCAATGTTAGTGATGTGAACGCGTGATCCTGCCTCGTCAAGGGCATCAATAGCCTTGTCCGGAAGGAAACGCTCGCTCATATACCTGTCTGTAAGCTTAACACAGGCTTCAATAGCTTCCGGTGTATAGATTACGTTATGGTGATCTTCGTATTTGTTCTTGATGTTGTTCAGGATAGTAATAGTTTCCGGTACGCTTGTAGGGTCAACGATCACTTTCTGGAAACGACGCTCAAGGGCACCGTCTTTCTCTATATACTGTCTGTACTCGTCAAGGGTAGTGGCGCCAATACATTGGATTTCACCTCTTGCAAGAGCAGGTTTGAACATGTTGCTGGCGTCCAGTGAACCCGTAGCACCACCTGCACCTACAATAGTATGTATCTCGTCAATGAAAAGTATGATGTCGTCATTCTTTTCAAGTTCGTTCATAACCGCTTTCATACGTTCCTCAAACTGTCCGCGGTATTTTGTACCTGCTACTAAACTGGCAAGGTCAAGGGTTACAACACGTTTATTGAAAAGGATGCGCGATACTTTTTTCTGGATGATGCGTAATGCAAGACCTTCAGCAATGGCTGATTTACCCACACCCGGCTCACCGATAAGCAGCGGATTGTTTTTCTTTCTACGACTTAATATTTGTGATACACGTTCAATTTCCTTTTCACGGCCCACTACGGGGTCAAGTTTGCCCTCTTCGGCAAGTTCGGTTAAATCACGTCCAAAATTGTCAAGAACAGGTGTTTTTGACTTTTTGTTGGTTTTAGCACCGGAAGAAGGGTTGTTGAAGTTGCTTTCACGCATACTGTCATCTTGTCCTGCATCGTCATTATATGACTCTGCCTTAGGAAGGTTTTCTAGGTATTCTTCTTCGTTTGATGTCATATTGATAAATTGTTCTTTAACGGTTTCGTAATCAATTTTTAGTTTGTTAAGCAATTTTGTGGTAGGATCGTTTTCATTGCGCAAAATACATAACAATAAATGGGCTGTACTTATAGAAGTACTCTGGAAAACCTTTGCTTCAAGGAACGTAGTCCTTAAAGCACGTTCTGCCTGACGCGTTAAATGAAGGTTTTTCTTCTCATTATTGCGGTCGGCATTGGGGTTAGCCGGGCTTAATATCTCTACTTTTCTGCGTAAATGATCCAGGTCAACAGATATGTTATTTAAAATGGAAATGGCTTTTCCGTTGCCGTCTCTCAAAATCCCTAACATTAAGTGCTCTGTACCAATAAAGTCGTGCCCTAATCGTAAAGCCTCTTCTTTACTGTAGGTTATCACATCTTTGACTCTTGGTGAAAAATTATCATCCATAATGTTATTCTTTGATACTTGTAAATTTAAGTATTTATAAAAGATTTTACAAAAACTATACCTAATAAATTATACTGACATTACTGACAATGCCGGTTATGCTAATTGACGAAAAAAAAGCCGAAAATAAAAGCAAAAGCACAAATGTTTATTAACTTTTGGCTATTTTTTATGTGTTAATAAAACGTGTAAATAATTAGAATTATTGGTTTTCAGTCCTGATAAAAATACGTATATTGGCACGTTTTGTAACAATTATAATTTTTTAATATAACTACTTATGTCTGAAGGAGAAAAGTTAATTCCTATTAACATAGAAGACGAAATGAAGTCAGCCTACATTGATTATTCAATGTCGGTTATTGTGTCAAGGGCGCTTCCGGATGTTAGAGATGGCTTGAAACCCGTACACCGAAGAGTACTTTTTGGAATGTATGAATTAGGGGTACTATCAAACAGAGCACATAAAAAATCAGCGAGGATCGTAGGAGAGGTACTTGGTAAGTATCACCCGCATGGTGACTCATCAGTATATGATGCCATGGTACGTATGGCGCAGGAATGGAGTCTTCGTTATCTTTTAGTAGATGGTCAGGGTAACTTCGGATCGGTAGATGGTGACAGCCCGGCAGCGATGCGTTATACAGAGGCAAGGATGCGTAAGATCTCTGAAGAGATTATGGCCGATCTTGATAAAGAAACAGTAGATTTTCAGCTTAACTTCGACGATACTTTAGAAGAGCCAACTGTAATGCCTACAAGGGTACCTACACTTTTAGTGAATGGTGCATCGGGTATTGCCGTAGGTATGGCTACTAACATGGCACCACACAACCTTACAGAGGTTATCGACGGTACGCTTGCTTATATAGATAACAATGATATTGAAATCGATGAGCTTGTAACATATATTAAGGCGCCGGATTTCCCTACAGGAGGTACAATTTATGGTTATGAAGGTGTGCGTGAGGCATTCAAAACGGGTCGTGGCCGTATCGTCATGCGTGCAAAAACCAGCTTTGAAGAAGTAGAAGGCCGTGAGTGCATTATTGTAACTGAAATTCCTTATCAGGTAAATAAGGCAGACATGATCAAAAAGACTGCTGACCTGGTTAATGAAAAGAAAATTGATGGTATTGCCAACATCCGCGATGAGTCGGATAGAAATGGTATGCGTATCGTTTATATCCTTAAACGTGACGCTGTGCCAAATGTGGTGCTTAATACCTTATTTAAATATACACAGCTTCAGTCGTCTTTTAGTGTAAACAACATTGCGCTTGTAAACGGAAGGCCACAATTACTTAACCTGAAGGAGCTTATCCACTATTTTGTTGAGCACAGGCATGAGGTTGTTGTAAGAAGAACTCAGTATGAACTTCGTAAAGCAGAAGAGCGTGCACATATATTAGAAGGTCTTATCATTGCTTCTGATAATATTGATGAGGTAATTGCTATTATCCGTGGCTCTAAAGATGGTGAAGAAGCGCGTGGTAAATTAATGGAGCGTTTCAGCCTGTCAGAAATTCAGGCACGTGCTATCGTTGAGATGCGTCTGAGACAGCTTACCGGTCTGGAGCAGGATAAACTTCGTGCAGAATATGAAGATATCATGAAGTTGATAGCTGAATTAAAAGCTCTTTTGGAAAGCAAAGAACTGAGAATGGAGCTTATCAAAACTGAACTTATCGAAATCAGAGATAAGTATGGTGACGAAAGACGTTCCAGAATAGAATATTCTGGTGGCGATGTGAGTATTGAAGACCTTATCGCTGATGAGAATGTAGTTATCACTATTTCTCACGCTGGTTATATCAAACGTACACCGCTTAGCGAATACAAAACGCAAAACAGGGGAGGAGTAGGACAGAAAGGTGTGGCTACACGCGATCAGGATTTCCTTGAGCACCTGTTCGTGGCTACTAACCACAACTACATGTTGTTCTTTACCCAAAAAGGTAAGTGTTTCTGGATGCGCGTTTACGAAATTCCGGAAGGAAATAAAACAAGTAAAGGGCGTGCAATTCAAAATCTTATCAATATAGAGAATGATGACAAGGTAAAAGCATTTATCTGTACTCAGGATCTTAAGAACGAAGAGTATATCAACAATCATTACGTAATCATGGCTACCAAGAAAGGTATCGTTAAGAAAACCCTTCTTGAGCAATACTCACGTCCAAGACTTAATGGTATTGCTGCGATTACAATCCGTGAGGATGATGAGCTGTTAGAAGCTAAACTGACTACAGGTGAAAGCCAGGTGCTTATCGCTGTGAAGTCGGGTAAACTGGTTCGTTTTGAAGAGGGTAAAACACGTCCGATGGGCCGAAGTGCTTCCGGGGTTCGTGGTATCACGCTACAGGATGAGCAGGATGAGGTAATCGGAATGGTATCTGTAAACGACATGAACAGTGAAATACTTGTGGTGTCTGAGAACGGATACGGTAAACGTTCAAGCCTTGAAGATTACAGGATTACAAACCGTGGAGGTAAAGGTGTGAAAACGCTTAATATTACTGATAAAACAGGTAAGCTTGTGTCTATTAATAGCGTTACTGATGCCGATGATCTTATGATTATCAATAAATCAGGACTTACTATACGTATGATGGTTTCAGACCTTAGGGTTATGGGGCGTGCTACGCAGGGAGTTAGACTTATTAATATTAAAGGAAACGACTCTATTGCTGCCGTAACGAAAGTTATGCGTGAAGAAGAGGCTGAAGAAAGCCTTGAAGGAATGGTGGAAGGAGCTGAAAACGGAGTAGAGGGTTACATTGAACCTGATACTGACGGTCCGGAAGAACAAACTGAAGAATAATAAAAATAACTACTATGAAAATCCAGTATGCAATTGCTGCGTCGCTTTTACTTTCTGTAGGCGCGTTTGCTCAAAAAGATGAGCTTAAAGCTCTAAAAAAGCTAACTGATAAACAACAGCCTGCTCCTGCAGATGTTCAGGAAATGGCAAATCTTTTGTCTCAGGTTGAGCCAAAAATGAGTGCTGCCACACCTGAGCAGCAAGTTGACTATAATTATTATAAAGGAATGTATGGTGTAGCTCAGCTAATGGCTAGCAGTAATAAGTCGCAAGCTGTTTTTGAGAGTACTCTTGAAAGCTTTAATAAGGTTATAGAGCTTGAGAAAAATGGTAAGAAGAAATATACTTCTACTATACAGCAGCAAATTTTTCCCAGCATGAAAAATGTTGCGCTTAAAGGTGCTCAGGAATTAAGTAAAGCTAAAATGTTTAAGGAAGCAGCTTTGTACTATGCTGCTGCTTACAGACTTGATACTAAAGATGGTTTTAATCTTTATAATGCTGCTGCTTCATCAATTAATGCGCAGGATTATGACAGAGCTCTTGAGTATTACCTTGAACTTGAAAAAACGGGTTTTACAGGAGAGACTACTACTTATTTAGCTAAGGATAAAGCAACAGGTCAGGTACAGGCATTCCCGGATAAAAACACAAGGGATATAGCTGTTAAAACAGGACAGTATGATACACCAAGTGTTGAAAAAACTCCTTCTGTTAGAGCTGATATAGTGCGTAACATTGCTCTTATCTATGATAATAAAGGTGAATCTGAAAAAGCTAAAGAGGCATTTGTAAATGCAAGAAAAGCTAACCCGGATGATATAACGCTGATTATTTCTGAAGCTAACCTGTACTACAAGGCTAATAATATGACCAAGTACAAAGAGTTAATCTCTGAAGCAATTGCGAAGAATCCTAACGATGCAGATTTATACTTTAACCTTGGTGTAACTACTACTGATACAAGTGCGGAAGAAGCTGCTAAATATTTTACTAAAGCGCTTGAGATTAAACCTGACCACTTACAGGCTAACATGGCAATGGGATCATTGATGCTAAAAGACGATCAGAAAATCGTAAACCAGATGAATAGTCTTGGAACTAGTGCTGCTGATAACAAAAAATATGATGCGCTTAAAATGCAGCGTACAGCTTCTTTTAACAAAGCCCTTCCTTATTTTGAAAAAGCACACAAAATAGATCCTTCAAATCAGGAGGTGATTTCTATGCTTGCGTCTATTTACCAGGCATTAGAGCGTACAAACGATTATAAAGCAATGAAAGCTAAGCTTAAATCGTAGTTTTATATTGCTATAAATTAAAAATCCCGCCATTGGCGGGATTTTTTTATGCTTATAAAGAAAGGGAATTATCTCAATTGGGCTCCTGTTTCTTTTTCAAGATTCTGTCTTATCTTGTACATTATCTTGTCGATTTGCTCGTCGGTAAGCGTTTTAGAGCTATCCTGAAGTGTAAAGCTTACAGCGTATGATTTTTTACCTTCCGGAAGGTTTTGACCTTCATATACGTCAAAAAGGCTTACGTCTTTAAGTAACGATTTTTCAGTTTGTTTAGCGATGCTGTATACAGATTCAAAAGAAACTTCCTGATCGACAAGAAGAGCTAAATCTCTTCTTACTTCAGGGAATTTAGATATTTCTACATACTTGATTTTACCTGTTACCAGTTTAATGATGGCGCCCCAGTTAAAGTCGGCAAAGAAAACATCCTGTTTAATGTCAAAATGTTTCAGTATCGATTTTTTTATGGTGCCAAACTCAACGATAGTTTCCGTTCCTACTGCAATTGCTATGCCTTCAGCAAAAACGTCATTAGTTATAGGTTGTGTTTGTGTTTTGTTTATGCCCAGTCTTGTCAGTATAAGGTTAATATAACCTTTAAACATAAAGAAATCAACAGGCTTTTGAGTATAAGACCAACTTTCAGCTAAACGGCTTCCTGTTACCGTAAGGGTAAGATGTTTGTTTTCATCATAGCCTGAAGGTAGTTTGTGGTATGTTTTACCGAATTCGAATAATTTAAGATCTGCTCTCTTGCGGTTTATGTTGAATGATACAGCCTCAAGTGCACTGAAAAGCAATGATTGCCTCATGGCTGAAAGATCACTGCTCAATGGGTTAAGCATCATTACGTTAAACTCTTCCTTCAGATTTTCTGACAGCTTTACATAATCAGGTGTAGTAAGAGAGTTGGCCATCATTTCGTTAAAGCCAAGTGACACCATCTGTGCACCTATAATGTTCTGAAGTTTGTAATCTTCATTGCGCGCAGAGTTAGATATAGAAGCATTAAGTTTTTGAGTAAAAGATATGTTATTGTATCCGTATACTCTCAGGATTTCTTCAATAACGTCAATTTCACGTGTTACATCAACACGGTAAGCAGGAACTACAAGTCCTAAACCTGCGTCAGACATCGTATTGATTTTGATATCCAGTGATACCAGTATTTTTTTGATAGTTTCTTTCGAAAGCTCCTGACCTATAACACGTGTTACATTGGCAAAGTTTACAACTACCTGATTGTCTTCGATCTTTTTAGGGTAGATGTCTGTGATGTCAGAAGTTATCTCTCCACCGGCAGTTTCCTGTATAAGCAGTGCAGCTCTTTTAAGGGCATATTCTGTAATAGTAGGATCTATACCTCTTTCAAAACGAAAAGAAGCGTCTGTACTAAGGCCGTGACGTTTAGCTGTTTTTCTGATAGATACCGGGTTAAAGTAAGCACTCTCAAGGAATATTGAAGAAGTGCCTTCAGTTACGCCGGAATTCTTACCGCCAAATACACCTGCAATACACATTGGACCTGCCTCATCGCAAATCATCAGGTCTTCTTCATGCAGTGTTCTTTCTACATCATCAAGAGTAGTGAATTTTGTTCCGGCAGTAACTGTTTTAACGATAACTTTGTTACCCTTTATTTTAGCAGCATCAAATGCGTGTAATGGCTGTCCTAATTCGTGAAGTACATAGTTTGTAACGTCAACGATATTGTTTTTTGGTGTAAGGCCAATAGCTTTAAGCCTGTTTTGAAGCCAGGCAGGAGAAGGTTTTACCGTAATACCTGTAATGGTAACACCACAGTATCTTGGAGCAAGCTTATTATCTTCAACTTTAACATCCATTTTAAGGGTACGTTTGTCTACCCTGAAGTTACTTACAGACGGTGTTATGAGTTCGGTATGTACATTTTTTTGAGAAAGTCCTGCACGCAGGTCACGGGCAACACCCCAGTGGCTCATTGCATCGGCACGGTTAGGTGTAAGTCCTATCTCGAAAACTTCATCACTTTCTATGTTGAATATTTTAGAAGCAGGAGTTCCCGGCTTAAGGTCTTCATGTAGTACAAGTATACCGTCATGTCCTTCACCAAGACCAAGCTCGTCTTCGGCACATATCATACCGTGGCTTTCTTCGCCGCGTATTTTTCCTTTTTTAATCTGGAAGGCATTACCTTCTTTATCGTATAATGTAGTACCTATTGTAGCTACAGGAACTTTTTGCCCGGCAGCCACGTTTGGTGCACCGCATACTATCTGTACAGGTATGCCATCGCCCAAATCTACAGTGGTAATTCTTAATCTGTCAGCGTTAGGATGCTGAGCACAGGTAAGCACATGGCCAACCACAACACCTTCAAGTCCGCCTTTAAGCGACTCAAATTTGTCAACGCCTTCCACTTCAAGACCAAGGTCGGTAAGCAGGGCAGCCGTTTCTTCAGATTTCCAGTCTAATTTTATGAATTGTTTTAACCAGTTATAGGATATACGCATTGTAGTTTATTTTAAAAGCATGCAAAGATAATGATTGTTAGGTAAAAACCCTGACACAATTTGCGCTGAATTTAAAGCAAAATAAATTTTAATTATAATCTAAATGCTGCAATTAAGTTTGTTAATCAAACACTCATAAATTCCTTACATTTGATTTTCGAAATATTGTCTCCATGAAATACCTTATAACCGCTGTAGCACTATTGCTAAGCCTGTCTATAACCGCCCAGATTAAAAGCCCTTCCGAATTTTTGCCTAACTATGGCAAGAATGTAAGTTACTACCATCAGGTGGAAGATTATTTTGAGCACCTGACCCAGAATTCGGACATGATCCAGAAAAAGAATTATGGTCAGACGACTCAGGAACGTAATCTTAATGTATACTATATTTCATCAGCCGAAAACCTTAGGAATATCGAGAATATCAGGGTAAGTAACCTTAGTCAGATTGGGATGAGTGATGCTAAGATCAGTAACATAAATGATAAGGCTATCGTTTGGCTTAGCTTTAATGTACATGGCAATGAACCTGCTGCTACCGAAAGTGCTATGTCAGTGGCCTATCAGCTTTTGAATCCTGATAACAAAGAAACCAAAGAATGGCTGAGAAATACTCTTGTTATTTTGGACCCATGCCTTAATCCCGACGGTTTTTCGCGTTATGGTAACTGGCTTAGGGATGTTTCAGGAAAAAATACGCATCCGGGTATTTATGACAGAGAGCATATGGAACCGTGGCCGGGAGGGAGGCAAAATCACTATGATTATGACCTGAACCGTGACTGGGCGTGGCAAACGCAGATAGAAACACGCCAACGTATGGCACTTTATAACGAATGGATGCCGATGGTGCATGTTGATGTACACGAAATGGGATTCAATGAGCCTTATTTCTTTCCACCGGCAGCTGAACCGGTGCACGATTTCATTACTAAAGCACAGCGTGATTTCCATAATACCATTGGTGAGATGACCGCCAAAAAATTTGATGCAAAAGGCTGGAATTACTATACCCGTGAGCGTTTCGACCTTTTTTATCCCAGCTATGGCGACACCTACCCAAGTTTTAACGGAGCTGTAGGTATGACCTATGAGCAGGGAGGTATAGGTGCAGGACGCGCCGTGATGATGACTAACGGGAATGTTTTAACGTTACAGGACAGGATCGATCATCATATTGCCGCTGTGCTAACTGCTGTAGAGACGGCTTCATGGAAAAAGGATAAACTCGTTAAGGATTTCAGGGCATATTTTAAAGACAGTCGTGAAAACCTTAAAGGTAAATATAAAACATATGTAGTTAAGAACTCAGGTAAGACAGAACAGTTGGCAAAATTGCTGAAGCGCAATAAGATTCAGTATTCATATGCCGCTGAGTCTAAAAAGACGTCGGGTTATCATTATCAAAGCGATAAGGATAAAGATTTTACTATTGAGCCTAACGATCTTATTGTAAAGGCAGATCAGCCTAAAGCCGTGCTTACCCAGGTTTTGTTTGAGCCGTCACAACGACTTACAGACAGCCTTTCGTATGATATAACTGCCTGGGCGCTGCCGCATGCGTATGGTGTAGACAGTTACGCGCTTAAAGGCAATCTTTCCATCGATACCAAAGTCGAAATTACACGCAAAGGGAAGTTTGAATATGAAGGCGTTTATGCGTATTATGTGCCGTGGAACGGAAGGGAATCTGCTAAAGTTTTAGGTTTATTGCTAAATAGTGGGGTAAAGGTGCGTTCGTCAAGAAAGGCATCGGCATTCAGGGGAATAAAAGTAAGCCCAGGTGATTTGGTAATCCTGAAAGGGGATAATCCGCAACTTGTCGATTTCAAGAACATGATGGATGCTTTTGTAGACAAAAAGTCGGATTATGAAGTGATTGAGAGTGGATATTCACTTAACGGCGGTGATCTTGGAGGGGAGAATTATCCGCTTCTTGAGACACCGAGAGTGTTGCTGTTATCGGGTAACGGAGTGAGTGCTACCGACTTTGGGCAGGTTTGGTTTTATATGGATGAGATTATCAATTATCCGGTAAGTATTGTTGATATCCAGAATTTTGGGCGTGTAAACATGAGTGAATTCAATACGCTGGTATTGACTGATGGCTGGTATGATCTTTCGGATAACCAGAAAAGCAAAATAGACGATTTTATTATTGATGGCGGTAAGGTAATAGCCATTGCAGGTGCACTGAATATTTTTGAAGACAGGCCGGGTTACAGCCTGACCAAATTTGCTTCTGCTTCTGCAAAAGAACAGGAAACTACCGAACACGACGAAGAGATACTTAAAGCCCGTTATAATGATTATCAAAATGCAGAAAGGCGTGCATTATCTGGATCTGTTCCTGGTGCTATTGTTGAAAACGTAATAGATAAAAGCCATCCGCTTTCATTTGGTCTTGGTGATAAGTATTTCAGCTTAAAAACAAGCGATAGCCGTTATCAATTGCTTAAGAATGCATGGAATGTTGCTTATGTTCCTGCAGGATATAAAAACTTTGGTTTTATTGGCAGGAGCCTGAAAAAGAAACTTGAAAATACTGTAACATTTGCCGTAGAGCAAAAGGGCAGAGGAAGTGTAATTTATATGGTTGATAATCCCTTGTTCCGTGGTTTTTGGGAAAACGGGAATCTGTTGTTTAGCAATGCATTGTTTTTAGTAGATTAAGTTTAAAACCGGAAATTTCCCAATTCTTTCCAGATTCATATTTCACATTTGTAGTGCAAAACATAAATGTGATGATAATGAACACCCGATTTTTAGCCCTGATATTTTGTTTTCTATTTACTATAGCGGCTTTTGCCCAGCTTACTCCTCCCGGACTTGGTGAGACTAATACCGCCTTTTGGTCGGCAATCGGAGTGTCGCAAAAGCTGAATGAAAAGAATAGTTCCAAAACTTATTTTGGTGCGGGTTATATAAGCGGTACAGAGGCAGAAGATCCATTTAATGCACCTTCTATAATTGTGCTAAACCAGGAATTTTATCATAAGCTAAATTCGAAATGGCAGTATAGCTATGCATTAAGTTATCGCAGACAACATGAGTATGATGAACAATTTGATAAGCCGGAGGAAGCAGACATTAGGCAGGAATTCAGGGTATATGGCAGGTTTAGTTATACAACTTATATAGGTAGTCTAAAATGGTCGACAACGGTAAGGCAGGAGGTTCGTAAGTTCTTTTCTGATGATTTTGCTCAGGTAGAGAATAGCCTGCAACTGCGTACACGTCTTAAAACACAGTTATTTGTTCCCTTAGATCATGATTCTCATAATAGCTTTATGGGAAGTGCCGAGGCCTTGTTTGCAGTTGCCAATGACCATAATGAAGGATGGGACAGCCCTGAATATAAAGAAGTGCGTTTTTGCCTGTATTATTCCTACTCGCCCGAAAGTATGCCTGTTACTTTTGATATTGGTTATATGAACGATCTAATTGGTAACGGCCATGACACAGCTGATGCTAGTTATATTGCTATGGATATAATCATTAAAGATCCATTTTCACATTCATAGAGCTGATGTAAAATAAAAGTGCTTATTTAGGGTTTATAATTAAAAGGCATTTTTATGAGAGTATTGATTTTTTTGGTCGTGATAACTCTATTTACAGGTTGTGATAGTAGCGATTCTGATTCTGGAAACAACAATAATGAAAACCGAGATTACAAGCAGGACATGCGTGATCTGGTTATTGGTATTAGCCAAAAAGCCAAAGCAATGCATTCAGGATTTGCAATAATACCTCAAAACGGTATCGAACTGGTAACAACGACAGGAGAGGCTTCGGGCAGTCCTGCAACAGAATATCTCGACGCTATAGACGGAAACGGCCAGGAAGATTTTCTGTATGGCTACGATAATGATGATGAAACCACTCCTGCCAGTGTCACTTCGTATCTTAAAGGTTTCCTAGATATATCTAAAAATGCCGGGAATACCATTTTAGCAATTGACTACTGCTCTTCACCTTCAAAAACAACTCATTCATACGAAGCCAACAATGCTTTTGGTTATGTGTCATTTGCGGCACCGGAACGCAGCCTGAATATAATTCCTGCATCAGCGCCTGTTTATGAAAATGCTAGTGTTATTACAGCACTCTCACAGGCTAAGAATTTCCTGTATCTCATCAATCCTGAAAATTTTGCTTCTAAAACAGACTTTATCAATGCAGTGACAGCTACCAATTATGATGCTGTTATCATGGATCTATTTCTAAACGATGAAGCTTTTACCGCTTCAGAAATAAGCCAGCTGAAAAATAAAGCTAACGGTGGCAAGCGTTTGGTTATTTGCTATATGTCAATAGGGGAGGCTGAAGATTACAGGTATTACTGGCAATCATCGTGGAATGGCAATAAGCCCGACTGGATCGCTGCCGAAAACCCGGACTGGCCTGGTAACTTTAAGGTAAAATACTGGAATGACGACTGGCAGGGAATCATTTACAGGAATAACGATTCTTATCTCAATAAAATAATATTAGCAGGATTTGATGGAGTATATCTGGATATCATTGATGCTTTTGAATACTTTGAGTAATAGCGATGTCAGTTGAAATTTGGCATAAAACTGTCATATGTTCTTTAGGAGCAGGATTTTAATTTTGGTTCTGGTGTCAACTTGTCATATAGGAATGCATAATATTTTATTGGCACAAAGATTGACTATATGAAAACGTCTACTTAAATAATAAGAATCAAAAACAAAATAATAAAACGAAAAGAAGATGAGTAAAATAATCGGAATTGACTTAGGAACAACAAACTCGTGTGTTTCCGTAATGGAAGGGAACGAACCGGTAGTTATTCCTAATGCTGAAGGAAAAAGAACAACCCCGTCAGTAATTGCATTTGTTGAAGGCGGAGAGATCAAGGTTGGTGATCCTGCAAAGAGACAGGCAGTGACCAATCCCACAAAAACCATCGCTTCTATCAAACGTTTCATGGGTAATAAATTCTCTGAAAGCGCTAAAGAAGCAAGCAATGTGCCATACAGCGTAGTAAAAGGTGACAACGATACACCACGTGTAGATATCGACGGTCGTCTTTACACTCCACAAGAGTTGTCTGCAATGACACTGCAAAAAATGAAAAAAACTGCCGAAGATTATCTTGGGCAAACAGTAACCGAAGCGGTTATTACAGTTCCTGCTTACTTTAACGATGCACAACGTCAGGCTACTAAAGAGGCTGGTGAAATTGCAGGTCTTAAAGTTAGAAGGATCATCAACGAGCCTACTGCGGCTGCTCTTGCTTACGGGCTTGACAAAGCAGGTAAAGATCAAAAGATTGCTGTATATGACCTTGGTGGTGGTACATTCGATATCTCTATCCTTGAGTTAGGTGACGGTGTATTTGAAGTACTTTCTACTAATGGTGATACTCACCTTGGTGGTGATGACTTCGATCAGGTAATCATCGATTGGTTAGCAAATGAGTTCAACAGCGAAGAAGGAGTAGATTTACGTAAAGACCCAATGGCACTTCAGCGTCTTAAAGAAGCTGCTGAAAAAGCTAAAATTGAGCTTTCTGCTTCTGCACAAACTGAAATAAACCTGCCATACGTTACTGCAACGGCTTCAGGTCCTAAACACTTAGTGAAAACGCTTACAAGAGCTAAATTTGAGCAACTTGCTGACAGCCTTGTACAACGTTCTATGCAACCGGTAGCTAAAGCGCTTAAAGATGCAGGTCTTTCTACATCTGATATCGATGAGGTTATCCTTGTAGGTGGTTCTACACGTATACCACGTATCCAGGAAGAAGTTGAGAAATTCTTCGGTAAAAAGCCTTCAAAAGGTGTTAACCCGGATGAGGTTGTAGCTATCGGAGCTGCTATCCAGGGAGGTGTACTTACAGGAGACGTTAAAGACGTACTACTTCTTGACGTAACTCCACTTTCACTTGGTATCGAGACTATGGGTGGTGTAATGACGAAACTTATCGACGCTAACACTACAATCCCTACTAAAAAATCTCAGGTGTTCTCTACTGCTGCTGACAACCAGCCGTCTGTTGAGATTCACGTACTTCAGGGTGAGAGACCAATGGCTACAGATAACAAAACTATCGGTCGTTTCCACTTAGATGGTATCCCACCAGCACAAAGAGGTGTGCCTCAAATCGAGGTTACTTTCGATATCGATGCTAATGGTATCATCAAAGTATCGGCTACTGATAAAGGAACAGGTAAATCGCACGATATCCGTATCGAGGCTTCTTCAGGATTAACTCAGGAAGAAATCGACAGAATGCGTAAAGAAGCTGAAGCTAATGCAGATGCTGACAAAATCGCAAAAGAACGTGTTGAGAAACTGAACGAGGCTGACGCTATGATCTTCCAGACTGAGAAACAACTTACTGAGTTTGGTGATAAACTTTCTGATAGTAACAAACAAAACATCGAAGGTGCTCTTAACGAACTTAAGGTAGCTTACGAAAGCAAAGATGTTGATACTATCCAGCCGGCTCTTGACAAAATCAACGAAGCATGGAAAAATGCTTCTGAAGAGATGTACAAAGCTCAGGAAGGTGGTGCTGCACAAGGACAACCGGAAGCTGCACAAGCTGAAGGCGACAACGTTCAGGATGTAGACTTCGAAGAAGTGAAATAATTATTTAATACTGAGTTTTCAGTATTGAGTATTGAGAATAGAAAACGCCGCACAATGTGCGGCGTTTTTTGTTTATATCGGCATACTCTGTCATTCTGAGCGAAGTGAAACGGAGTCGAAGAATCTCAGTATTAAAAAGATGAACACTCCGCCCTTCGGACAACCCTCTGAAAAGGGGAAGTCGTTATAGATAAATTAGCAGATTTTGTGTAATTCGTGACTAACAAATCAACAAATCAGCGAATCGACGAATCAACCGTAAACCCTAATCCCTGTATATACCCTTTGTTCTGGAAATTGTTTTTATAGAGACAGTTTTTCAGGTAGCCGTTAAGTGCTTTCTGAACTTTAACCCTGTCCGGCATATTTTCTCTGATCTTTTCAAAAGAACTACGGTCACTTTCAGCATATTTGGTGATAAGTGCGTAGTCTTCCGGCTGCTCAAAATTCATGATACCTTTGGTGTTATCCATTTTTTTGTATGGCCAAAATGCCCAGTTGATTTTGTTAGCATCAAGAAGCTTGCGAAATTCCATAACCCATTCGTCGGTGTTCTCTCCGGTTTCGCCAATGTAGATAGGAACATTGTGTTTAGTACTAAAATCAAGGTATTTCTGTACCGATTCCTGATTGATGTCAAACCAATATTTATGGAATTCATATACCACGTTATCGTCCAGTATGCGCTCAAATACACCAAAGTCTCCGGCCCACATAGAACCATTCAGGTAAATGGAGTGCTTTTTGTCAACGGAACGGATATCCTTAACCATACGCTCATAAACCATAAAAAGCCTGTGGTTATAATCAGGTATCTCTTTAGCAAAATAATGCGCAAAAGGTTCGTTAATTACGTCATAGCCTAAGATGATAGGGTCGTCTTTGTAGCGTTTGGCAATCTTCATCCAGATAGCACTCATTTCGTCTTGAGCTGTTTTACTAAAATATAACCACGGATAACCATTACTATCGTCGATATTGTCGCCTGTTTGTCCGCCAGGAGCACAGTGCATATCAAGGAGAACATAAAGACCTTCAGCACGGCACCATTCGATCACACGGTCAAAGTATTCAAAGCCGGCATTCCGTTTACCCATGTACAGGTCATTGGTAAATAATTTATAATGAAACGGTAGGCGAACGTGGTTTGATCCGGTGCGTTTCAGGTATTTGATATCGTCTTGTGTGATGTAGTTGTCAAGATATTTGTCCCAGAATGCAGCCGTGCTGTCAGGGCCTATCATTTCCTGAAATAGCTGGTCAATTTGCCTTGGAGCTGCCACTTTACCGGTTTTGAACATATAGCCTTCGGGAACCAGCCAGTTGCCCAGGTTAGTACCTTTAAGGAGGATAGGTTTTCCGTTGGAATCAAGGATATCTTTTCCCTGTGTTTTTACAATTTTACCCTTTTTTTGGGCAGATGCATTTGTTCCTGCAAGGCACAAAGTAAGTACCAGCAGGAGAGAAGTGAGTTTGGTTCTCATTTAGCGTTGAATTTTGAATGTTTGTTGTTTTGGAACGCTAAAGATAACAAATAAGGGTAGAAATTTTTTTCAATACTTATTGGGAACAATATTTTAGGAACCTATATCCATATACGTGATTCGTCTTCAAGTATAATTTTGTAAAAACGTGGCATGGGTGCCTTTATATTTATAATGACACCTTTAAGTCCTACAAAACTGAATGAAATTTTATCCCTTTTGTCTATTGTTATGGTAAACTTTCCATCAAAATCAGTAATAAAACTTTGTTTATTTTTCTTCGCATGTATACTAACTCCAGGTATGGGCAAACCGATTTCATCACAAACAATACCAGTAATTGTTATGGGAAAATGTTTGATTTTTTTTTGTTGTTGTTTGTGTCTGACCTTATCAAACAAATAAAAGATTCTATTGTTTTGATATGGCTTTGTATAGTATTTTGTGTCAAATCCTTCGGCAGATATTTCAATGTAGTTGCCTGCGGCTTCAATAGAAAAGCCTCCCAGGCTGTCGGTAAATGTTTCTTTACCCGTAATCATATCTTTAATTTTTGCACCACTAATAATGGTGTTACTATAATCATTTATAACAATACCGGTTATGGTTGTGCTGTTTGATGATGATTGAGCCTGATTGTTTACTGCAAACAATATAAAAAGCAATATGAGTATAAATCTTTTCATTATCGGAATATATTACCTATTGAATGAAATACACGACCGAAGAAGGAGCGATCTTTTACATACACAACTTCGCCCAGAAGTTCAATATCATCAATGTCCATTGTGACGTTTATGATTTTACTATTCGTTACATTAATAGTTATAGGATTATATCCTATATAAGAGAAAGTAAGTCTGTCACCAAATTTTGAATAAATCGTATAGTGACCCTCCAAGTCCGTTTGAACACCCGTAGTAGTTCCTTCAATCAGAATGTTTACCCCTCCAAATGGTTTCTTATTTTCATCGAGTACAACACCTGTTATTGTTATAGTTTGAGGAGCTGCCACTTTTCCAACTTTTATATCGTCAGTTTCAGAAACATGCTGCTCAGTATTTACAGGTGTTTGTGCAGAAATGGTATGATTTCCTATCGTCAGGAAACTAACAACAGCAGCACTGGCCGCCATCCATATCGTAGATTTTTCTTTTGGTACTACCAAATCCCTGTCCAGTTGTGTTGCCCTGAACCTTCCGCATGCATTGTTGGTGTTTTTCAATACAGAAGCAATTTCCCTGTCCGATGAATTTGTGAAGTCAAATACTGTCTTTTGGCACGAAGTACAAAAACGATCGTTATCGGCAGGTGTCATGGCATCCCAATTTTCATGGCATGGGGTAGGTATCGATATTTGGATTGGCTTCTTCATAATTATCCCATTCCTCCCAATATCATTAGTAAAGGTTCAATTTTCTCAAGGGTAATGACTTCCATTTTTCCATCAAAAACAACTACCTGATTTATGTAACCTTCCTTTCTTATTCCGATTACATCACCAATATTCGCAATGATATTATAATAGCCTTTTTTATCGGTATATACATTAGTTTTCGTAGTTGTATTTACAACTTCGGCATTTTCCAAAGGTTTACCTTGTTGATCGGTAACTTTACCTTTTATCTTTTTAGGAGCAGATGTTTTTGGAACAGTTTGGTTATGATCAGGGCTTACTGTATGTGTAGTTGCTTTTTCAGATGTGGTCTGAGCTGAAACGGCATGTGTTCCCAAGCCTAAAAAGCTGATTACAGCTGCGCTTGCAGCAATCCATAGTGAACTTTTTTCCTGAGGGACTATAAGGTCACGATTCAACTGGTCAGCACGGAATCTCCCGCAGGCATTGGCATCCTTTTTATAGGCAGCGGCAATTTCCCTGTCGGATGCTTTACTAAAATCAATAACCGTCTTTTGGCAGGAAGCACAAAAACGGCCTTTATCGACAGGAATCATGGCATCCCAGTTTTCATGGCATGGCGTAGGGATGGATATCTGGATAGGTTTCTTCATATACTATAAGATGCAATAATTGATGTAAAGGTTGGAAACGTAACAAAAATATTTTTAAATATAAGAAAAATCCCCTCCTATATGAGTAGGAAGGGATTGATATATTTTACTATTATAATTCTTATATGATTTTCTTGATAACGCGCAGTTTGTGCGAATGCCTTTTAGTGTCGGTGTTGTAGATACCCAAATGGTCAAGACGGTCAATACGTACTTTACCGTGTGCGTGGATGATGTGATTGTCTTCCATAATGATACCTACGTGAATGATACGCCCTTCCTCATTATCAAAGAATGCCAGGTCGCCCGGTTCACTTTCTTCAATAAAGCTAAGGGCTTCGCCCTGAGTAGCCTGTTGAGAGGCATCACGTAATAATGAGTATCCATTCAGTTTGTATACCATCTGAGTAAAACCGGAACAATCTAAACCGAAAGGCGTTTTTCCTCCCCATAAATACGGAGCATTTAGGTACATAAATGCGGTTTGCAGCAAATGTTGTTTGCTTGTCACTCCCGATACTTTAAGCCCTTCAAACATATAGTTTTCGGTATTTATAGATGGGTGTTCAAGAAAAGTCAGCGACGCACCCATAGGTATCGATAGCAGTTGATTGTCGGGAGTAGTAAGATATTCAATCAGGTCACCGTTTAGTACTGCCGGGCTATTGCTCAGGGCTTCATAATCGGCCTGGCTTATTAGTCGGTACTGCTTATTATCAATCCAGCCGTTATAGCCGTCGTATGCAAGTTCAATGCGTGACCATTTTTCAGTCTGTTCCAGTATTTTAAAATGTTCGCCAAACAACACTTGTGTTGTTAATTCGCTTCTGTCGCTTGGTTCTAAACGTAGGGGCACAATGGCAAGGTTACATATACCGAACATCCTTCTTATTTGACTGTTTTTTAATTATTATTGATTATTGCTAATCGGGGTCTTACTTGAGTTTACAAATATAGTAGTTAATTCTGAAGCTTTTTTACAGAGTTTTGAACATTCTCTTTATAGGTGTATTTTTCTTTTGTTTCAAGACAACAGAACAATAAAAAAGGCAGCCTAAGCTGCCTTTTTATATGATAAATTAATGATTATGCTCTTTCGATTACGATAGCAGAAGCACCACCACCACCATTACATATAGCCGCAGCTCCTGTTTTAGCGTTGTTTTGCTCCAGTACATTTATAAGTGTAACAATAATTCTCGCACCTGAACATCCTAGAGGGTGACCCAATGATACAGCACCACCGTTTACGTTTACTTTATCAGCATCAAGACCAAGGATTTTTGAGTTTGCGATACCTACTACAGAGAATGCTTCGTTGAATTCGAAGAAGTCAACCTGATCTTTAGAGATACCCGCTTTGTCAAGTGCTTTAGGAAGCGCTTTGGCCGGAGCAGTAGTAAACCATTTTGGTTCCTGTTCAGCATCTGCATAACCTTTAATGTAGGCAAGAGGTTTAAGTCCAAGCTCGTTAGCTTTGTCTTCGCTCATAATAACAAGTGCAGCAGCACCGTCGTTAATTGTAGAAGCATTAGCAGCAGTAACAGTACCTTCTTTAGTGAAAGCAGCGTTAAGCGTAGGGATCCTGTCAAGTTTCACATTAGAGTACTCCTCATCTTTAGTAACCATGATAGGGTCACCTTTACGCTGAGGTACAGCTACAGGAACAATTTCGTTGTCAAATTTACCTGCGTTCCATGCATTAGCAGAACGTGTATATGATTCAATAGCGAAAGCATCCTGCTCTTCACGTGTAATTTTATATTCAGTAGCAGTAGCATCGGCGCAAACACCCATTGCAACATTGTCATAAACATCAGTAAGACCGTCTTTCTGCATTCCGTCAATCATTGTAGCAGGACCAAATTTAGCACCTGTTCTCATCTGAACATAATGAGGTATAAGGCTCATGTTTTCCATACCACCTGCAACAATTACATCTGCATCCCCAAGCTGAATTGCCTGAGCAGCCTGCATAACGGCTTTCATACCCGATGCACAAACTTTATTTACTGTAGTAGCGATAACTGAGTCTGGAAGACCTGCAAAACGTGAGGCTTGTCTTGCCGGAGCCTGTCCGACACCTGCCTGAACTACGTTACCCATTATTACTTCGTCTACGTGTTTAGGGTCTAAATTAATCTTATCAAGAGCTCCTTTAATGGCAGCAGCTCCAAGCTGAGAAGCCGTAACGGTTGATAATGCTCCCATGAAGCTACCTATTGGTGTACGTACAGCCGAAACGATTACTACTTTTTTATTCATGATGTATACTCTTTTGTTTGTTGAAGTTGCGAATTTAATGAATTATTGCTCAGATAAAAACAAAGTGTTTAAAAAATGTTGTAAAAAAGAGGTGTTTGTTGAATATACTTGATTCAATAATAAAACCCTGCACTTGGCAGGGTTTCGTTATTTAAAATTTTTATTTAGCTTCAGCCATACGCTTTAGTATTGCCCATTGTTTTAAGGCTGTTCTTGCTTCAACTGCGGGGTAACCAAGCATTACTTTGCCAGGATCCACATCGCCGGTTACACCGGATCCAGCTCCAATGGTAGCTCCGCTGCCAATTGTTGAGTGGTCTTTAATAGATGCGCTTCCGCCAATGATTACCCCATCACCAAGCGTTACAGATCCGGCAAGGCCGCTGTTTCCGGCCATGATACAGAATTTTCCAAGTACGCTGTTGTGCCCTATTTGTACAAGATTATCAATTTTGCAACCATCACCTACAATAGTAGAGCTGAATTTACCACGGTCAACACAAGCATTGGCGCCAATCTCTACGGCGTTACCAATAATTACATTGCCTATCTGAGGAATTTTGGCCAGTCCCTGCTGTGGACACGGTCTGAAACCGAATCCATCTGCTCCAATGGTCGCATTAGGGTGAATAATGGAATGTGAACCTATGTGGCAACGCTCTCTTACAACAGCTCCCGACCACAATACGGTTTTATTGCCAATGGTACATTCATCCAGTACTGTAACATTAGGATAAAGTATAGTATGGTTTCCGATTTTTACATTTGGACCTACATAACATCCGGCACCAATTTTTGTACCTTCTCCTATAACTGCTGTTTCGTGTACCACGGCAGTAGGATGTATCTCTACTTCAAAAGCTGGATGTGCAGGTGCAAAAAGTTCTAAAACTTTAGACATCGCTAAGTCTGCGTTATTAACTTTTATAAAAGCCCTGTTCTCTCCGGGTTCTATAGCTATATCTGAGTTTACTACGGCAACCGATGCTTTAGAATCGGTCCATAGTTTTTCATATTTTTTGTTTCCAATGAAGGAAATCTGATGTTCTTGTGCCAGCTCAAGCTGTTCGGGCGACAAAATCAGGTTGCTGGTAGAGCCCACTAATTCTCCATTCAGCAATTCGCTAATTTCTTTAACAGAATACGATTTCATAATGTATAGATATAATTGTTTGTTTGAAGATTGTTTAAAAATACATATTCTAAAATGTTAATTTTTTAACAACCGGTGTAAATATATAAATAAAATACTATGCAGTACTATAATCGTATCTTTTATATCATTATTATGGCTTTTTGTTATTAACTATAATACAAATGGTGTGCCAATAGATTTTTATTAGTTGATTTTGTGATTGTTAAAAATGAATAAGTCCTGCGAAAGGCAGGACTTATCTAAGTTGTGTTTGTTTGTGATTAACCTACTAAAGCGGCTGATAGTGTAATTTCGGCTTTTAATAATTTTGAGACAGGACAAATTTCTTTCGCTTTTTGAGCTGCTGTCTGAAAATCCTGTTCTGTTATGCCCGGAACACTTGCTTCCAGTTTCAGGTGTATTTTAGTTATAGTTCCATCTTCAAAAGTAACCTGCGCTTCGGTATCAAGGTTATCGGCTGTAAAACCGGCTTCGTTTAAAAGGAAGCTTAACTGCATGGTGTAGCAACCGGAGTGTGCTGCTGCGATAAGTTCTTCAGGGTTTGTACCTACACCGTCTGCAAAGCGGGTTTTGAATGATAATTGTGCGTTATTAAGAGTTGTACTTTCGGTAGAGATTTTACCTGTACCTTCCATTCCTGTACCTTTCCAGTTTGCGTTTGCTTTTCTTGTAAATTTCATGATATTAGTTTTTAAAAGTTGTTTAAATTATTTTCTTAATTGTGATAAAGTTATTTCAATTTTTCGGTTAAAGCATTAGTAGCCTGTTTAATTGCAGCTCTTGGTGCCGGAGTTTTTGTAATAGGGTTAAGCATTACAAAATCGTGTATTGTACCTATGTATCGTGTAGCGGTAACTTTAACGCCTGCTGCATTTAGTTTTTTTGCATATGCTTCGCCCTCATCACGAAGTACATCATTTTCAGCAGTGATTACCAAAGCTTCAGGAAGTCCTTTCAGTTGTTCGATGTCGGCACGGAGAGGAGACGCTGTTATTTGAGCGCGGTCTGCTTTGTTTGGAGCATACTGGTTCCAGAACCAAACCATAGCATTAAGGGTTAAAAAGTGTCCGTTGGCAAATTGCTGGTAAGATGCGGTATCGAATCCTGCATCTGTAACAGGATAGAACAGTAACTGAAAGTCAATTTGAGGGCCTTTGCGCTCTTTTGCCATCAGGGTTACTGCAATTGCCATGTTTCCACCTACGCTGTCACCACCTACGGCAAGTTTATTTGTGTTCAGGCCTATTGATGCACCGTTTTCTTTTATCCATTTGGTTGCTGCATAAGCTTCCTCGTTAGCCTGAGGATAACGGGCTTCGGGAGTAGGTGTGTAGTTAACGAATACTACTGCAATTTTAGCTCCTACTGCAAGTTCTCTTACTAATCTGTCATGAGTAAAAGAATCTCCAAGTATCCATCCGCCACCGTGAAAGTATACAAGAGCAGGTAATTTTTCTTTTACCCCTTTTGGTTTTGTGATTCGAATTGAAACTGTTCTGCCGTCCTGAGTAATTGTGCGGTCTTCAATATCTGCCGGTAGTTTTTCATAGTTTCCGGTTTGTGCATTTATAAGTACGTTTCTTGCGTCCTGAATAGAAAGTTCATATAGTTGCGGACCTGTACCGCTATGAACTGCTTTAAGAAATTCTCTTGTGTTTTTTTCGATGCTATAGCTTCCTGTTATAGATGGATCTGTTTGTGCTGTAGCGGCAGTTACTCCAAGTAATGCTATTGCTGATACGATTAAATTTTTCATTGTATAATAATTTAGGGTTATTGTTTCATTTTGATTGGACAAAGATATTTCAGGTATCGTATATAAAACAAATTAATAATTTTGTACTTTTATAAAATAAATTTATAATAATGACTATACAACAGCTACGCTATATTATTGCCCTTGACGAACATCGTCATTTTGCCAAAGCAGCAGAGGAATGCATGGTAACGCAACCCGGACTTACAATACAGCTAAAGAATCTGGAAGAGGAAATAGGTATAAAAATCTTTGACAGGACCAAGGTACCTTTAAAACCAACATTGCTTGGTAATGAGATTATAAACAGGGCTAAGCGTGTGCTGAATGAGGCTGAGGCAATCCGGAATTTTGTTGTGAACCAAAAGAATGATCTGGAAGGGGCAGTAACACTTGGAGTGATCAGTACGCTATCGCCTTATCTTATTCCGCAGTTTATTAAAGCAATGAAAGCGATAGTGCCTGATATGTATTTTAATATAAAAGAGGCGGGTACAGGTCAGTTGATTCATGGACTTCAGAATGGTGAGATCGATATTGCTTTGATGGCTACACCTACAGGAATGACGGGTTTAAAAGAGTATCCGGTTTTTGATGAACCCTTTGTAGCTTTTTTAAATGCAGGGCATCCATTAGCAGGACAGGAATACTATGAGCTGAATATGACGGATAAGCCAAATCTTCTTTTGCTGGAACATGAATATTGTTACAATGCCCAGATGCTTGATATTTGTGACATGACCGATGATAAGAGGAAAATAGACGGTCAATTTAATTATGATATAAATTCTATTGAAACACTTAAGAATCTTGTGCGCGCCGAACTGGGTTTTGCAATTATACCGCAGCTCTCTGTTGTGAACGAGAGGGAGGATACTTTGTTTAAACCATTTAAAGAGCCTGTTCCGGCAAGGGAAATTAGCCTTGTGACTTCTGATATTTTTTCACGTAAGTTATTGCTTGAAAAAATGAGTCATGCTATTTGGGATTGTCTGCCTGAATCAATAAAGGAAAATCACGGGTACAGGAAAATACGCTGGAATGACTCTCCTTATTTTATCAATAAAACAGCAGGTTTTTTATAATTTTTCCAAAAAGCTGCTTACAGCTGTTGTCCACTGCTGGTTGTAGTGGGTAAGATAATTTTCATGTCCTGCTAAAGGGAAAGTAACTAATTGTTTTTTACCTTTTATGTTTCCGAAAATGATATCTGTTTCTTCACTGCTAACGCGATTGTCTTTTTCACCATACATCAGTAATGCAGGGCAAGAGACCTTTTTAGCATACTCTTCGGGATTGAGATTAAAAGCCAAGAAACCGTTTTGGAGTCCGCCCCAAAATACCAGCATCCCTGCCATTGGGAATGTAGGTGCCTTCATAACTTTAAAACGGGCGCAAACTGTTTTATACATCGAGCCAAAAGGACATTCAATGAGTATTGATGCAGGAGAAATAGTATAGTCATTTAATGCTTTTAAAATAGCAACAGCTCCCATTGAAGTGCCAAAGAGGTGGATGTTCTTTTCGCCTGTTTTAAGAATATAATCGTAACATGATTTTACCTGCTGTGCTTCAAAATAGCCAATGGTGGTGGTATTTCCTTCAGATCCTCCTGATCCCATAAAGTCTACAAGAAGTGTGTTGTAGCCCATTGCAATAAATTTATCAGATTTATCGATCAGTTGCGATTTGTTGCCGCCATAACCATGAAAAAGTATTACGGTTCCTTTTGTATTTGGCTTAGTTATGCTCCAGCATTCTATTTCCTTGTTGCTTTTTATTCTTATGGTTTTGTAGGGTTGCGAAGGTTTTTTGGTATTGACAGGGCGGGGATTGTCTATTCCTAAAAATAAGACTCCTGCCTTTTGTGCAGCAGTAAGCGAGTTTGCATCTGTCTTTTTAGTGACTTTATTAGAGAAATGGGTGAGCTTATAAGAGTGGAAGAATGCAATTACATTCATTAAAATGAAAATAATGGCAATAAATCTTAAAAGTCTTTTGGTGAATTTTGAACTACTGTTTGTGGTCATAACATTTAAAAAAGTTTTGATTTAAGCTAAAATTCCCCCTTTTGTAAATGTAAAGAAAATATTGAATGTGTCTATAGAATAAAAAACCACTCTTAGTGAGTGGTCTTGCTTTTATTCGTTCTTATTTTTATCTATAAGTTTTGCCATATTAGCGTTGAATGTGGTCTGGGCTGTGCCTAATTCAGCGAAAAACTCATTATCGGCATTCACTGCTGCGGCTAAAGCTTTCTGTAACACTTTTTCACCCTCATTTGTAAGTCTGATAATCTTTGCACGGGTATCGGTAGGATGCTCGTGGCGTGTTATAAATTTTTTATCCTGGAGCGTACGCAGCACTTTAGATACCATCATTCTGTCGGCATTGCTTTGTCGGGCTATGTCAATCTGGGTGACTGAGTCGCTTTTTTTAGAAAGCCAGCCTAAAGCGGCCAGTAATGCAAGTTGTGTCTGTGTAAGGTCTAGCGGATCCAGTGCTTTTTTTTGCTTACGCTGCCAAAGCATGGCTAATTGCCCGAGCAGATACCCGGGACTGTCATTTGGGCTACTAAAATGAAAATTAATTTCTTCAGGCATAATCGTATTGCGGCATTTAGATAGATAATAACCAAAATCCGGTATCGGTTTTCAAAGTAAGTAAATCGGAATGGATAACCCAACTATGTTTAAGTAAAGATTTTGATTTTGTTTTACTGTAAAAAAACAGACTTTTTTATATAGCATTCAGAAAGGTAAGCTTGTAGCCGTCAAGATCTTTTACGTGGAATGCTCTGCCAAAAGGGGTATCGATTAAAGGTCCGGCAGTAGTTATGCCTTCAGCAATATATTTTTCTCTTAATTCGTCTACAGTTTCGTCAACAGCAAACCAGATGGCAACGCCAATACCAAGCTCTTTTTCTTCAAGAGGCTCAAGAGGTGTGCGGATAGCAAAACTTGCTTCTCCCTGATTGTATTTAAATACGCAGGCCTGAGGGTTGGTTGTTCCGATTTCAAAGCCTAATTTTTTCTCATAGAACTCTTTTGAAGCTTCCAGATTTTTTACTTGTAGCGATGCAAATGTTAATTGTCTCATCTTTTAAAATTTAATTGTTGTTGCAAATATAGTATATTCGACAACAATACTTGTGTGAGTTGATTTATTTTTTTAGTTTGAATTTTTTAAGTTGATTGAAATGTTGTTTAGAAATAGAAGGAGAGAAGAGAATAAGTTTTTAATCTTATTGAGGAAGACTTGTAAATGCTGTCTTGATATAATATTAACAATAGTTTTGATAATGGTTAAGGATATAAAACAAAAAAACCACTCGATTGAGTGGTTTTCTGTTTGTGATTGCGACAGGATTCGAACCTGTGACCGCCTGCTTAGAAGGCAGGTGCTCTATCCAGCTGAGCTACGCAACCCGAATCCTTCTGAATTCTCATTGTTTTTTTGTCGGGGTGGCAGGATTCGAACCTGCGACCTCCTGGTCCCAAACCAGGCGCGATGACCGGGCTACGCTACACCCCGAAAGAAGCGGAGAGACAGGGATTCGAACCCTGGCGACGTTTGCACGCCGACAGATTAGCAATCTGCTCCGTTACCACTCCGGCACCTCTCCTCTTTCAAAAAAGCTCAAAAGTTTTACCCTTTTTGCGGTTGCAAATGTAGTAGATGATTCTATTATCTGCAACTATTTTTAAAGGTTTTTTTGATTTTTTTGTAACGTTTACTTAAAGTCTTTAACAGTCAGTACTATAGTGAAAGTATTTTTTTTGAAAAAATTATCGGATACACTTCAGGTTATTGATAAAATAGGTGTCCGGACTATATTTTTCTTTCATGTTTTCACTGTTCAATTCTGATTTCACCGGGTAGTCTACGGTTTCAGTTGCATATTTTACCCTGATAAATGAGATTGAATTTTTTTCAAGTTCTTCAAGAGAACCTTTTGTAAAAAGGAAACTTCCTGTCAGTACTCTTATATTATTCTTTTCGTTATTGTCATAAATAAGGCCTGAGCACTGCTCTTCGGTAGCACTGATAAGTGTTATTATCTTCCCGTTGGTAAGCTGAATATATATTTTTGATGTCTTGTCTATGCAAAATACTTTTGGGAACTCCTTACTTTTTGCCAGTAACTGAAAGTTTAGTACCGGTACGCCTTCATTGTTTGACATTGAAAAGAACATAAACTGAGATGTACCTGCAAATACTTTTTCGTACATAAGGTAATCTTTTGTTGATTTTAGTTCTTTACCATCGCCATTACTAATAATAGTAAATTCGCAGTCTTTGTTTTGTGCCGTTGCAGCTAGGCCAAAACCCAATAAAGCCATTAATAAGAGTTTCTTCATTTTGATTTGAATGTAATTGGAGGCCAAATATAATCAAAATGAGAGTGGTTGTTACTTTTTGCTTAAAGGATTGTCATCTCATTTAAAAATGTAATAGCTTTGATATTCCATCATCTAAATCTAAAAATTGCCTTATGACCAAAACATTATTTGTGTTTCCGGTATTGCTTCTTTCGGGAGCGCTTTATTTCTGTACCAAAGAGAAAAAAGAATATACTCCTGTTAATGCAATTACTACTGAAAGAACACCTCAGGAAAATTACCAGAACTATTGCAGCGGTTGCCATGGCGAAAAAATGGATGCTTTTGTAGACCGTGGATGGAAACATGGTAATACACTTAATGATCTTGTAAAGGGGATTACAAAAGGCTATGAAGATGAGGGTATGCCTGCTTTTGAAAAAACATTCAGCAGGGCGGAGATAGAAGAGCTAGCCGATTATATACTGAACGGTATTAAAAACAGGGCTGCTTATGATTTTGAAACAGTTCCTAAAACAGGAATTTTTGAAAGCGAAAAACTAACAGTTAAACTCGATACGGTGGCTACAGGCCTTGCTGTTCCCTGGGGGATGGCTTTCCTGCCAGACGGCAGTCTGCTGGTTACTGAAAGAAGTGGCAAGCTTTATCAGGTAGAAGACAGAAAGAATTTAGAAATCAAAGGTGTTCCCGAAGTTCTTGCCAAGGGGCAGGGAGGATTACTCGATATTGTACTCGATCCTGAGTTTGTAAAAAACCGATTGGTATATTTTTCATATTCAAAACCAAAAGGTAATCTTGCAACTACTGCCGTAATGCAGGCGAAGCTTGAAGGGAACAGGCTTACTGGTCAAAAGGTGATTTTTGAAGCACTGCCTTATGCCTCAACTCATCATCATTATGGAAGCCGTCTGGTTTTTGATAGTAAAGGCTACCTGTTCATATCAGTAGGGGAAAGAGGAAATGAAAAGGAAAATCCTCAAAGTCTTGAAAATTCACTTGGCAAGATTCACAGAATAAAAACTGACGGTTCAATTCCTACAGATAATCCTTTTAAGGATAAGTCAGGCAAACCTACGTCGCTGTATTGTTATGGTAACCGTAATCCGCAGGGAATGGCGCTAAATCCGTTTACAGGCGAATTATGGGAAACAGAACACGGTCCGAGAGGAGGAGATGAGATAAATATAATAAAACCGTCTGCTAACTATGGTTGGCCGGTTACAAGTTATGGTATAAATTATAACGGAACTACAATTACCGATAAGACTACCGCACCTGGTATAGAGGAACCATTATTATACTGGCTGCCTTCGATAGCGCCTTCAGGTACAGCTTTTGTTACGGGAGACCGTTATAAACCATGGAAAGGAGCCTTACTGGTGGGATCTTTACGTTTTAAATACCTTAACCTTTGTTATCTTGACGGGTACAAAATCACAGGACAGGAAAAACTACTTAAAAACATTGGGCGCCTTCGTGATGTCCGCATGGGGCCCGATGGTTATATTTATGTAGCTGTCGAAGATAAAAAGGGTTCAGTATTCAGGCTGGTGCCTGTAAATTAAGCTTTAGAACACACTAAAACCACTTTTTCATTCTGATTGTTTGTGGTGAAGAAAGCATAAGTATCACCGCCGTCTTTGATTTTCCATTTTTTTCGGATGTCTTCAACCGAAAGAGGGAAGTTGCGTGTGGTAATATTCATTTTTTTACCTTCTAAAGGCTTCATTTCTGCTTTTTGGTACGCAATGATCTCGTCAATAACAAATCGTCTGCCTTCAAAGCTAATGAGTTGGTCGGAAGTATATAGTTGGGTGTGCCTGTGCAATTTGGTAATGTTGTAATGATGTGCCACGGCATCAAACGCTCCGGATTTCATTATGGCGGCATTAGGCTCGTAAAGGTATTTTTTAGGTGAAGAATATGGAGCTTCATCTGCAGGTTCATACGACGTCCTGAAAATATCTTCGCCATCTTTTACCAGATTGACGGCTATTAGTGTCGGAGTGCTTCTGAATCCTTTTTCAAGAACCCACAACAGTTCTTTTACTTCGTTGTTCAATGCGACAATGTGTATTTCTTTTACCGAATGCAATTCGCTTAAACCCGCACTTATATCTAATATTGGTGCAGTTTTAATAAGTATGTTGTGAGTGCGCTTAAGATATTTTTCGAGCAGATCAGGTACATTAGGCAGGCAATCTTTCAGCATAAAAACTTTCCCTTTAGCATCATTGCGTCGGGAAGGGTCAATGTATATCCAGTCCCAGTGTTTGTGTTCTATATCTAATGTTTGGGTACTGTCGCCCGGCATACATTCAATATTATCAGCCTTAAGGATTTCAAAATTATGTTTTGCGATTGACGAAAGGTGGATGTCCTGCTCGCAGTGCATAACTTGTTTTACTCTTTTAGAAAAGTAGTAATCGTCAACTCCAAAACCACCGGTCAGGTCAATAAGGCTTTCGCCTGAAACGAGCCCCGACTTATATCTGGCAGTAGCTTCTGATGAGGTTTGTTCCACCGATATTTTTGAAGGATAAATGATGTTGCCAGCTTCAAACCAGGTAGGAAGTTTGTCTTTTGCTTTTTCACGGGCAGCAACCTGTCCAATTATTTCGGTCCAGTCTGTATCCGGAAACGGATTTTTTTGCAGGGCAAGTGCAGTAACAGGTTTGCCGGTATTGTCTTTTATAAACTGCTGAATGTCTTGTTGTAATAATTTGTGTAAAAGCAAAACTATAAGTCTTTGGTAAGTATTTTAACAACCTGATTCTCGGGAAAAAACTCTTTGGCAACGACTTTAATAGTAGTGTATACAGGAATTGCTATAATCATCCCAAGTATGCCAAACAGAAATCCGCTGGCCAAAATTACTATAAATATTTCAAGCGGATGCGAATTTACACTGTTCGAAAATATAAGCGGTGACGTAATGTTGTTATCTATAAACTGGGCAACGCAATAGCCAATGAAAACATATAATGTTGTTGAAAGCATTTCTCCTTGAGATTCAGGCCCGATGTTGCCTAATAATGTAAGTATAATAACAAGAATTGATGAAATAAGCGGTCCAATGTAGGGGATGATGTTAAGTAATGCGGTAATAAAGGCAATTATAAAAGCATTTTCTACACCAAAAATAAGCAACACTATCAGGTAACATATAAACAGGCAGGCCATCTGAACTATAAGTCCGATGAAATAACGGCTAAGCATTTCGTTTGTTTTTCGAAAAGAGTTGATAATCTTTTCCTCGTGGGCATCAGGAAGCAGTTTTTTTACTGATTTCTTGAACAATTCCTTATCCTTAAGGAAAAAGAAAGTAATGAAGGTTACCGAAGCAAGTCCGATACCAAATCCGCTAACAATATTGATCAGGATATTGATAAAGTTAGGGATGAAATTAAGGTTTATATTTGACGCTAAGTCGGAGTGTTTAATTAGTTTATCGGTGTCTATATTAAAACCTGCAAGGTAATTTTTTATATGCAGGAACATATCGTTAAAATCCTTTTCCATCTGTTGGGTATCTAACAACGAAAGGTTTTGACCCTGCGATATAATAAGCGGAACGAATAGCATAATAAAACCGGCAAGTAACGCAATCATAAAAACTAAAACTGTAGCAACAGCAGGGGTATGACTGAATTTACATCTCTTTTTAAGAAAATCGACCATTGGAGAAGCGATAGTGCTTACTATCAGTGCGATAAACAGGTAAAGAAGTACTGTTTGTATTTTAAATAAAAAATATAATAAAAGGCAGCAGCCTAAAATAACAGCCAGTGCGCGCAATATTCCGTTAGCAATAGTTTTAGATGTCAGCATGTTGGTTTGTTTTATGCTACCGAATTTAAGAAAAAAATCAAAGCAATATTGTTTAAATAAGACTTTACGGTATAAAAAATGCCTTTAGTTATTAAAGGCATAGTTTACTATGTTGGCCCCCATTCTAAGGGCTTTTTCGCGCACATCTTTTGGGTCGTTATGTACTTCAGGATCTTCCCAACCATCACCAAGATCGGTTTCAACGGTATAGAGCACTACCAGTCTCCCTTCAACAAAAATTCCCCAGGCTTGTGGTGGCTTGTTATCGTGCTCATGTATCTTGGGGATACCCTGCGGAAAAGAGAAAGGGCCTTTGAAGATTTCGTGGCTCGCAGGTACAGCTACCAGTTCTTTGTCCGGAAATACCTTTACCAGTTCCTTTCGGATATACTTATCCATACCGTAGTTATCGTCAATGTGGAGGAAACCGCCCGAAGTAAGATAGTTTCTTAGGTTGATGACATCACTATCACTAAAAACCACGTTTCCGTGCCCTGTCATGTGGATGAAAGGATAAGAGAATATATCGGCACTTGATGGGTCTACTGTCGCAGTCTTGGGATTTATTTTGGTGCGGATGTTCTGGTTGCAGAATTTAGCAAGGTTAGGCAATGAAGTAGGGTTACCATACCAGTCGCCACCACCGGAGTATTTAAGTACTGCGATTTCCTGAGCACTAAGCAGGGCAGGAGCAAGCAGTAATGTATAAAGTAATTTTTTCATGAGTAATGATTGTGGTGTAAATATAGTTTTTCTTTTGTCTTGAAACAAAAGAAACAATCCCGATAGCTATCGGGACAAGGCTGAACTCCTTAGGCTAAAAATTATTTCATTAGGCTAAACCATCCGAACTCGCCTTTGGCTCAAACAGCGGATGCTTCTTGACGCCTCACTCATAATTTTCTTAACGCCACGGAGCCTAATACCTAAGCTTCACTCGGAAGTAATAGTAACTGAAAACTGAGACTGAACACTGATTTACTCCCTTAAAATCTTCTCCATCGCTTTTCCTTTGGCAAGCTCGTCAATCAATTTATCTAAATAGCGAATTTGCTGCATTAGTGGGTCTTGAATATCTTCAACGCGATAGCCGCAAATTACCCCGGTAATTTTTGAGGCATTTGGGTTTATTTTTGGGGCACTAGTGTAGAAATCCTCGAAATTGGTTTTCTTGTCAAGAATTTCCTGTAATGCATTTGCATCATAGCCTGTCAGCCAAAAGATAATTTCGTCTACTTCAGCTTTGGTGCGGCCTTTTTTCTCTGCTTTGGTAATGTAATGAGGATATACATTGGCAAATGACATTTTCAGGATTCTTTCGTAATTTTTATCTGTCATAATTTTTCCGTTTAATTTTTCTTTTGTCTTGAAACAAAAGAAACAAAAATTCAAGGCTCTGACTCCTTAGGCTAAAAATTATTGCGTTCGGCTAAACCATCCGAACTCGCCTTCGGCTCAAACAGCGGATGCTTCTTAACGCCTCACTTATAATTTTCATAACGCCACGGAGCCTAATGCCATAGCTTCCCTCGGATGTCTACGCAGTATACTGCAAACTGTGACTGCGACTAAAAACTATCCCTCGTTCACAAAAGCTACACTGTGTGTTGCTACAACAGCAGCAGTTTCGGTGCGTAAGCGAGTGTTACCCAAAGATACAGGAATATAATTACTTTGTAAAGCAAGGTTTATTTCTTTGGTTGAGAAATCGCCTTCAGGCCCTATGAGTATGGTTACTTCTTTTTTAGGCTCAAGCGCATTTTTCAGAAGGCGTTTTTCGGTTTCCTCGCAATGGGCTATAAACAGCTGTCCTTCCTGATGGGTATTCACAAATGCATTAAAGGCTACCGGCTCATTAAGGACTGGCATATAATACTGCAGGGATTGTTTCATGGCGCTCTGAATTATCTTCTCAAAACGGTCGCCTTTAAACACCGTTCTCTCACTATGTTCGCAAATGATAGGAGTTATTTTGGTAATACCTATTTCGGTTGCTTTTTCCAGAAACCATTCATAACGATCGTTCATTTTGGTGGGCGCAACAGCCAGATGTAGCGAGTAGGGTGCAGGTTCGTGGAATTCTTCAGCAATGATCTTTACCTCACATTTTTTCTCATTGGCAAAAATAACCTCTGAAGTAAAAAGATAACCTTTACCATTTGAGATGTGGATTTTATCGCCTTCTTTTTTACGAAGCACTTTTACAATATGCCTGCTTTCTTCCTTATCGAAAGTAAAGCTTGCGGTTCCGGGTTGTATGTCGGGATTGAAGAATAGCTGCATATTATAATTCAATTCTTGCTTTAGAAGTGACTGAAGCATCATTGAACTGATGTTCCAGGTATTTATGATATCCCACAATGCCTATCATTGCTGCATTGTCGGTAGTGTATTCAAACTTAGGGATAAAGGTTTTCCATCCGTATTTTTTCTCGGCTTCCTTAAGTGTGCCACGAATGCCGCTGTTAGCCGAAACCCCTCCGCCAATAGCAACCTGTTTTATACCTGTTTCCTTAACGGCCAGTTTTAGCTTATCCATTAGTATATTGATTATAGTATACTGGATTGAAGCGCAAATATCATTCATATTATCCTTTATGAAATCAGGATTTTCCGCTACATTTTTTTGAACAAAATAAAGTATCTGGGTTTTTAGTCCGCTAAAACTAAAATCGAGTCCCGGAACTTTTGGTTTTGTAAATGCATAGGCTTTTGGATTACCCTGCTGGGCATATTTATCAACCAATGGTCCGCCAGGATAGGGTAGTCCTAATATCTTCGCACTTTTGTCATAAGCTTCGCCCACAGCATCATCAGTGGTTTCGCCAATGACTTCCATGTCGAAAAAGCTGTTCACCTTTACAATTTGTGTATGTCCGCCACTAATAGTCATTGCCAGAAATGGGAAGTCGGGTTTGTCAAAGCCTTCTTCATCAATAAAATGTGCCAGTATATGCGCCTGCATATGGTTTACAGCAATAAGCGGAATGTCAAGTGCCAGTGCCATAGATTTTGCAAACGATGTGCCTACAAGTAGTGACCCCATAAGTCCAGGACCTTGTGTAAAGGCTACAGCGCTAAGTTGATCGCGGCTAATGTTAGCTTTTTTCAGGGCAACATCAATTACAGGTACAATATTTTGCTGGTGGGCACGTGAGGCAAGCTCCGGAACAACACCTCCATATTCCTCATGAATTGCCTGACGTGCAACAACATTAGAGAGTACTTTTGCGTTTTCAAGAACAGCAGCAGCCGTGTCGTCACACGAACTTTCTATCGATAAAATATATGTAGGTTTTTGCGGCATAATTTGAGGCACAAAATTTGGTATTATAAAAAAGGCTTAAAGCGAATTTAACAACGTTAAAAATTTCTATTTTTGTTGCTTATTAGCCATGGTAGCCAGCGTACAAATTTAAAACAAATAGCAGTATCAAAAAATTTAAAAAAATACTTATCAGAACGATAATCGGGATTATCGTATTTATACTGCTGTTAGGTATCATGCTTTCTTTACCATTCGTTCAAACAGCTATTGGTCATTATGCGACTGATAAGCTAAATAAAGACTTTGGTACAAACATAAGCGTCGAAAAGATTGCCATTTCTGTTTTTGGTGGCGTTAAGCTAAAAGGCGTACTTATTCTCGATCACCACAATGATACACTTGTTTCAGCTAACAGGGTCCAGACAAATATATTAAATGTAAGAGGGGTTCTGGACAGTAAGCTGCGATTTGGTGTTATCAGATCGGACAGGTTAAACTTTCACATGAAGACTTACAAAGGTGAGAAGACATCAAACCTTGATGTGTTTGTAAAATCCTTTGATAATGGTAAGCCGGGTAGCGGTAAATTCAGGCTGAGGACAGATGAACTTTATGTGACTAACGGAAGGTTCAGGCTGACTAATGAAAATGCTATTACACCCCGTGTGCTTGACTTTAAAAAGCTTAATGGTGAACTTGGCGATTTTTATATTAAAGGGAGCGATGTGTCTGCGGATATAAAAAAACTATCACTGCTTGACCACAGAAAGCTTTTTGTTGAAAATCTTAAGGCAAAATTCAGCTATACCAAAACAAATATAAAACTTGATAATCTGGAACTGGCTACATCAGAGTCAGCGCTAAAGGGGGCGGTTAAGCTTACTTATACCAGAGAAGACATGAAAGATTTTATCAATCGTGTCGATTTTGATTTTTTGATTGATAGGGCTACAGTGTCTTCCAATGAGCTGAATTATTTTTATAATGAGTTTGGCAAGAATCAAAAATTTTATCTTTCAACAAGACTTACGGGGCCATTAAACAATTTTGTACTTCATGATCTTAAATTATTAGATAAAAATAATTCAGAAATTATCGGTTCGGTAAATTTCAGGCATCTTTTTGATAAGGAAGGTCCCGGATTTTACATGAATGGTAATTTTGACAGGGTTTCTTCTAATTATAATAACCTTAAAAACATAATGCCGAGGATACTGGGTAAAAGCTTACCTGTTATTCTTGAAAAATTTGGCCGAATTGATTTGGTCGGTGATGTTGTGCTTACTAAAAAGGATCTTTCTACGAATATGTATGTTATGTCGGAACTTGGAGAGGCCACAGCAAATGTTTCGGTTAAGGATTATAATAAGCCTGATATAGCCACTTACCTGGGGACTATAGATCTTGAAGGTTTTAATGTAGGAGGTGTTATTGATAATAAAATGTTTGGCCTGGCTACACTTCATTTGGATGTAGATGGTCAGGGATTCAATAAACAATCATTAAATACTGCTGTTAAGGGCGATATTACCCAGTTTGTTATCAATAAATATAATTACAGGGATATTGATATTGATGGTAAATTTAAGTGGCCGTATTTTAATGGAACTGTAAATAGTAATGATCCTAATCTGAGGATGTCTTTTGACGGCTTGGTGGATATGAGTAAAAATCGTAACAATTACGATTTTGATATGCAGGTGGACTATGCCGATCTTCACTTGCTGAACTTCATGAAAAAAGACACATTATCTATCTTTAAAGGTAATGTTGTGGCTAATGCCAGTGGTAATAGCCTTAACACACTTGCGGGTAGGCTTCATGTTAATAATCTTTCTTACCAAAACAGCAAAGACAGCTATTTCTTTGAAGATTTTACCATTGATGCTTCTTATGATGAGAATAATGTGAGAACGGTTACCCTTGATTCAAAGGATATTATTGAAGGAAAGGTTTCGGGGCTTTATGATATTAAAGAAGTACCCAAACTGGTTGAGAATGCTTTAGGAAGCCTTTATACTAATTATTCTCCTTATAAAGTCAGGAAGGGGCAGTACCTGGATTTTAATTTTACGATTTATAATAAGATTGTTGAAGTTATTAATCCTGATATAATAGTAGGTGATAATACGGTACTGAAGGGACGTATTAATGCTGATAAGGGAGAATTTATAATGTCTTTCGATTCTCCGATAATTACGGCCTTTAACAACCAGTTTGAAAAAATAGAGATAGATGTAAACAACAGAAATCCGTTGTATAATGCTTATGTGAGTATGGATACCGTACGGATGAAGAATTACAAAATATCCGATTTTAAAGTAGTTAACGTAACCAAGAACGATACTCTTTACCTGCGCTCTGAGTTTAAGGGAGGAAGCAAAGCCAAAGATTATTTTAATCTTAACCTGTACCATACTATTGATGAGGACAATAAATCGGTTGTTGGATTTAAAAAATCAGAGATTGGGGTTAAGGATTATGTATGGTATATAAATGAAAATGACACTGAACAGAATAAAATTATTTTCAATAAAAAGCTTACTGATTTTACCATAGACAAATTGACGCTATCCCATAATGACCAAAAGGTTGAACTGGAAGGTATGCTGAAAGGGAAAGACTATAAGGATCTTAAGCTTGTTTTTAATGATGTAGACCTTAATAAGATAACCCCTTCGCTGGATAGCCTTAGTTTTGGAGGGAGGCTTAACGGTGAGGTTAGCCTGAAACAAAACAAACAGGAATTCCAGCCTGCGGCATCGGTTACTATTGATACACTTAAAGTTAATAAGTTTGATCTAGGAGATATGAAGCTTCAGGTAACAGGTGATAAATCGTTCAGGAAGTTTAATGTCAACTCTAACATAAGCAGGAACGGAGACGAAAACTTTAATGTACATGGTGCTGTTGAGATAGTAGACAAACAAACCCTTTTGTCGCTCGATGCTAATTTCGTTGATTTTGATATAAGTCCGTTACAGGTTTTCCTTAAATCGGTATTTAAAGAGATTAGAGGTAAGGCATCGGGTAGGGCTGCTATAGTTGGTAATGTAAAAAATCCCGAGATAAACGGAATACTTTACCTTAAAAAGGCAGGACTTAATGTAGGTTACCTAAATACCGATTACAACTTTGCGGATGGTGCGATGGTAACACTTTCCGAGAAGAAAATATCTCTTGCAAATATCGAACTTACTGATACTAAATACGGTACTAGAGGTATCCTGAGAGGTGATATTAAGCATAAGATGTTTAAAGACTGGGAGTTAGATGATGTCAGTGTAGAATCTCAAAGGATACTGGTGTTGGATACTCAGGATTCTGACGATGCCTTATATTATGGTACAGCATTCATTAAAGGAAAAGCAAGTATTGATGGCCCCATAAATGCTCTATATATTAAAGTTGATGCAAAATCGGAAGAAGGGACAGATATCAAGATTCCAATAAATAATGCGGGAGCTACAGGCAATAGCGCAGCATTTATTGATTTCCTCAGTCCTAAGGAGGAGCAAAACCGCAAAAAGGGTATAGTTGTAGAAGATAAAACTAAAACCTTTAAGGGGCTGGAGATGAAATTTGATCTGGATATCACTCCAGAGGCAAAACTGGAAGTTATTATTGATAAAAATACGGGACACAGTCTGACCTCGACAGGTGATGGTGGTTTACTGTTGGAGATTAATACACTTGGTAAGTTTAATATGACAGGTGACTATATTGTACGTAAAGGAACCTATAATTTTAAATACGGCGGCGTATTAGATAAGAAGTTTGATGTTAAACGTGGAGGAACCATTAACTGGGAAGGAGATCCGATGCGTGCCCGCCTGAACCTTGAAGCGGTATACGCCACCCGTGCAAATCCTGCGGTGTTGTTGGAGTCTTCTTCTTTCAACAGGAATATTCCTGTTGAGGTTGTAATTATACTTACGGGTAACCTTACAAATCCGGAGCCTGATTTCTTAATCAATTTCCCGGGTGTTAGTTCGGTGCTTAAATCAGATTTGGAGTATAAGCTAAGTGATATGACCGCAAGGCAGAACCAGGCGCTGTCATTACTTTCTACCGGAAGTTTTGTGAGTCCAAACAGCATGGATGCCGGTTCGGCAGTAGCAGGGAACTTATTTGAACGTGCAAGTAGTCTTTTGACTGATGTTTTCTCTGAAGATGGAGCCGATGATAAACTTAAGATAGGCTTTAACTATACCAATGGAGGAAAGAATCCGTATGTAGAGACTAACTCACAGGTTGGATTAACGCTTTCATCACAGATCAATGACAGGATTAGCGTAAACGGTCAGGTGGGGGTACCAATTGGAGGAGTGAATGAATCTCAGATTGTTGGTAATGTTGAGGCGCAAATCAGGCTGAATGATGATAATACATTTAAAGGAAGGGTATTCAATCGTGAGAACGATATAAATTTCCTTGGGGAAGGAATTAACTACACGCAGGGTATCGGACTTACTTATGAGCTTGATTTTGATACATTGCAGGAGCTATGGAGAAAGATTTTTGCGGGCGAACAGGATAAAGATCAGAATGTAAATAGCGATCAGCTTCCTGATTCCGATTTATCTCCTGAGTTCATGAAATTCATGGAGACTAGAAATAAGAAAAAAAAGAATACCGATGAAAAGGAACCCGAAAGGATTCCGGAAACCGAATAATTGATAATTTTAACGGTATAAAATTTTACTTTATAAAAAAAAGCAGGTATTTCAACGAGAAATTACCTGCTTTTTAAGTTTATTTAAGAGATATTTAAGAAAAACTTATTAACGAAAACGTTTGAAATCTTGCAGATTTAATAATGGAATGTAAAATCAAATAAATTATCCATATAAAATTATTAATTTTACAATCAAATACTAAAAAATGTCAGTTAATATAAAAAAAATAGGTGTGCTAACATCGGGAGGAGATTCTCCGGGAATGAATGCCGCCATCAGGGCCGTGGTTCGTACATGTGCCTTTCATAATATAGAATGTGCAGGTATTTACAGAGGTTACCAGGGAATGATTGAAGGAGACTTCAAAGAAATGGGTGCCCGTAGTGTTAATAATATAATCAACAAAGGAGGAACTATCCTTAAATCGGCAAGATCAATGGAGTTTATGACTCCGGAAGGCCGTAAAAAAGCTCACGAAAACTTAAAGAATAACGGAATTGATGCACTTGTTGTAATAGGTGGTAACGGTAGTTTTACCGGAGCGCTTTTATTCAATAGTGAGTTCAATTTCCCTGTAATAGGAATCCCGGGAACTATTGATAATGATATTTATGGTACTAGCCATACGTTAGGTTATGATACTGCTCTTAATACAGTGGTAGAAGTTATCGATAAGATCAGGGATACTGCGAGTTCGCATAACCGTCTTTTCTTCATAGAGGTTATGGGACGTGATGCCGGCCATATTGCTCTTAATGCAGGTATAGGTGCCGGTGCTGAAGAGATACTTATTCCTGAAGAGGATATGGGTCTTGACAGGCTTATCGATTCGTTACGTAAGAGTAAAGCTTCAGGTAAATCATCAAGTATTGTGGTTATCGCTGAAGGGGACAGGATTGGTAAAAATGCATTTGAGCTTAAAGAATATGTAGATGAGAACATGCCGGAATATGACGTGCGTGTATCTATATTAGGTCACATGCAACGTGGAGGTTCACCTTCATGTTTTGACAGGGTTCTTGCCAGCAGGCTTGGTGTTAAAGCGGTAGAAACATTGCTTGAAGGCCAGTCTAACTACATGGTAGGGCTTATTAAAGATGAGGTTACTCTTACGCCGCTAGAGCAGGCTGTTAAAGGGAAATCTCAAATTGACAAGGAATTAATACGTGTGTCTGACATCGTATCTATATAATTCACAACAACAAAAAACTATTCACAACAAAAAACATCTATTCACAAATGACAAAAGTTAAATTAGGAATTAACGGTTTCGGTCGTATAGGCCGTATCGTATTCCGTGAAACCTTCAACAGGGATAATGTTGAAGTAGTTGCAATCAATGACCTTCTTGATGTAGACCACCTGGCCTACCTTTTAAAATATGATTCAGTACACGGACGTTTTGCAGGAACTGTTGAGGTTAAAGACAATCAGCTTTATGTAAACGGAAAACACATCAGGGTAACTGCTGAAAAAGATCCTAAAACCCTTAAATGGGATGAGGTTGGTGTTGATGTAGTTGCAGAGTGTACAGGTATATTTACTACAGTTGAAACGGCTCAGCAACATATTACAGGTGGTGCTAAAAAAGTAATCATTTCTGCGCCATCAGCAGATGCTCCTATGTTTGTAATGGGGGTTAACCATGAAACAGCTACAGCTGCTGACAATGTGGTTTCTAATGCATCTTGTACTACTAACTGTCTTGCACCACTTGCTAAAGTGATCAACGACAACTTTGGTATCGTAGAAGGATTAATGACTACAGTTCACGCTACAACATCTACACAGATGACTGCTGATGGTCCTTCAAGAAAAGACTGGAGAGGCGGACGTGCTGCAAGCGTAAACATTATCCCGTCATCAACAGGTGCAGCAAAAGCAGTAGGAAAAGTAATTCCTGCTCTTAATGGAAAACTTACAGGTATGTCGTTCCGTGTTCCTACGGTTGACGTGTCAGTAGTTGATCTTACAGTGAAAGTTGCTAAAGAGACTTCTTATGAAGAAATCATGGCAGTTCTTAAGATAGAGTCTGAAGGTAGCCTTAAAGGTATCCTTGGATTTACTGAAGACGACGTAGTTTCTCAGGATTTCGTTTCAGACTCAAGAACAAGTATTATTGATGCTAAAGCCGGTATCGGACTTAACTCTACTTTCTTTAAGATTGTTTCCTGGTATGATAACGAGTATGGCTATTCAAGCAAACTTATCGATTTAGCGGTGCATATTGCATCTCTATAATATTTTATAACTTTGTCCCGCTTTTTAAGTAAAGCGGGGCTTTGTTTTTTATAGGCAACAACTTATGGTCAAATTAACCCAAATATAACACTGACGGGTTGTTTGCTAAACAAACAAGACAAAAACTTAACTCAAACTTACCCAAAAGAAATGAAATTATTAGTAGACAGTGGTGCTACAAAAGCAGATTGGATTGCACTTGATGAAGAGGGGAATAAGCTTTTTAACACCCAAACACTTGGCCTTAGCCCTGAAGTCATAAATAGGGAAGAGGCTTTAGAGCGTCTAGAAGCCCGTTTTGATATTTATAATAACAGGAATGAAGTAACAGCTCTTTATTTTTATGGAGCCGGCTGTGGTACTGACAGAATGAAGGTTTTTATGAAAGATATCTTTCAGGAGTTTTTTCCTAATGCGGAAATCACGGTAAAAGAAGATACTTATGCTGCTGCTTATGCAACAAATCCTAAAAACGAAAAGGCTATTGTATGTATTCTTGGTACCGGTTCTAACTGTAGCTATTTTGATGGTGAGGAGCTTATTCAAAAAGTTCAGTCACTAGGTTATATTGCTATGGATGACTGTAGTGGTAACCGTTTTGGACGCGATCTTATACGTGCTTATTATTTTAATAAGATGCCGGCAAACCTGGCAAAACAATTCGAATCAGAATATAACCTTGATCCGGACGTAATTAAGCATAACCTGTATAAAGAGCCAAATCCTAATGCATACCTTGCTACATTCGCAAAATTCCTTATCCAGCATAAAGATGATGCTTTTATAAAAGCTCTTATTGTTGATGCTATGCAGGTATTTGTAGATAACTATATTCTTCAGTTTGATGATGCTAAAGAAGTGCCTGTACACTTTATAGGTTCTATAGCCTTTTATCTGAAAGCAGAACTAAACGAAGTATTATCTAAAAACGGACTTAAACTTGGTAACGTATTAAGAAGGCCTATTGATGGTCTTATTGAATACCACGAACAAAATAAATAATATATAATATATAATGGAGATTGCTATTATCGCCCATGACGGTATGAAAGCCGAGATGGTTCAGTTCCTGAACAAGCATAAGGATATACTTGTAAGCGAGAATATTAAGCTTATAGCTACTGGAACAACCGGAAGCAAGGCTGAAAAGGCCGGTTTTAAAGTAAAGAAAATGCTTTCGGGACCATTGGGAGGTGATGCGCAGATTGCTGCAAGAGTAGCAGAAGGAAAGACTAAAATGGTGTTCTTTTTTAAAGACCCATTATCAAGCCATGCTCATGAAGCAGATATTAATATGCTGATTAGGGTTTGTGATGTGCACAGTGTGCCTATCGCCACAAACCCTGCCTCAGCTGAGTTATTTTTGATTGCTATAATGCAACAATCATAGAAATTTCCACGTTAACGTTTTTAGGCAGTTTTGCCACCTGAACCGTTTCTCTTGCAGGAGCGGTTTTTTCGTTAAAATAAGCGCCGTATACACCATTTATTTTCGCGAAATCATCCATGTTACTGATGAAGATAGTAGACTTGATTACATTTTCAAATGTTGTACCCGCAGCATCAAGTACCGCTTTCATATTTTCCATTACCTGCTTTGTTTCGGTTTCGATATCACCTGTTACAAGTTCACCTGTTTCCGGGTGAAGCGCGATTTGTCCTGAAGTATAAAGCATATTGCCTGCAACTACAGCCTGGCTGTATGGGCCGATAGGAGCCGGAGCTTTATCGGTAAAGATTATTTTTTTCATGATATATTGAATTATTTTTACTGTAACTGTCTGTCCGGTAACTGGCGTTTATCCCACTTAATGTCGCTAAGTACTGATGACTTGATGCCTATGAAAAAGCCCCAATAGGTATTTGTTCCTGTCGGTACCCAGTTAAAGTCCATTCTCCAGCTTAAAAGGTCTCTTTCAAAGCGAAGCTGCGTAAAGGTTACACCTTTTTGTACGAAGTCATAACCGGAAGAGAATCCCATTTTCCATCTTGGGGTGATATCAAAATTACCGGATAGCATTATGGAATTACCGGATATTTTGTTTTCCCTGTTATTGTTCTGATAGGTCAATGAGTAGGCAATCCTTAGATCCCAAGGGAGTTTTGCGTTAAAAAAGCCCCCTTTGGTTTTATCATCTTCTTTAGATAGATCTTCCTCATCTTCGTCGAACAAACTGGTGCGGCTGTCGTTAAGGTTTGTGGCGCGGCCAAAAAGGTCATCTTCACGGCCTCCGTTACGTGATGTCTGGCTGTCTTTGTTTTTGTTTCCGGCTTTATTATCCTCGCTGGTAATCGCATAGTTTAGTGTAACGTTGGCGCTTGTCATTCTGAAAAGACTACCGCCGTTATCAATGTTGAACATGTCAATTCTCCGTCCTTCGTTATTTATTGCATACGGGTCAAAGGTAGCAGCAACATTGATATTCATTTTCTCTTTTAAAAGAGTGGTTCCGGTAGAGACTCTCATAGGTGCCCATTTTAATGAATCGGCTGCCATATCGTAGCTTGTATTAAAGCTAAGGTTGTTTAGCAGCATCACTTTTTTAGGTTCAGCATCAGGATCGTTTTCGTCATCATTTCTTACCTTGGCTTCGATGGTGTTGTTAACGCCAATGCCTATGAGGTTTGAGTAGTTCCTGCCAGGAGCGCTGTACATACCGCTTTCAAACCTTGAATACTCTTTTTGCATCTTACCGGTCGCATCACTATCATAAGTGTCATAATATTTCTCAAAACTTGGAGTATAGGTGTAAGAGATATTTGGACGCATTACGTGGCGAATGGCCTGTATTTTTTTATTCTCACCAAAACTGTAGGTACCATAAATGGTTGTACCTATGCTCGAAGCAAAGTTGTATGTTCTGAATGAATCAAAACCTTTAAGGTTAATGATGGTGTCTTTTTTAATATCTGAATTATATTCTTTTCTGATGGTGTTTCCTACCCATGTTTCCTGATAGTTAGTGCTGGCGGAAACACTGAAATGCTTGAATACCTTAAAATTGGTGCTGATAGGTATATTGTGTTGCATTCCCAGTTTAGCATTTTCAAACATTTCTTTTTTAAAGAAAAGTGTATCGGTAGTTGCAATTCTGTTTTCGCCTTTTACATTATACTGAATGTTGATGTTTTTAATGATTCCTTTCTTTGGTCCGTCTCCGGGAGCAAAAGGGTATATCCTGTCTACACTCGCCTGAAGCGTAGGTAATGTCATATTGATTACCTGAGTGTTAGTATTCTGGTTATGCGTAGCCATCAGGGCAAAATTGACCTGAGGTACTGTCTGGAAAGTTTTGGAGTATGAAACCGATGAACTCAAAGTGTTGTTTAGTCGTGAGCCTATATTATCCATGCTTAGGGAGTTTTGGTAATACTTACTCGAGCCTAAATTTACACTTGCTGCGAATCTTGAATTAGGGTTTGCTTTTGCATCCTGGGTGTGCGACCACTGGATGTTGTAGTTTTTAGCGCGTTGGTAATTAGGTAGGCCTCTTTCTCCGTTTATGATGTTTTCATAACGAATATATACATTACCGCTGTACTTGTACCTGTTGGAATAACTGGACTGAAAACGAAGGCCATAACTACCGTTGGTGTAATAATCACCTGTAACCGCTAAATCGTAATAATCACTGAGTGCAAAGTAATATCCACCATTCTGAAGGAAATATCCCTGGTTATTGTTATTACCAAAGGTTGGGATTAAAAGACCTGATGTTGCCTTGTCGCTCATTGGAAAAAAAGCAAACGGAAGTGCCAGTGGTGTAGGAACGTCTGCGATATACATATTCGTAAAACCAACAACGACTTTTTTGCCCGGAACAAATTTGATCTTGTTCGTATAAAAGTAGTATTCTGGATCTTCTATGTTTTTAGAAGTGGTAAATCGCGCACCTTTAATATAGTAAACCGAATCGTTTTCCCTTTTTGTGATTTCTCCTTTTATCCTGAATTCGCCCTGATCGGAACGGGAGTTCCATATTCTGGCTTTTTTGGTTTTAGTGTTAAAATGAATTGAGTCAGCTTCAACAATATTGTTTCCCTGTTTAAAATAAGGATACTGGCTGTAATTTCCCAAAGAGTCTTTTATTCTTCCGGCAAAAATCTCATCGGTATCATATTTCATAATAATTTTGCCCGATTTGAGTTCAATATCTTTATAATGAAGTTCAGCTTTGTTATAAAGTTCGAGTTCTTTTTTTACCTGGTCTACCTTTTCGTAGTCTTCGGCATATCGTTTGATTATAGCATCAAGGCCGCTTTTCTTTTTTTTATTGGTGTCGTTAACAGTAACTTTAACTTCATCAATTCGAACTACGGTATCCAGCTCTTTTTTAGCAGGAGGAAGGGTAGTCTTCTGTTTTTCAGCAGGTACCGGAATACTTTTTGTGCCGGTTTCCTGTGCTGATAGTTTCAAGCTTCCTATTGTTAGGAAAATTGATAATAAAACGATATGAAATAAGTTTGTACGCAACGCTTTTAATACTATTTTTGTAAAAATGTGGCTTATTTTTGAAGTGTCAAACTTACGATAAATTTAGCAAAATTAACCACTAAATATAATTATAACAATACTAGCATAATATCTATATGACAATGAGAGGGGACGCGAAATTAAAACTTACTTTTTTTACATTTATTGCTTTTTGCAGCTTAGCTTTAGCACAAAACGGCTCTAAATTTAAGGTAGTTCTTGATCCGGGGCACGGCGGTAAGGATTTTGGTGCTATATATCATGATTTTATCGAAAAGAACATTGCGCTGAACGTAGCGTTAAAAGTGGGTAAGATATTAGAAAAAGATCAGTCTGTGGATGTTGTTTTTACCCGTAAAACCGATGTTTTTATTGAACTTGCTGAAAGGCCTGAAATAGCCAATAAAGCAAAAGCCAATGTGTTTGTGTCGATTCACTGTAATGGTGAAGCAAAAAAAGTGGCTTTTGGTACAGAAACATTCATTTTCGATAGTACAAAAAGTGCTTCCAACTTAGAGGTTGCTAAAAAAGAGAATGAGGTAATTAATCTTGAAAAAGATCACAAAGTAAAATATGCCGGTTTTAATCCTGATTCTCCTGAATCTATTGTAGGTATTACAATTCAGCAGGAAGCATACAGGGATCAGAGTATAGATCTTGCCAGCCGAATTGAAGAGAATTTTACTGATGATCTTAAAAGAAAGAAGAGAGGAGTAAAAAGGGCTCCGTTTTGGGTACTTCACAAAACAGCAATGCCAAGTATACTTATTGAGCTAGGGTTTTTATCTTACAAGCCGGAGGGTGAGTATCTGAATTCTGATGCGGGACAGGATGAACTTGCCGAGGCTATCGCTAAGGCTATTATTAGTTACAAAAGAGAATACTTTGGCGGAAGTGTAGCGGATAATAACTACAAAGAACCTGCTGAAAAACCAGAAAAAAATGAGGCTAAGCCTAAGACTGAAGATAAGCCGGTTAAGAATACTCCGGTAGCTGCAGAATCTTCAAACGAACCTATATTTAAGGTACAAATTGCTGCGAGTGGAAAAACACTTGAGTTAATTCCGTCTAACTTTAATGGGCTTAAAAATTTATCAAAAGATGCTTCTTCATCAGTAATTAAATATTACTATGGCGAGACTACAAGTTATAATGAGGCGAAAACACTATTGGCTGAAGCTAAGGCTAAAGGGTATACGTCGGCATTTATAGTTCCTTTTAAGGACGGGAAGAGAATAAAAATTGAGGAAGCTCTAAAGAAAAATTAGTAATAAACCTTTAGAGTATTATTCACATTTTTATAAAATTATTGTCCTACATTTGTTAAAAAATTATTCCATTTTGAAAGTATCAAGAGAAGTTAAGACCGCGGTATTAGTTATATCATCCGTATTATTGTTTATATGGGGATTTTATTTTTTAAGAGGTACCGATTTATTTAATTCATACAAAACATATTACGTTATATATGATAACGTAGAGGAGTTGTCTCCGTCGGCTCCGGTAACTCTAAACGGATTGGTAGTTGGTAAGATTAATGATATATCTTTTATCGATCAAACCAGCGGAAAGCTAAGGATAGAAATGCAGGTAAAAACTAATTTTCCTATTTCTACAACCAGCCAGGCAGTTCTTTATAAACCAAGTATTATAGGAGGCAAGCAGATTGCGATCATTCCTGATATGAAAAATAGTACACTTGCAGAGGATGGAGCTGAACTTAAAAGTGGTGAAAAGCCCGATATGCTATCTGAGGTTGGCGATAGGTTATCTCCGCTACAAGCAAAAGTTGAGTCAACAATTGTAACAGCTGACAGTCTTTTACATGGTTTTAAAAATGTGATGGATGTTAAGACTCAGGAGAATCTTCGCATAGCTATTGCTGAAATGAGTGCTACAATGAAGGAGTTCAGTGGTTCTGCACGTACTCTTAATGCTATGTTAGCAGGTAATAAAAATAACATAGATGCTACACTGAAGAACCTGAATCATACAACCGCTAATTTCTCAAAATTATCAGATTCAATTGATGCAGCGAATTTGGCACAAACTGTGAGAAATCTTGAAGGTTCGCTTGCTAAGGTGGATAACCTTATGAATGATGTGAATTCAGGAAAAGGTACTTTAGGTAAGCTTATGAAAGATGATGCAATGTATAATAATCTTAATGGGGCATCTAAAGAACTAAAGGAGCTTTTAGCAGATTTCAAACAGAATCCTAAACGTTATGTTCACTTCTCTGTTTTTGGTAAAAAAGGAACTCCTTATACCGAAACGGTAGTTAAAGAAGAAAAAAAATAAGCGTATTGATTTTATAGCAATCACTTTACTATATGAGTTACTTAGATAATATACTATTTGTTTTAATCCTTGCAGCAGGATTTGGTTACTTTGCTATTAATGTAAAAAAACTAATCCGCAATATTAAGCTTGGTCGCAACGTAGATCGCTTTGATAATCCGGGAGAACGTTGGAATAATATGGCAATGATTGCTCTTGGGCAGTCTAAAATGGTAAGAAAGCCTGTAATGGGTATATTACATATTATAGTATATGTTGGTTTTATACTTATCAATATTGAACTGCTTGAAATAATTGTTGATGGTATTGCGGGTACTCACAGAGTTTTTTCTTTTATGGGAGGCTTTTACAGTTTCCTTATCGGTACGTTTGAGCTTTTGGCTTTTGGTGTTATTGTATCTGTAGCCATATTTTGGATCAGAAGGAATATCATTAAGTTAAAAAGATTCATCCATAGCGATCTTAAAGGCTGGCCTAAAAGCGATGCTAACTATATTCTGTATTTCGAAACTGTTCTGATGATATTGTTCCTTACTATGAATGCTGCCGATGGGCATCTTCAGGCGGTGGGCGCGCATCATTATGTTCAGGCAGGATCTTTCCCTATATCAGGTTTCATTTCGCCTTTGTTTGACGGAATGTCTGAAGGAACAGTGATTCTTATTGAAAGAGCGGCATGGTGGATGCATATAGTTGGGATTTTAGTTTTCATGAACTACTTGTATTATTCTAAACACCTGCATATATTACTGGCTTTCCCTAATACTTATTTTGCTAACCTTAAACCTAAAGGTAAGTTTGTAAACCTGGAATCTGTTACGGCAGAAGTTAAATTGATGATGGATCCGAATGCTGATCCGTTTGCAGCGGCACCTCCTGCTGAGGAAGGGGCTGTTCCCGAGAAATTTGGAGCAAGCGATGTTCAGGATCTAAATTGGGTTCAGTTAATGAATGCTTACACATGTACTGAATGTGGCCGTTGTACAGAATCTTGTCCTGCGAATATTACAGGTAAAAAACTTTCACCTCGTAATATCATGATGAAAACCCGCGATAGGCTAGAGGAAGTAGGAAAGAACATTGATAAAAACAAAGGAACGTTTGTTGATGATGGCAAATCGTTGCTTAATGACTATATTACCCCTGAAGAGTTATGGGCATGTACAACTTGCAATGGTTGTGTTGAAGCCTGTCCGGTAAACATCGATCCGCTATCTATTATTATGGATATGAGAAGATACCTTGTTATGGAACAAAGTGCTGCTCCGGTAGAACTTAACGGGATGATGACTAATATTGAGAACAATGGAGCTCCATGGCAGTATAGCCAAATGGATAGGTTAAACTGGAAAGACGAAGCGTAATGAAAGCAGAAGACATCGACAAAAATTTACAGCAGGTTACTGAAAACGGGGAACATCTTAGCCCTGTTCTTCCTCCGGATATCAAAAATTACCTTATTGATATTGATGGTACTATTTGTGATGATATACCTAATGAAGAGCCGGAAAGAATGGTTACCGCTCAGGTATATCCGGATGCGCTTGAAACGCTTAACAGATGGTATGATGAAGGTCATATAATCTTTTTCTTTACATCGCGTACTGAAGCTCACAGGGAAGTAACCGAAACATGGCTTAAAGAACATGGTTTTAAATACCATGGTATGGTAATGGGTAAACCAAGAGGAGGAAACTACCACTGGATAGACAATCATCTTGTAAAAGCGACACGTTACAGAGGTAAGTTTACCGACCTTATAGATAAAGAAGTTACAATTCAGGTCTTTGACGATGGCAAAGACGAATAAATAATAGTATGACTGAGGATAATTTTACAGTACCGACTATGGCCGACATGATGGCCAGCGGCCAACAGCCTGAAGTTTTATTTTGGGTAGGCTGTTCGGGAAGCTTTGACGACAGGGCAAAAAAAATAACTAAAGCATTTGTTAGGATTCTTAACAGTGCCAAAGTACCTTTTGCTGTTTTAGGAACTGAAGAAAGCTGTACGGGAGATCCTGCTAAAAGAGCAGGAAACGAGTTTTTATTCCAGATGCAGGCAATGGCAAATATCGAGGTTCTTAATGCTTATGATGTTAAGAAGATTGTTACTGCTTGTCCGCACTGCTTTAATACCATAAAAAATGAGTATCCTGAACTTGGGGGTACTTATGAAGTGGTTCACCATACAGAATTCCTGAAATCATTATTGGATGATGGCAGGCTTACCATTGAAGGTGGCCAGTTTAAAGGTAAAAAGATTACGTTTCACGATCCTTGTTATCTGGGACGTGCCAATAATATTTATGAAGCACCACGTGACCTTATGGAAAAGCTGGATGCTGAATTAGTAGAGATGAAACGTTCTAAACTTAACGGTCTTTGCTGTGGTGCCGGTGGTGCACAGATGTTTAAAGAGCCGGAAAAAGGTAATAAAGACGTAAACGTTGAGAGAACAGAAGATGCTCTTGAAACACAGCCGGATATTATTGCAGCGGGTTGCCCGTTTTGTAACACGATGCTTACCGATGGTGTAAAAGCTAAGAACAGGGAGCATGATATTAAAGTGATGGATGTGGCAGAATTGATTGCCAATGCAAAAGATTTATAAGATAAGAGATTATGTACGTTCCGTTTGAAACCCTACCTGAAGAATCAAGAATATGGATATATCAGTCTAACAGAAAATTCTCTGATGAGGAAATTGCTGAAATAGAAGTATCACTCAAGGAATTCCTTGAAAGCTGGACTGCACATGGAGCAGGTCTTGAGGCTTCTTATCAAGTTAAATACAACAGGTTTATTATTATTGCCATAAATCAGAGTACACAAGCTGCTACAGGCTGTTCTATTGATGCCTCTGTGCAATTTATTCAGGCTCTGGAGCAGAAGTATGGCGTGGACCTGTTAGATAAGATGAATGTAACATTTAAGCTAGGCGAACATATTGCTTATAAGCCACTTATAGATTTTAAGAAAATGGCTAAGGAAAAAGCAGTATCTGCTAACACAATAGTTTTCAATAATCTTGTAAATACTGTTGGAGAATGGCAGGATTTTTGGGAGGTTCCTGCGGGAGAGAGTTGGCATAGCCGCTTTTTTTAAGATCAAATACACCATAATACTATATATAAATCATCATTAACTATTGGTAATGATGATTTGTTATTTTAAAAAACACAATTATTTAATGAGGCTTTTTGTAATAGTTTTCTTGTTTTCCATCCAATTGGTATCTGCACAGAACTCGAAAGTTTTTAGTGATTACAGCTCTGATGCTGAAAGAAAATGGGTAGACAGCATTTATACGCGTATGTCTTTTGAAGAAAGGGTTGGCCAGCTTTTTATGGTTGCTGCTTATTCTAATAAAGACGCATCTCATGAAAGAGGTGTAGAAAAGCTGATTACTGATTACAAAATTGGTGGACTTATCTTTTTTCAGGGAGGTCCTGTAAGACAGGCAAGACTAACAAACCGCTATCAGGAAAAATCCAAAGTGCCATTGTTCATAGGTATAGATGGAGAATGGGGATTGAGTATGAGACTTGATTCAACCTACCGCTATCCATGGAACATGACTCTTGGCAGTGTTCAGGATATGAAACTGATTGAAAAAATGGGGCAGCAAATGGCAAAACAGGCAAAAAGAATGGGTATCCATTTTAATTTTGCTCCTGTTCTGGATATTAATACAAATCCGTCAAACCCCATAATTGGTAACCGTTCTTTTGGTGAAGATAAGTTTATGGTTACGGAGAGAGCATCAGCTCTTATGAAAGGTATTCAAAGTGAAGGTGTATTTGCTACGGGAAAACACTTTCCGGGGCATGGTGACACGGCTACCGACTCACATCACGCTTTGCCTTTTCTTAATTTTACTAAAGAACGTTTGGATGATGTAGAATTTTACCCATATAAACGTTTATTTAGTGAAGGCCTTTCGAGTATAATGGTTGCTCACCTGAATGTGCCTAGTATAGAACCTATGCCTAATTATCCTACTTCGTTATCTTATAATGTGATTACTAACATTGTTCAGGGTGAACTTGGCTTTAAAGGACTGATTTTTACAGATGCACTTAATATGAAAGGTGCCAGTAGTTATATGCAACCTGGTGATATTGACCTTGAAGCGTTTTTGGCAGGGAATGATGTTTTGCTTTTTGCCGAAAATGTTCCTGTTGCGATTGAAAAGTTCCGTCAGGCTTATGCTGATAGCGTACTATCAGAAGAGCGCCTTCAATTATCGGTAAAAAAAATATTGGCATATAAATACAGAGGAGGTCTTAATCATTATAAGCCAATCGATCTGACGAATTTGTATAATGACCTGAATGGGCACGAATACGATGATCTGAACTATCAACTGTACGAAAATGCGGTTACAGTTCTAAAGAATGAAGAAGAGACTGTCCCGGTAATGGCTCTTGAGAATGAGAAAATTGCTTATGTTAAGTTAGGTGATGATGATGGTTCGAATTATCTGACAACACTTCAGAAATATGCTGAAGTTACCGAAGTTCAGGAAGATAGTCTCCATTTGCTTAGCGCTAAACTAAAAGATTTTACTATAGTTATTGTTGGCTATCATAAAGCTGACGGTGCCTGGAAAAAACACGATCTTTCAGCCAAAGAACTTACCTGGCTTGATACCATAGCAAAGAACAAGCGTGTAATATTTACCCATTTTGCCAAACCTTATTCACTAACCCCAATTAAGAGTTTTAAGAATATTAAAACGGTTATATTGGCATATCAAAACAATGCCATTGCACAGACTGTTGCTGCTGAAATTGTGTTTGGCGCATTAGGTTCTAAAGGGAAAATCCCTGTAAGCATAGCTTCAACATTTAAGTTAAATGATGGTGTGTTTACTAAAACTACAAACAGACTTGGTTTTACCACACCTGAAAATGTAGCGATGAGTTCGGCTAAACTGAGTAAAATTGATATGATAGCACAACGTGCCATCAATGAGAAAATGACGCCGGGCCTTCAGGTTCTGGTTGCTCGAAAAGGCAAGGTTATCTATCAGAAATCTTTTGGTTATCATACCTATGTTAATGATGTAAAAGTAAAAAACTCTGATATTTATGACGTTGCTTCATTAACCAAAATATTGGCAACATTACCTAACGTCATGCAGTTGTATGATACAGGAAAGGTCAAACTTGATACTCAGTTAGGTGATATGCTGCCTGTTTTTGCGGATACGGATAAAAAGCATATCACATTAAAAGACATGCTGTTGCATCAGGCACGTTTTCAGCCGTGGATGCCATTTTATCAGCAGACACTTGATAGTAATAAGAAACCCGATTCGTTGCTTTACAGAAACTTTTACAGCCCAGAATTTCCTAATCAGGTTACAGAAAACCTGTTCCTGATAAAAGGTTATCAGGATACTATTGTTAAGCGAATTGCCGATAGTAAGCTGTTGAAGAAAAAGGAATACAAGTACAGTGATTTTTCATTCATTCTGTTGAAAGAATATCTGGAGCGTAAAACAGGTAAGTCTTTGGATGATTTAGCGTATAAAAACTTTTATAAGCCGCTTGGAGCTGCTTCAACTTCATACAATCCATTGCGTAGATGGGATATGTGTAATATTCCGCCAACGGAAATTGACAACTACTTCCGTTACACAGAGATTCAGGGGTATGTTCATGATATGGCAGCGGCGATGGAAGACGGAGTTGCAGGACATGCAGGATTATTCTCTAATTCGATGGATGTTGCCAAGATTATGCAGATGTATCTTCAGAAAGGAAATTATGGAGGTAAACAGTATTTTTCTGCTCATACTTTTGATACCTTTAATACCTGCTATAATTGTAAGGAAGGTAACAGGAGAGGGCTTGGCTTTGATAAGCCACAGCTTGAGAAATCAGGACCTACATGCGGATGTGTTTCTAAAGCGAGTTTTGGGCATACCGGATTTACAGGTACTATGACATGGGCTGATCCTGAGACTGAGATTGTTTATGTTTTCCTTTCTAATCGTACCTATCCGGAGGCAGGTGAAAACAGGCTTTCTAAAGAGAACATTAGGGAGGATATACAGAAAGCTATTGAGGATGCAATTATTGAGTAAGTTTATCAGACAAACAAAAATATAAGTTATGCAATACTTTGTTGATACCGCTGACCAATACATGGACGCTATACCTGAAGACAGGAAAGCACCAATGATGAAGCTACGCAAGGCTATTACAGATAATTTGCCAGAGGGATTTAGTGAAGGCGTTTCTTATGGTATGTTAGGATGGGCAGTTCCTCATTCTTTATATCCCGCGGGTTACCATTGTGATCCTAAACAGGCACTTCCTTTTTTGGCAATAGCTTCTCAAAAGAATTTTATTGCTTTTTATCATATGGGAATTTATGCTGATAAAGAACTACATGACTGGTTTGTGGCTGAATTTCCTAAACACAGTAAATACAAGCTGGATATGGGCAAAAGTTGTATTCGCTTTAAAAAGCCGGATGCAATCCCTTTTGAATTAATTGCTGAATTGGTTGGTAAAATGACACCACAGCAATGGATTGAGCTTTATGAAAACAATTTAAAGCGTTAATTTTTTGACAGATAACGATTACGTTAATTTCCATAGAAAACGGGGCTTTGCCCTGTTTTTTTGTTTAAATTCGTCTCTTTATTAGACACTTTATGAAAATCGCAATAGTATGTTATCCCACGTTTGGCGGTAGCGGTGTGGTAGCCACTGAGCTTGGTCTGGAACTCGCACGCAGGGGACACGAAATACACTTTATAACGTATAGTCAACCGGTAAGGCTGGCACTTTTAAATCCTAATATCCATTACCACGAGGTGCACGTTCCTGAATATCCTCTTTTCCATTATCAGCCTTATGAACTGGCATTGTCCAGTAAGCTTGTAGACATGGTTAAATTGTATGGTATAGAACTTTTACATGTACATTATGCCATTCCTCATGCCTATGCAGGCTATATGGCTAAAAAGATGCTGAAAGAACAGGGAATTAAAATTCCGATGGTAACAACGCTTCACGGTACGGATATTACGCTTGTTGGAAATCACCCATTTTACAAACCTGCTGTAAGTTTCAGTATCAACCATTCAGATATTGTGACCTCAGTATCACAGGATCTTAAAGATGATACGTACAGACTATTTGATATTAAAAGGGAAATAGAAGTTATTCCTAACTTTATTGAAATAGATAAGAATCGTATAGATACTACGTCAGAATGCCATCGTTCGCTTATGGCTACAGAAACCCAGAAGATCGTTACACATATTAGCAACTTCAGAAAGGTAAAGCGCATTCCGGATGTCATTAAAATATTTAATGAGATACAGAAGAAAATGCCGGCCAAACTAATGATGGTAGGCGATGGACCTGAAAAAGCTCCGGCTGAAGCGCTTTGTGAAGAATTAGGTATAAGCGACAAGGTTATTTTCTTTGGGAACAGCCACGAGATAAGCAAGATATTATGTTTCTCGGATTTATTCCTGTTACCATCAGAAACAGAGAGTTTTGGACTTGCAGCACTTGAAGCAATGGCTAGTGGGGTTCCTGTAATATCGAGTAATACAGGAGGTCTTCCGGAAGTTAATAAAGAGGGGGTTTCCGGTTATCTTGGGAATGTTGGGGACGTTGACTATATGGCTGAAAAAGCCATCGAGATACTTTCTGATGATGCAAAATTATTTGAGTTCAAATCGAATGCACTTAAGGTTTCACAGGAGTTTGATGTACAGCAGATTGTACCAATGTATGAAAAGGTTTACCGCAAAGCTTTGAAGATGCATGCCAAGTAAGAAAAACTCACATTATTAAAAATGGCATAAAAAATGTAATGGTGTAATAAATCATTAAATCAAATCTTATGAAAAAAGTAATTACGTTTTGCCTAATGCTTATGCTGCTTTCAAGCTGCAGTTTTAAAATTGTAAATAATATTCAGGTCGATGCGGCTGTTGTTTTCGAAATACTTAAGCAGGATGCTTATGGTGGTCGTGATGCCAAATCGAATGTGGTTATAAAATCTCACGACGAACTTTTAGCACTTTATAAAGAATTGGGCTGGAGTAATGTACCTACCGTTGATTTCTCTCAAAATAATGTGGTAGCAATTTTTATGGGGCAAAAGAACACTGGAGGATACAGTGTTGGTGTACGTAAAGTAACGATTGAAGATAATACCGCAATTATAAATACTACAGAGACCAAACCGGAAGGTATGGCTACTATGGCGCTTACAGCACCATATTGTATAGTAGTAGTTGCTAAGACTGATAAGGTAGTGGTAGAGTAATAATTTCTATCTTCAAATAATATAAAAGCCCCTATAAGGGGCTTTATTTTTTAAATGTGTTTTCTAAATGTTGTTCTTGCTGAATCCCATTTGATTGTATGGTAATCGTATGGGATTTTTCTTTTCTTATGGTTTAATACTTCACTTTCTTCCTGTGTAATTCGTCTTATCACTCTATTTGTTTCATTATTGAAACGATGGAATGCTCTTAAAAAATCTTGAGAATCGAAAGTATCTTTTTCAGCACCTACAGTGATAAATTTCAAATTGTCTGGAATAGTATCAGTAAGTACTTTTCTTTTTATAAATTTTTCTACTTCAGTCGATGGAATTTTAAATAATAGCTCAGGATTCAAATTAATAAATTTGGCAGGATAACTATCTTCTGTTAATCCAGTACCACAGCCTGAATGCATTGGTTCGTTGTGATGATAGTAATACAAACTCCCAACTGAATCTACAAGAAAGTTATGAATTGAATAATGTTGATCTATAGCTGGTGGAAGAGGTATATCTTCAGGATTTTGTTCCTTTTTCTGTTGTTCTCTAAGGGCTTCAAATGTAAAAAATATAGATGGTTCTTTTTTTCCTTCATCGTCTAAGAAATCCTTTCTACAGGAAACCACGGCTATTAAACTGAATAAAATAAAAAACCTTTTCATAACTATTTCACCGTAAGTTCCACATATACAGGAAAATGATCTGAAGGATAGCGGTTGTACTTAACGTCTACTAAAGTCTCATATTTATTGACTGTAATGGTTTTAGGGACGAATACATAGTCAATTCGGACTTTAGGTTTTTCTTTCATATTAAAGCCATTAAATGTAGCTACCGAACCCGAAGTTTCTTCTGCTACAATCCTGCAGTCATTCAATTGTGTTGTTATTAGCTTAATGGGCTCACTGTCGGGCTCAAGGTTGAAATCTCCCGTAAGAGCAAATGGAAAGTTATTTGTATTCACGGCTTTGATCTTATCGAGAATAAGCCTAGCACTGTTTTGGCGTGCTGTATTCCCTATATGATCAAAATGGGTATTGAAGACCCATATTTTTTGTTTTGTTTTCAGGTTTTCAAACAATCCATAAGTACAAACCCTTTTACAGGCTGCATCCCAGCCCATAGATACTTTGTCCGGAGTAGATGACAACCAAAATGTAGATTGTTCAATAACCTTGTACTTTGAGGTATTATAAAATATCGCTGAAAATTCACCTTCGCGCTTGCCATCATCCCTGCCTACACCAATATATTTATAGTTTTTAAGGTTTTCATTAAGATAATCCATCTGTTGCGGTAAAGCCTCCTGAACCCCCATAAAGTCGGGATTCTTTTGCAACACCTGACTGGCGAGCATTTCTTTACGATTGTCCCAGCGGTTTTCGACATCGCTTGCTACATCAAGCCTGATGTTATAGGACATGACCGTGATATCCTGAGCGTTTATATTGGTAAAAGTTAATATGATTAAAGAGAGAATGAAAAGTTTTTTCATGGCTTAATAATTTGAAGCGGGAAGATAACCATTTCCGATAAGGTCATCAATAGAATTAACAGTAATTAGACGTCCGTTTCGCAGTAAAAGACAATTGTTCGCAGTTTCAAGGATATCATCATAATAATGATCGGTCATAATGATGCCTTTCGTTGTTTTCAGGCTTAGTAGTTTCTCTTTTATTTTTTCTCTGTATAACGGTTCAACCATAGACAAAGGCTCATCAAGCATAAGAAAAGGGTGGGGCAGTGTGCTGATAAGCATCAGTTCAAAATAACGTAGTTCACCCATAGAAAGGTTTCCAGCTTTGGTATTTGCCATGCGGGCTATAAGAGGATCATACAATATTTTATCCTGCTTGTCACCTTCTTTAAAATACAAAGGAGCAATATCCCTTACTTTAAGACTTTTTGGAAGGAATGATTCCTGGGGGAGATAAGCGATCTTCTGTTGAGGGATAATTTCTTCCGGTGATATATTTTTGCCATCTATTGATACTCGTATCTTATCAGCTTTCAATGTACCGAACAGTATTTTTAACAAAGTTGATTTTCCTGTGCCATTACGGCCAAGAATACCAATTATATCTCCGGTTTTGCATTCAAAAGCAATATAGTCTAGAACTGACTTGCTTTTAAAATTCTTAGCTAATTCGCTAATGGTTAGTGTATGCATAATTAGCCAATTAGAAATAATGTTAAACCAATAATAAGTATAGGGATGTTGACTAAAAAAGTATTTTGTGCCAATTTTCTTCGTGTGTAACCCAAGTTATGGTAAAAGTAATATTGGTTCTTATAATAATAATTGAAATAGAGTATACCAACACCTGTTCCAAAAGAGCCATAAATCAAAATCAGCCAGATAAAATCTAATTTAATGGCAGCAAATATGGTGCTGAAAGCAAGATTTGCTATTGATGTGATGCGGTAATAGAGCCAAAAAGCCTTTGTGTTCGGGTGTTTCATTTTACCAATGTACAATTACATTCTTAATAAACGTAAGGTTTACCTGTAAAATTATGAGGCATAAAAAATGCCGGGTTAACCGGCATGTTAATTATAGAGTTTGTGAGGTGAGTCCGAAAAACCTGAACTCTCCGTGAACTTTTACGAACTGGAAAGCGTGACTTGATCCCGGATGGCCCTTTGATAATTCGTTTGGTTTATATGTTGGAACCCATACTTCATATACCTTAAGGTCTTTAGAATCAGAACCGTCTTTAATAAAAGATGGTTTGAATCCTTTTAAAATCATACTATTGAAAGCATATCCTCTGCTCGTTAGTGCCTTATAAACCGGTGATAGTTTAAAATCTTCAGCAACAGTAATATAAAATACATCTGAAGGAACATAATGCATAATATCGCCCTGTTCGCCACTACCCGGACATTCAGCACAGTCTAACTTTACCAGCGCTATACTATCAAAAGTCATTTTATCTTTATTCTCTAATGCTTTTATAAAAGCTACAAAAGTTTTATCAAGCTCATCCCATTCGGTTGTTTTTTTGACAGGAGTTGGTTTTGTTGCAGCGGGTTTTGCTACGGGCTTTTTTTTCTGGGCAAAGCCGGGAGTTGCAATAAGTATAAAAGCTATGATAAGGTATTTCATGGTTATCTTTTTTCTGCTGCGAATATAACTAAACTAATAACGCAAAAAACGCCGGTATTAATACCAGCGTCTTTTATTTTTTTTAGAAGCCTCAGACTTCCTTGATTTATTTTGTCCTCCCTGTTGCTTGTTTTTGTTTCGCAGATCAGGTTTTTTAGAAGTGTCCGATTTGGTTTCCTCGGCATAAGGATAAGGATGTCCTTCAATTACTTTAAGCTTGATTCGGATAAGCTTTTCGATATCCTTGAGATAAGGAAGCTCGTCTTTACCGCAGAAAGATATGGCAAGGCCTTCATTTCCGGCTCTACCCGTACGTCCTATACGGTGTACATAGGTTTCAGGAATATTCGGGAGATCAAAGTTAATTACATACGGAAGGCTCTCAATATCAATACCACGGGCAGCAATATCGGTAGCGACAAGAACAGGAATTTCTTTATTCTTAAAAGCATCCAGTATTCGTTGTCTTGCGCTTTGTGATTTGTCGCCATGAATGGCTCCTGCTTCAACTCCGTTCTTTTTTAGGGCTTTCACCACATTGTCAGCACCGTGCTTAGTACGGGTAAATACCAATACATTGCTCAGGCTCTCATTGCGGATAAGATGGTAAAGCAACTTACGTTTGTCACCTTTATCTACAAAATATATTTGCTGTTTAACCCTCTCGGCTGTAGATGACACCGGAGTTACCGAAACATATTTAGGATTGGTCAGGAAACTGTCTGCCAGCTCACGAATTGCCAAAGGCATGGTTGCCGAGAATAATAATGTCTGTCTGTTATCGGGTGTAAGCTTGATAATTTTCTTCACATCATTGATAAAGCCCATATCCAGCATCTGATCGGCTTCGTCAAGGACTAGTGTATGTAGGTGGTCAAGATTTACAAACCCCTGCTTGTGAAGATCTAATAACCTTCCGGGAGTAGCAATGAGAACATCAACCCCTTTTTTAAGCTGATCGGTTTGTGATATCTGGTTAACGCCACCAAAAATAGTAAGCTGGCGGATGTTTGTATATTTTCCGTAGGTATCAAAACTTTCACCTATTTGTATAGCAAGCTCTCGGGTAGGCGTAATTATCAGGGCACGGATGTGCTTTACCTTCTTAATCGAACCTACAATAGGGTGTATTGCATTGATGATAGGTATAGCAAAAGCCGCTGTTTTTCCCGTACCTGTTTGTGCACAGCCTACAAGGTCAGTGCCTTCAAGAATAATAGGAATGGCTTGTTCCTGGATAGGAGTAGGATTTTTATAACCTTCTTCTGCCAGGGCCTGTTGTATATTTCGAATTAAATTTAGTTCGTCGAATGTCATGTATATGATGTTTAGTTCTTTGCAGAAACTGCGAAGACGTTGCAAAGATAGGTTAAAAAAAATTAGCGTATGTTTAGGGTATACCGGCATATAAAGCCGTAATTTTACAATCTCAAATTTACCCTCTATCATATACAGCAGTTATGCCAAAAACTGAAAATAAAGCACTCAAATCTACATTTATTGGGATAATAGTCAGTGGAATACTGGCAATTTTAAAAGCTTTGGGCGGTATTTTTGGTAATTCCTATGCTCTTATTGCAGACGCTATAGAATCTACCGCTGATATATTTACTTCTACAATGCTGTGGCTCGGACTCAAATGGGCCTCAAAACCTGCCGATGAAGATCATCCTTACGGTCATGGTAAGGCAGAAGCTCTTATCGCGATTGGCATAGCTCTGGCACTTACTATAGCGGCTTTTGTAATAGGGAAGGAGAGTGTACATAATATAATGACACCGCATAAATCGCCTAAAGCCTATACACTTATTATTTTACTGATTGTTATTGTCACAAAGGAGATTCTTTACCGTTATGTAAAGAAAGTAGGTGTTGGGATAAACAGTGAGGCTGTTAAGGCTGATGCTTTTCACCACAGGAGTGATGCTATTACCTCACTTGCAGCTTTTATAGGTATTACTATTTCTCTGATAGGAGGTAAGGGCTACGAAGCGGCAGATGATTATGCAGCTTTGTTTGCTGGCGTTATTATCCTTATCAATGTCTATCAGATAGCAAGGCCGGCAATAGGTGAGTTGCTCGACGAAGATTTAGATCCTTCTTTAAATGAAAGAGTCAGGGAGCTGGCTTCAGAGGTTGAAGGCGTTACCCATGTACAAAAATGCCATACGCGTAAGATGGGAGTGCTTAACCACGCCGATTTACATATATGGGTTGATGGAGAACTATCAGTAACTGAAGGACATACTATTTCACATGCTGTTAAAGATCATATACAACATACTCTGCCGCAATTCATAGAAATCATGATTCATATTGAACCTGATGGGCATCATGATTGATTTTTAGTTTATTCGCTGTAGGGATCCATTAATCCGTTTGGAGAATAGGTAAGTTTATTAAAGAATTGAGCCGGATTGATATTTCCATCAATTACATTGCTGTATACAATTTTTTCCTTTTTGTTTTCAAAATAGCTTAATACTGCCCTGATTTTGGTTTTATATGTTCCATCATATAAAGGCATTGTAAAATCCCAATATTCGCCCGATTCTAAATATACATTGTGATAACTATTACCGCACCAGCTTTTAGGAGTATATTCAATATCTCTCCAGTTGCCATTATTATCCTGGGCCTGTAATATAATCTCAAGTCTGCTGTCACTTGCGTTTATGGTTGCTTTTTTTCCACTTGTATTAGCAAGATAAACTTTACATCCATTAAATTCCTCTTCAAAAACTGCTTTTTCTTCAGGAGAGATGACAAGCGATAATTGCTTTTTCGGAAAATTTTTTGAGCCTATTTTCTTGGGCATATTATCAGATCTGCCCCATCCATTATGTTTTTCCGTTTTTGAATAGGCATAGAAATATCCCCTCAACATATAATCTATGTTTAAAGATCTGACAGTTTGTTTTGTTGTATCTATGTCTTTTTCTTGCCATATAACACCTCCCTCTTTGTTTATGTAGGTAAGTTTGTCATTAATGAATGTCATAAGCAAACCATCAATAAAACCATTAGTATCAAAAAAGTCAACTATAGGTTTCAGGATTATCTCATCCTTGAGGTTGCATATACCATAGTGTGCATTGTCATCAGCGTCATATTCACGGAAAAAGACATATTCATCTAAAACACCGCAATCATGTATTTCGTTAAATCTCGGTTTTATAACATAAACGCCGTTAGTATCTATAACTCCCCACTTATAATTAAGTGCCTGAACAACCGCATAATCTCCAACAAAAACATTATTCTCATATTCTCCGGCTATATTTTTAAATACGCTATCCCCCAGAACTTCAAATTTTTCGTTGATTAGTTTGTAATTTCTGTCATAACTAATAAAGGCTCTATTGTTTGAAAAACTTTCAAATGAATTTTTATCAGGATCACTGAAAATTAATTTTCCTGTCGCATTTAAGTATCCCCGGTCAAATTTAGCATCCTTAGGTTTTTCCGTAAAACTATAGTCATAAACGGCTATATATCCATTGTTAAATTTACCTCTAAGGCTGCTATATTCATTATGATATTTAAATAATACTTTGCCTTTAGTGTCAATCACGGCACTTTTGTATTGTTCATCAGAACTAACTACAGCATAGCCATCATCTGAAAAAGATTCAATTTCAGAATAAATTCCAGGTTGAACAATAGTATTTCCCAAAGAGTCGATCAAACAATAATTATTATCCATAGTGGTGGCTATTGATACACCCTTTCTGAATTCGCCGATTGAACTATAAATAGTGTCAGTAAGAAGCTTTTTATCTTTTAAAGAGTATAATCCTCTTTTACGAGTTTTTGTACTTACTATAGCTGTATGATCTGATAATATACTTATAGAATGGAAAACATCAGGCAGTGCTTTTTCTCCTTTTTTATTGATTATTTCTCTTTTACCATTTTTATAAACTAAAGCAAAATCTTTATAAAAATAAGAGGCATAGTCATATTGCGGTTGAATTATATATTTACCATTTGTATCTATAAAACCATAAAGACCATTTTCTCTCACGGCGGCTACACCATCTGAAAAATTTCCTCCATTAATGTAAACAGGTTGGATAACAATTTCTCCTTTAGTGTTAATATATCCAATCTTATTGTTTTCCGTTATACGAAAACGGGCATCTGATTGGGCAAAAAATAATGCCGTTGTAAATAATGCAAAAAATGAGGCTATAATTTTCATCGGCAGTAAAGGGTTTAGTTTTTAAAAATCGTTTTTCGCTTTCATAAAATCAGTTACCAGATAGGCAATAAGCTTTCCGGTAAGATGGTTGTTTTTTTCATTATCAAGGTCGGGAGCACCTTCGCACAAATGCAGGTAGGTTGCATTTTTATGCTGTCCGAAATAATGAATGAACTGACGTACTTTTTCTACGCTGAATCCGCTCGGAGTAATAGCACTGCTTGCAATGTTAGGTAATGCATCCAGGTCGATTTCAATACCATACGGATCATCTTCTATAAAGCCAAGTGCATGAGCCATCTCTTCAGAGAAACTTTTTTCTTTTCGCACGCTTATTTGCTCATAGGTATTGAATTTAATACGGTCGTAATGTTTCTTTATGTTTTCCATTACAGCTTTAGAGGTGTAGTTCTCATGTAACCCGAAAATGAAATATTTTTTAAGGAAACCTTCTTCAAAAGCATAGGAAAAACCATTACCGCTATGGCGTCCTTCAAGTTGTCTGAAATCGGTGTGGGCATCAAAGTTAATGGCACTTACGGGTTTACCTTTGGCCAGAGCTGTTCCTTTAATATTACCATAGGCATTGTTGTGACCTCCACCAATTATAATCGGAATCTTACCTGCTGCTATGATCTGGCAAACCACATGGGCAACATCCTTATCAATTTTATCTACCAGTTCAGATAGTTGTTTACGCCCCTCTGCACTGGTAGCATCTATTGATGCTGCTTCTTCCATAATTGCGGAAACATCAATTTTTCCTAATATGATAAGATTACTCCCTTTGGCATATTTATTATGCTGAAGATTTACAATGCTTTTGATAGCCGATTCCCACGCTGAAGCAGTACCCGGACGCCCAAAGTTAGCACGTACACCTACATCTTCAGGAATACCTATCATAACATACTCAGCTTCACTCGATTTAAGAAATTCAGTTATGCTTATTCCGTTAGGAACAGTAATTATCCTTTCGCCGAATTTAATCTCCCCGCTTCGGTGTGCTGTGTATTTTGTAAGGTCGTTAACAGTGAATCTTATTATGTTTTCCATGATGTTTTTGTTGGATTCAAAAATACTATATTCCGCTAATTTTTCGTTAAAATCATAGTGGCAAATTAAAATTAATATAAATTTGGAAAAAATATTTTAACAATGGAAAATCAAAAAAGTAATTCAAGCTTAAAGGCAATTATAGTAATATTGGCAATATTACTAGTGGGAAGTCTTGCTTACATGTACAAAATGAGTACGGACAGCGAGACTACAGAAAAAACATTACTATCTGAAAAAGAACAGCTTATTCATGACCTTGAAGAAAAGAAGGCTAGTTATGATGCTGCTATCGCAGAAAACTCTTCATTAAAAGGAGATCTTGAGGCAGAACGTGCAAAAATTGAAGAACTTCTTGCTGAAGTTAAAAAGTCTAAAGGAGATGCTGCTTCTTTAGCACGTTACAAAAATCAGTACATCAAACTTAAACGTGATTACGATGCTCTGATTGCTGAAAACAATTCATTAAAAGATCAGAATGCTAGACTAACTACTCAGCGTGATAGTACTGCAACTGCGCTTGGAGAGTCTAAAAGGTACAATGATACACTTGTAGGACAAAACGAAAAACTTTCTAGAACGGTTGAAAAAGCAGCGAAGCTTCAGCTTCTTAACCTTCACATTCAGCCTTACAAAGAAAGAAGCTCAGGTAAACTGGTTCAGACGGATAAAGCAAGTAGAGTTGATGTAATAAGGGTTAGCTTTACAATTGCTGCAAACGAAGTGGCTCAGGCAGGTAACAAAGTATACTATGTACAGGTTATCGATCCTAAAAACAATGTAATTGGTGAAAAAGCTACTGAAGCTTTTGGTGACCAGTCACTTACTTACAGCTTTATTACTAATGCTGTTTATGAAAACAAAACTATGGAAGTTAAAGAAACAATTTCAGGAAAAGATTTTGCTAAAGGACTTTATACTGTAAATGTGTTTGATAAAGGCCAGTTGGTTGGTAACACGACATTCAACCTTAGATAATAAGGTGAAAAAAAATACTTATTGAAAGAGCTGCCTCAAAAGGGCAGCTCTTTTTTTATGGCCAGTTAGATGTGTTCTTGAATCCCCAGTTCCAAAAGTGTAGAAAAGTGTGGAAAGTGTAGAAAAATCGGACAAATGAATTAAAATATTTTTTGTTTAATTCATTGATTTACAGTGGTTTTTGTGTAAAGGTATAATGTTTGGTATTAGATTATTCAAAAATTGTGAATAGAAGGGGCTCATGCCCCTGAATTCATCCCCAAAAAAACGCCTATAATGCTAAATTACACACAAACTACTGCCTCATTTCCACTTGGGGAAATGAAAGAAAAAGAACCTGCTGAAAAATCGCAGAAAATGAATATCATAAAACAGTTGAAGGCACAACGCCGTAAACAACGATTTGTAATGTCCGGAACATTTTTCCTGCTGACAGGAGCTATTATAGCTGTCTTTTTTCTGAAAGATGAATTCGAACAATTAAATCTGGACAGGTTATCAACAAATTGGGGTTTAGCCTTATTATTACTTACCGGTGTATTATTCCTGTTCCAGACTTGCTTTTTCATTTATAATATAATACTCTATTTTAGATATAAGCTCATTAAATCGGTTTCTGACGACCTGTTGCCGGTATGTACTGTAATTGTGCCTGCTTATAATGAGGGAAGATTGGTTTTTGATACTTTGGTTAGCCTTGCCAAAAGCAATTACCCTGAGGCTAAACTTGAAATAATGGCTATAGATGATGGCAGTAAAGATGATACATGGCAATGGATGCAACGTGCCAAAGCGGAACTGGGAGACAGGATATCGATTTGTCAGCAACCAGAAAACAGAGGTAAGCGTCACGCGTTGTACCGTGGTTTTCAATCGGGAAGGGGTGATGTTTTTGTGACGGTAGACAGCGATTCTGTAGTAATGAACGACACCCTGCGCAATTTGGTGAGTCCTTTTGTTACTAATAAGAATTGTGGCGCAGTTGCAGGAAACGTTCGTGTACTGAATAATAAGAAAGCCATTATCCCTAAAATGCTTAATGTTAGTTTTGCCATGAGCTTTGAGTTTATGCGATCTGCCGAAAGTGCTTTGGGATCAGTAATGTGTACGCCGGGTGCACTGGCTGCCTACAGAAGAGATGCTGTATTTAACTGCCTTGAAGAATGGATAGACCAGAGTTTTATGGGACAACCATCAAACATAGGTGAAGATCGAGCAATGACCAATATGATACTTAAACAGGGACATCATGTAGTGTTTCAGAAAAATGCTGTTGTATTTACAAATGTTCCTGAAAAACTTAACGGATTATCTAAAATGTTCATACGATGGGGAAGGAGTAACATTAGGGAGAACATAATGATGTCAAAATTTATATTTGCTAAGTTTCGCGAGGGAAGCAGGATTGGGGCAAGACTTTTATTCATCAATCAACTTATAAGAATCGTAATGGCCTATCCGCTGATATTGCTAATGCTCTTATTTGTTGTAACACATCCTTTACTTTTCTTGAGTTCTACTTTAGTAGGTATTTTAGTATTCTCAAGTTTTTCGGTACTTTTTTATTCTAAAAAACACAATGTTAAAGGCGCTTTTTGGGCATATTCTTATAGTATACTTTACACGTTTTGTTTGTTTTGGATAACGCCTTATGCTATTGCTACTATGGGACGCAGTGGATGGCTTACAAGAGAATTGGTACAGGAAAAAAGTATTACATAAACTATACACTTTTATAAAGAACAAGGGCTTACTCAAAATGAGTAAGCCCTTTGTTTATTAACCTTAACCGGATTATTAAGGAGTATACGGATTATATTGTTTTACCTTCTATGATTACGGTTTCGATTAGATTGCTGCCAAAGGCATACGGTAACTGATAATAAGAAGTTACCGGTTTTGTAATGATAAGATTAGCTCTTTTACCAATGGTAATACTACCATGTGTATCGCTTAATCCCATTGCGTAGGCTCCGTTGATGGTCGCGGCATTGATAGCTTCCTCAGGAGTCATTTTCATTTTTATGCAGGCAGTGGCTACTACAAGGTTCATATTGCCTGACGGTGTAGTGCCCGGATTAAAATCTGTCGCCAGTGCTAATGGTAATCCTGCTTCAAGCATTTTACGGGCAGGGGTATATGGGATACTGATAAAGAACGAACACGTAGGCAGTGCTACCGGCATAGTATTACTATTTTTCAGGACTTCAATATCTTCGTCAGTAACAATTTCAAGATGATCTACACTTAGTGCATCATGCTTTACACAGGCTTCAATTCCGTTTATGGCTGTAAACTGGTTTACGTGAATCTTGGCGGGCATACCATATTTTTTACCTGCTTCCATAATACGTTCAGTTTCTTCAATCGAGAAATATCCGGTTTCAAGAAAAGCATCAATATAATCGGCAAGTTTTTCTTCAGCTATTTTAGGTAGCATTTCGTTTACTATAAGATCGATATAGCCACTGTGGTTCTCTTTATATTCAGCAGGGAAAGCATGCGCCCCTAAAAAAGTAGCTTTTATGGCTATCGGATATTCTTCTTTCAGGCGTTTTATTACCCTAAGCATCTTTAGCTCACCTTCAACGGTAAGTCCGTAACCTGATTTTATCTCAACAGCACCGGTTCCCTGTTGCATAACTTCCTCAAGGCGGTGTTTCGACTGCTCATAAATATCATCTTCGCTGGTTTCGTTCAGTTTTTTTGCTGAGTTTAATATACCTCCGCCACGATTGAAAATTTCTTCATAGCTAAGACCATTAATACGGTCTACGAACTCAAGAACACGATTACCTGCATACACTATATGGGTATGGCTGTCGCACCAGGCTGGTAAAACTGCTTTTCCTTTGGCATCTATTACGGTATAACCTAAAGTATCCGGACAGTTTTCCATCGTTCCAAAGCCGGCTATCAGATTGTTTTCAATAGCAAGCCAGGCATTGTTAAGTAACGGCAGTTCAGCCATTTCTTTTCCAGATACTTTTGCTATTCCTGCCTCACGAACCTGAAGTAATTCTTTGATATTTGTAATAAGGGTCTTCATCAATTAAACTTTTTGTAAAAATAGAATGGATTTTAAAAAACTCCTATATTTATAATAAGAAATGCAATATTGTGAAGAGAATAAAATATAGTAAAGTACGCAGGGTGCAACCCTATAATTTTGAATACACTGGCGAGCATACTACCGACCCGGTAGAGATGCAGCTTTTTGTTTTTGATGAAGAAGGGTATGAAGAATATAAAAACGTAGGACTTGAACGTGTTTTTTCAGAATGTAAGGATGAACTTCAGATAAATGATACGAAGTGGCTTAATGTGCATGGCTTACACGATGTAGAGCTTATTCAGAAAATTACGAGTTTTTTTAATGTAGAGCCCTATGTTGTGGGAGATATCATCAATACTTCACGACGTACCCGTATTGAAGAATTTGGCGATGTTCTGTTCTTTAGCGTTAAATCGGTTTTACCTGAAGAAGATAACGGAGCGATAAAAACCGAACAGATAAGCTTTTTGCTGAAAGACAATGTAATCGTTTCATTCCAGGAAAAGAAAAATGATTATTTCTCTCATATCAGAGAGCGTATAAGGACTGGAAGCGGATTAGTCAGGAAAAAGAAGAATGATTACTTATTGTATCTCATGCTGGATGCGATTATGGAAAATTTCTTCGTGACAATCGAGCGTTTTGAAGATAAGGTAGAGGCATTACATGACGGAAAGATAAGCGGAGGAGAAAATTTTATTACTGGGATTGAAAAAAGCCGAGATGAACTCAATTATATTAAAAGATCTATCAATCCGTTACGTGACGCTTTGTATAACCTCAAAAGCGCTAAAGACGAAGATGATGAGTATGAAACCATAAGGAAGTCTACACATGTATTTTTTGCACGCCTGCATCAAAAATGCCTTGAGATGCTGGATCAAATCGATTATGACCTTACTTCTCTTGATAGCGCCTCAAACTTTCATTTTTCTGCACAAAGCCAACGAATGAACCAGATCATGAAGACGCTTACCATATTCTCTGTTATCTTTATGCCTCTCACCTTTATAGTTGGGGTATATGGTATGAACTTTGACAATATGCCTGAGTTACGTACGGAAAACGGATATTTTTGGGTATGGGGTATAATGGTATTTACTACTATTTGCATGGTTATTTATTTTAAAAAGAAAGACTGGTTTTAATATGAAATTTATAAGCGATATATCCGGAAAAGAATTTCCAAACAAAGAAAAAGTACCTGCAAAACTCGTCCGTCAGCCTATACTTGACGAAATAAAAAAAGACGCGCCAAACTTTGATGATAGCTGCAGTCTCTCGATAGAAGAGCTTAATCATTACAGGTCGAGGTATATAGCCGATTTTCTCAGGAAAGAGGTAGGCGAGCTCTCAGAAATGGAAACAAGGGTGATAGACTCGCTTAAAAATGATAAGTTATTGTCTGATAATCCGGATGATAGCGATAGTAATATTACTTTTGGTCAGCGTGTTGCCGATAAAGTAGCTTCCTTTGGAGGAAGCTGGACTTTTATTATGCTCTTTGTTGGTTTCCTGTTGGGGTGGATAGGCTTGAATGTTTTTATACTGCTTAATAAAGGTTTTGATCCTTATCCGTTCATTTTGCTTAATCTTATTCTTTCGTGTGTAGCTGCATTACAGGCTCCCGTTATTATGATGAGCCAGAACCGCCAAAACGAAAAAGACCGCGAGAAGGCGCAGAATGATTATATGGTAAACCTGAAGTCGGAGCTTGAGATACGTATGTTGCACGAAAAAATAGACCACCTGATAATGCATCAGGAGCAGTCGCTTATTGAGATACAGCAAATACAAATCGATATGATGAATGATATTTTAGCGAGGGTAGAGAAGAAGTAGTTTACTCCAGTATCAGCTGCATAAAAGTAACGTCGAGCCAGCGGCCAAATTTGAATCCTGCTTCCTTAAGGAATCCTGTTTCCTTAAACCCGAATTGCTTATGAAATTCGATACTCGATTTATTATCAGCATCAATAACTCCTATCATGGAGTGAATGCCTTCTGCTTTTGCGATAGCAATTAAATCGGCCATTAAGATTTTGCCAATACCTTTTCCCTGAAAATTATCGGAAACATATACCGAATGCTCTACAGTAAACTGATAACCTTTTTTAGGCTTAAACATTCCGTAAGCGGCATAGCCGGCTACTTTATTGTCGTATTCTGCTACAATTACTTTAAACCCGTCCTGTTGTCTTTCAGTAAACCAAACCTGCATATCATCCATTGATTTAGACTCGTAATCATATACCGCAGTACTATGCAGTATGTTATGGTTTATGATTTCCAGTATGGCAGGAAGGTCTTTTGTTTCGGCAGGTCGAGTGTTAGTTTGCATAGTTTTTCTTTAATTCGTTTATTCCGGCATAGACTTCATCTGGTCCGTATTCGCCAAAATAAGTATAGTATTTTCCGTTTGGTAAAATTACGGCGCAATTTCCGGAGTTGAAATGATAAGGGAAAAATGTTTTCTCGATAAAGCCAGATTTGTCATGATACCAGTTAATTTCATTTGCATGATGATAATTTAAATTGTCATCATATTTATAAATCCAGAATTGGCTAATGTTCCCCATCTTTTTTAATTTCTTTGGATAGCTTTTGCTGTAAATGTTCCATTGATATTTTCCTTCATTTGGTAGTACTGTATCAAGACCAGAGTAATAATTGATAACGATTATCTGATGATTGAAATCCGATGCTGAGAGATTAAGATATTTTCTTAATTGGATATACTTTTCGGAAGATAATGTGTCAATTTTCTTTCTAATGAAAAGCTTATTGATCGTAACACCATTTTTCTCCACTGAACCTCTCACATTTATGGTATGATCCGTTCTTTTTAGAAATTCAGATTTTGTGATTGCTGTTGAATCTATATCAAAATATAATTCTTCTTTTGATTGGGCATTACAAGTGATTATAGCAAAGAAGAAATAGAAAAGCAGCTGTTTCATAGTAAGTTGGGTTGTTATACGCTAATATAAAAAAAACCTGCATGAAAATCATGCAGGCTTAGTATTTAGAGGAATCGATTATTATTTAAGAGATCCAACCATGTCTTCCGGTTTAACCCAGGCATCAAAATCTTCAGGGGTTACATAACCTAAACGTACCGCCTCATCTTTCAGGGTAGTTCCGTTTTTGTGGGCTGTCTGAGCGATCTCAGCAGCTTTGTAGTAACCAATCTTAGTATTAAGTGCAGTAACAAGCATCAGTGAGTTGTCTACAAGTTCTTTGATACGTTTGTAGTTTGGCTCGATACCTTGTGCGCAGTGCTCGTCGAAAGATACACATGCATCACCAAGAAGTGTAGCCGACTGAAGGAAGTTAGCAGCCATTAACGGTTTAAATACGTTTAACTCATAGTGGCCTTGCGTACCACCGATAGTAATAGCGACGTCGTTACCCATAACCTGAGCACATACCATTGTAAGTGCCTCACACTGTGTAGGGTTCACTTTGCCGGGCATGATAGATGATCCAGGCTCATTTTCAGGGATAAGGATTTCTCCAATTCCTGAACGCGGACCTGAAGCAAGCATACGGATATCGTTAGCAATTTTATTTAGGGAAACAGCAAGTTGCTTAAGCGCTCCGTGAGTTTCAATAATAGCATCGTGAGCTGCAAGAGCTTCGAATTTGTTTTCAGCAGTTACAAAAGGATGTCCTGTAAATTTAGCGATGTACTCTGCTACTTTTACATCATATCCTTCAGGAGTGTTAAGACCTGTACCTACAGCAGTACCACCAAGAGCAACTTCGGCAAGGTGAGCAAGGGTGTTTTTAACAGCTTTAAGTCCGTAGTTAAGTTGTGCCACATAACCAGAAAGCTCCTGACCTAAAGTTAGGGGAGTAGCATCCATTAAGTGTGTACGGCCAATTTTTACCACATTCATATATTCCTGTGATTTAGCCTTAAGTGTATCACGTAGTTTTTCAACTCCCGGGATAGTAACTTCTACAACAGCTTTGTAAGCCGCAATGTGCATACCTGTTGGGTAGGTATCGTTTGATGATTGCGATTTGTTTACATCGTCGTTAGCTTTTAGTACAGGCTCACCTTCGCCAATTTTACCACCTGCAAGAACCTGAGCTCTGTTAGCAATAACTTCGTTAAGATTCATGTTACTTTGCGTTCCAGAACCTGTCTGCCATATTACAAGAGGAAACTCACTGTCAAGTTTACCGGCAAGAATCTCGTCGCAAACCTGTCCGATTGCATCACGCTTTTCAGCGGAAAGTACGCCAAGATCGTGGTTAGCATAAGCAGCTGCTTTTTTAAGGTAAGCAAAACCTTCTATGATTTCTTTCGGCATAGAACCTGAAGGTCCTATTTTAAAATTGTTTCTTGAACGTTCAGTTTGAGCACCCCAGTATTTATCTGCAGGTACTTTTACTTCACCCATGGTGTCTTTTTCAATCCTGTATTCCATTTTCAGAATGTTTTATTGTTGTATTTGTTCGTTGTTAGGTAAAAGCTTTGTAATTGTCTATATATGTGAATGGCAATTATAAAGCCTGCCAAAAATAAGCATTATAAGCAGGTTTAAAAAATGATTTTCCAAATAATTTATATTGATTTTAGCTTACAGGTGTTGGTTAAAATAAATATTCGTCCTATATTTGGGGCTGAATTCAAACAATCAGAAAAATGGAATTTACACAATATTTAGGTTTCTTAGCTTTTCTTACTATCATCTCAATCGGTTTTTGGTTAATGATGTTCCTTGTTCCTTTTGTACTTTACTGGGTAACAGGTGGTGCTATTGAACTTGTTAAAGAAAGAAATGCTCAGAAAAAAGATAAAGAGTAATCCTTATTTTTTTCCAATATAAAAAAGCCCTGATACATAATCAGGGCTTTTTTATTTGGGGTCGTAATGTTTAGTTTTTTATAGGAAAATACATACTGATAGTTGTCCCTTCTCCTAAGGTGCTCACAGCCGTTATGTATCCCTGGTGGTTTTGCATTATCTTTTTACAAAGGGCAAGGCCAACTCCGGAGCCCTTATATTCAGTTGCAGCATGAAGCTTGGTGAAAATATTAAAAATAGATTCTGAAAACTGGGGCTCAAAACCAATGCCATTATCACTAAAGTGAATTACATTGTAAAATCCTGTGTCTTTCCCATTATACGTCATTGGCACAGGGCTTACGGTAATATTTATCTCCGGATTTCTGTCTTCTGCGGTATATTTTACTGAATTGCTTATCAGATTTGAAAACAACTGTTTTATGAGGAAAGGGATTCCTTTAACTACGGGAAGCTCTTCATAATTAATAACAGTTGACTTTTCGTTTATCGTTTCACTGATTTCTTCTTTAAGTTCCTTAACAACCTTATTTAGGTCTACATCTTCAAAAGCGTCGTCAGCGTGCTTTAGTCTTGTGTATTTCAGAATGTCTATAAGTAACGTTTGCATTCTTCCTGCAGAAGCATTCATCCTTAATATAGCGTCATGAACATTTTCCGGTATTTCAGTTTCTTTACTTAGTATTCTGGAAGAGATGATTTGTATTTTTCTAAGCGGTTCCTGAAGATCGTGTGTGCTTATCCAGTTAATGTTTTCCAGCTCCGAATTTGTTTCTTTCAGAAGCTCACTCAGTTTGCGGTATTTTTCTTCTTCCTGCGTAATTATCAGTAGGTTGATTTGTCGCTGAAGACTGTTTGCATAGGTAGCAGCCGTCGCAATTTCAGGTTGTAACCATGGTTTGCTTGTACAGCTTACGGTTTCTTTCCACAGCTTAAAGGAGTTGCGAGGTGAAAGTCCGTTTTTGTCTTTTACAATAGCTTTGTTTGGGTCTCCTGCCCAGTTTACTTCTGTTTTAGTTTCCGGCCTGAACCAAAGGATACAGTTATTGCTGTCCATATCCAGTGAATGATAAATAAGACCGGATGTCTGGCCGCACATATCAAGTTTGTTTGGCAGGTAGTCTACAAGCTTATCTGTATAAAACGAACCGTTATTAGTATATGTGGCAAGCCAATTGGCCATATCCTGTATTTCATCATCGGTTGGTGTAATTCCATTTTTATAAATACCACCATTAAATACAATGGCTACACCAGCTGCGTTGCAAAGCTGAAGTATACCATCTTTTTTTACAAGATCATTAAATTTACCCTCATCTTTACCCGTAAGCGAAAAGGTATTTATTTTCTTTAGCTCTTCATTAGTCTTTCGTGATACCTCATATTCTTCATTAGACTGTCTAAGGTCAATCTGAGAAGTAATAAAATGTCCTTGTAATTGAGCTGCCAGTCTAATTTCCGGAGTGAGGTTCTTAGGAGAGTAATGATGGCAGGCAATCAGACCCCATAATTTCTTTTTATATATAAGAGATATTGTTAATGTTGCTCCAACCCCCATATTGTGTAGGTACTGAACATGTATGGGTGAAGTGCTTCGAAGGATTGAAAGACTAAGGTCGAGATTCTTATCCCGAGTATCATCAATTGTATATATAGGTACAGGAGTATAGTTGATGTCTGTGATAAGCCTCAACAGATTCTTCATATACAGTTCCCTTGCCTGAGGCGGAATATCTGTATGAGGATAATGCAGTCCTAAAAAAGGTTCAAGATCATCTCTTACGCTTTCAGCAAATACTTCGCCGTTATAATCTTTGTCAAAGCGATATATCATTACCCTGTCATATCCTGTAATCTCACGTGTACCGTTAGCTACAAGCTGACAAAGTTCTTTAAGTGTATGGGTGTCGTGCATATAAAGCAGGAACTGGGATGTCTGGTCATATACCTCACTAATATTACGATCCTGGATATTTACCGGTTCTGCTTCTATAATATATATACTCCCACTTTTGTGTACTGTACACTGAAAAGTCTTGTCTTCTATAGCTAGCCTATACAAAGTAGATGAAAGCATCTGATCGTTACTGATATAATTCTTTAGGCTGTTAAAAGAATCTGTACCAAAAAAGTCCTCAAATTTTTTATCTAGTAGCTCTTTATAAGGTATGCCAATATATTCTTCGCAGTTGGCACTGCAAAAGTCAATGTTAAAAGTATCTTCCTTAAGACCAATTAAAAAGCCGTGAGGCTGGATACTACCCGGAATGTGAATAGGTTCCTGTTCACAATTGGTAAGATTAACAATATTACGGTTTACAATATCCTTTATCTTCATAAATTATCTAAACACTTTTGCTAAAGTGGTTGCTTATAGCGTTAAAGGCATAATCGGCACCGGCAATAATTTCGTCACCGGCATTTGTCTCTGCTTCATATTGGGTTAGCTGTGCTAAAAAGTTTTTCCAGTAGCTACCGGTTTGTCCACCATATCCGCCAAAGTAGGCAGCCCCATTTTCTATATCATGTCCAAGGGCTGCATTAATATTTTTAAGTATAACCCTTCCGCCTAACGATGAACCTTCAATTACATAAAAAATACCCATTGCAAAAGCTTTCGAAGGGTTTTTAAGCGAATCGCTTAGAGGATTTACCACATCTTTCTTGGCTAACCCAAGCGTTTTTAAATCATCTTCGAGCAAATGTGCTTTATTCCTTTCATCTAAATCAATAACAATATCTTTAAGAGCCGGGAATATATTTTCCTCAGCATCTTTTACCACATCATGCATGAGATCCAGGTATAATGCATATTCAGTATTTGTTACCTTAGGATTCATTATGGATGAAGATATTGGTAAAGCTTCAAGGTTTGTGTGCGATTGTGAGGTTGCTTTACGCAAATTCTCAAGAAAAATAGCTGAATTTTCGAGGGTATTCATAAATATTAAAAGAAAGTGTAGACAAAATTATTTTTGGTGGGCGTAAAATTACTCCAGTTTATTTTTATGGTATGTTCTATGGATTTTTTTAGCTCATTAAACATACCCGACTTAGGGACATAAAAACTTGCTCCTAATTCCCGGCTTTGTTGTATTATCTCGCTATCATCAGACGTTGAGAGCATTATTACCGGTATCTCATTGTTAGACTCCCTGATCTTCTTAAGTGTTTCCAAACCATTAAGGCCGGGCATATTTATATCAAGAAAAATCATATATGGGGTAGGAGGCGGATTGTCAAGCGCATCAAGAAGTTGCTGACCGTTTTTTTGCGTTACAACAGTATAATTGATATTGATGGAGTCTATAATTTCAGTAAAAAACTCCAAATCATCTTCATCGTCATCTGTATAAAATATGGTGAATTCGCTTTTCATAATTCAGTTTTTTAAATTAAAAATGAGTGAAGGTGACAAACAAATATAGGTATTAAAATATCCAATATTGATGATTTTGTGAAAATAATGGCAATATTTATTATTTTGTTTTAAGTTGGAAAATTCTTGTTTTAAACTGTAACATGAATTGTAAAATAATATAAATTTTGTTACTGCCACGTATACTAATTTTGTAAAGAATCAAATAGTGTATATGACTATTAGACTCTTTGGAATAATTTATACATTATTTTAAACACACAAAAAAGGTACCGAGCTGGGGGGCAGGTACCTTTTTTATTTGATTATATCTTTGAATATATTAAAGGCTTAATATAAAACTGTCTTTATTTAAACCATCTGTAATATACTGCCAGTTGATATGAACAACATCGCTCAATATCTTTTTAAGCATATTAAAATCATTTGGTTTTTTGATATATACATTGGCTCCTGATACAAAAGTATCCTCGATATCCTGTTCAGATGAAGATGTAGAGTATATTGCTACCGATATTTTTTTCAGGCGCTCGTTAGCCCTTATTTCTTTCAGGCATTCAATACCCGATTTTCTTGGCATGTTAAGGTCAAGGAAAATGATGTCCGGTAATGGGTTTTCGTTGTCATAGAGATGATTCATCAGTTGTTCACCATCATTAAAGGCAGATATCCTGTAGTTTATTTTTACCTCTTCAAAGGCTTCCTTAAAAAAAAGACGATCATCTTCATCATCATCGGCCAGCATTATGTGCAGTGTTGTCGGTCGCATTAATTTATTTTACGTGATTTAAGCTTCAGTGTAACGTTTCTGTTTCATAATTTTTTGAAACGCGGTAGGAGTTACTCCAGTAATATTCTTGAATTGCTGTGATAAATAGGCAACGCTGCTGTAGTTCATCATGAATGAAATTTCGGTAAGAGACAAATTCTCTGTTAACAGTAATTGTTTAACCCTTTCTATCTTGTGCAAAATAATGAAATTTTCGATTGATATAAAAGTTACCTCAGAAAATACCTGAGATAATGTTCTATAGCTCTCACCCAGTTTTTCTGATAGGTAAGACGATATTTTTAACGATTGTACACCTTTGTCGGCATACAACATTTCAATAATAGCATTCTTTATTTTCTGAACCAGTATGCTCTTCTGGTTGTCAACAATCTCAATACCAAATTCTTTTAAGGATTCTATGAGCTTGTTATAAGTTTCCATGGGTATGTTTTCTTTAAATTTTACATATCCCGGTTCGGTAACTTTGCAATCTATATTAAATTTATCCAGCTGTTGCTGCAGCAGGACTTTACACATCATGTCTATGTTATATTTTATGTAAAGTTCCATGTAGTGCCCTCCTTAAAGTAAGTAAAAATAAAATATTTTTTTAACATTTTATAGCTAATGTATCAAATTGTAAATCTTATGTTTTTAATTGTAAGAAGTAACTTTAATTTTCGTTGTCACTCAAACTACAAAACATAATCTTCATATAGTTTTTGTGCCCTGAATTCCAGGTCATCACATAATCCGGGATGTGGTCTTGACGTTTGTATGACTGAACTTCTAACAGCAGTAAGCCATCTAAAGCGTTCCGGGACCTCAAGCCGTGCAATTGGGCCTCCGTCATTGGCTCCTTCACCAATTTTCTGGAAAGACTCAAGATTACGACGAATCTGGTCTACGTCAGCATCGGGGGTAAGCATTGTTATTTTGGCTTCATCTACGGTAAATAAAACCCTGATGAAGCGTTTTCGTTTACAGAAAACTACAATTCCTGCATTAATGAATTCTTCGCGTTCAACCCTTGGCACAACACGAATTACAGCATACTCATATAAGTGCTTTTCTTGCATCGTTGGCCTGTTTTACAAATATTGATGAATTCTCTAATCGTGTCATTAGGAAGGTTGTATAAACGTCCCTGATTTCTTCGGGTGACTTTTCAAGTTCTTCCCACTGTAGCCATTCGTCAGGAATAAGATTTACAATTCCGCGAATTTTCTCCGGTGTAAGTATAGCTTTATACTCAGCATCGGTTTCTTCAAGTAATGATGCCTGTGGCAATAATACATGGTCTTTTATTAGAGCAAATGCGCTCTTTGCATGCCCCACTGGATCACTGAATGAGTGATGGAAATAAAAGCTTGCACCATGATCTATAAGCCACAGCTCTTTATGCCATATAAGCATATTCGTATTACGGAATGTCCTGTCAACATTGGTAATGTAGGCATCTAACCAAACGATTTGCGAAGCTGTTTTTGCATCAACAGCTGTAACGACCGGATCAAAATTTATGGCTCCCGACAGGTAATGCAGTGCCAGGTTCAGTCCTTGGGAAAACTGTAGCAGGTCCTGTATTTCTTCATCGGCTTCGGTTCGGCCAAAGGCTTCGTCTAAGTTGGCAAAAACAAGTTCGGGAACAGGTAACCCCAACGTTCGGGCAATCTCTCCTCCAAGCAGTTCGGCAATAAGTGCTTTTGTGCCATGCCCGGCACCTTTAAATTTAAGAACATACTTAAATTCGTCGTCTGCTTCGGCTAAAGCAGGCAACGAGCCCCCTTCACGAAGAGGGGTAAGATATCGCGTAACATTAACCGTACGCAGATGTGGTGCATTCTCCATATACTACTGGCTTTTCAGCTTTAATTGAAGTGTAAAGATACCGTTTTTTAACTAATCAGATTTGGCAGTTTTGTACCAAAAAAGGGATTTTGTAAAGTTGTTTTTTTTGATTTTAAAAACATAATATTCAGTTGTTTGTTTTTGTGTTGATGTTGATTTGTAAGTAATTACTTTTGTTTTTAGTACTTCTATTATTTCATTCTTAAGATTCGCTTAAGAGAGAATTGATGACTCAATTTTCAAATTTATCAGCCGTTATTTTGTAATCACAAAGTAGCGATTATGAAAATTAAGGGATCATTTAAAACACAGTTTCATCTTTCAAAAAGACTTAGTTTGTTATTCAATTTTGTAAAGGTCTTTTTGCTTCTGTCTTTATTATTAAGGGGTGTATTTTATTTTTGGCAGGCTGCAGATGTTTCATGGAATCCGTTAAATATTCTCATGACATTGGGTACCGGCTTGTTTTTTGATTTAGGAACCTGCAGTTTTATTGTTTTGCCATCAATTCTTTATCTGTTTATCATGCCGAACAGATTTATAGGTTCAGAAGTAGATAAAGCCTTAGTGTATATCTTCTTTAACCTTACGGTATTTATATTGATGTTTACTTTCCTGGCAGAACTTACTTTTTGGGAAGAATTCAGGACACGCTTTAACTTTATTGCTGTTGACTATCTTATATATACTCACGAGGTTATAAGTAATATAAAAGAATCATATCCGCTTCCATTACTTATAGGGATAGTGGTTTTAGCCACGGCGGTTGTGTTTTATATATTTCATAAAAGATTAGTTTTTAAAAATACATTTTCGGAAGGCATATCACTCAGGCAAAGGGTAACTGTGATTATGATTGGGATTACAGTAATGTTCTTTTTTATTAGTTTTATTAAGAACACCGATGCCGAGTGGTCTTCCAACCGTTACAACAATGAAATTTCTAAAGCGGGTATATATTCATTCTTTGCTGAGTTTAGAAATAACCGAATGGATTATGCCGATTTTTATACTACGATAAATGAAAAGAATGCTTTCTCTTTGGTCAGACATAATGTTGCTGAGAAAAATGCTCATTTTGACGGAAGTGGCTACGCTATAAAAAGAGAGCTGGACGCTCAGGGAATCCCTGAAAAGCCAAATGTTGTCTTTATCCTTATGGAGAGTATGAGCGCTTCATTTATGAAAGAGTTCGGTAATAAAAAGAACATTACACCAAATATGGACAATCTGGCGCAAAACAGTATTTTATTTTCTAATCTATATGCCACCGGAACCCGAACTGTAAGAGGGATGGAAGCTGTAACCCTATGTATACCTCCTACACCGGGGCAGAGTATAGTAAAGCGTCCCGATAATCACGATTTGTTTACTGTTTCAACAGTATTTAAAGACCATGGATATGATAATAGCTTTTTTTATGGTGGTGATGGTTATTTTGATAACATGAACAGCTATTTTGGAGGTAATGGGTTTACTATTTATGACAGGGGCAGAGGTAGCGTACTGAATGATAATATTAAAGCGAAACGAAATAATATTAAAGACAGCGAAGTAACATTTGAAAATGCCTGGGGTATATGCGACGAGGATATCTATAAAAAAATGATATCGGTTGCCGATGAGTACTATAAACAGGGTAAACCGTTTTTTAACTTTGTAATGACTACGTCAAATCACAGGCCATATACATATCCGGAAGGAAGGATAAATATACCATCAGGTAAGAATCGTGACGGTGCTGTAAAATATGCTGACTTTGCTTTAGGTAAAATGCTTAGGGAAGCACAAACCAAACCGTGGTTTAAAAATACAGTATTTGTTTTCGTTGCTGATCATTGTGCAAGCAGTGCCGGTAAAGACGAGATTGATGTGGCTAACTATCATATACCTGCCATTATCTACAACTTATCTGGGGCCGAGAATCGAAAGATAGAAAAGCAATGCTCTCAGATTGATATTTTTCCAACTTTATTTTCCCTGATGCATTGGGATTATGAGTCAAATTTCTTTGGTAAAGATGTGCTTCAGCCTGATTTTACTGAAAGAGCTCTTATGGGTACTTATCGAAAACTGACCCTAATGAAAAAGAATGAAGTAATGATATTGTCGGACCAGAAAAAGCAAAATTTTTATAGCTATTCAATAAAAGACAATAGTTTGAAGACTAAAAATATTGATACCGGATTTTTAGATGAAGCTATTTCCTGGTACCAAACGGCAGATTATATGTTTAGCCATAAACTATTAAAAGAGTAAGTGTTTTTAAAGTGTATTATTAATTTAAAAAAGATAGGAATATGAAATAAAACTCCGCAGCGTATGCCACGAGGGCATAGTAATAACCCCCATACTATATTATTATGAAAGCGAAGTTTTTATTTATGATGGTGCTTTTCGCGCCGGTGCTTAGAGCTCAGGTAGTAAACGATTCAATAGCTGCTGATACAACTTCAGCCTCAGGCTATTACAAATTTAATTATAAACAACTTATAATTCCCACTGTGCTTGTGGGTTATGGAGTTATTGGCTTAGAGAGCCATACTCTTATAGGGCTTAACAAACAGTTGCGTGATGAGGTTAAAGAAGATATAGATGAAAAGATAACAATAGACGATTTTTCGCAGTACGCCCCTATGGCTTCAGTTTATGCTTTAAATGCTATGGGTGTGCAGGGGAAAAACAATTTTAAAGATCGCACTATTGTTATGGCGACATCTTATCTGATAATGAGCGGTACGGTTTTAGGGGTAAAATCGCTTACTAAGGTCGAACGCCCTGATGGCAGCTCTAATAATTCCTTTCCATCAGGACATACGGCTACTGCTTTTGCAGGTGCCGAATTTTTATGGCAGGAGTATAAAGACAAGTCTATATGGTATGGTGTAGTAGGATATGCCGTAGCCACAGGTACCGGCTTATTCAGGATATATAACAACAGGCATTGGCTTACCGATGTGGCAGCAGGTGCAGGTATAGGTATATTAAGCACTAAAATTGCCTACTGGATACAGTCCTATACCAGCAAATTGTTTATGGGAAAAGACAGTGGTAAAGAACAAAAATATACAACAGCGATTGCACCGTTCTATAACGGTAACCAGCTGGGATGTTCGATAGCTATTCAGTTTTAAAAAAACATTTACAAGAGTTTGTAACTTAGGTAAAATCTATAACTTTATTAAAAATTAGGAGATGGACATTCTGGTTGTTGAAGACGAGAAAGGTATTTATGATTTTCTGAAGCAGGGACTTGAAGAGGAGGGGTATACTGTAACTATAGAATCTTCGGGAGATAGCGGACTCGTTATGGCGTTAAAAAAACATTTTGATGTGATATTACTGGATTGGATGCTACCAAAGATCTCCGGTCTGGAAATATGTAAAACGATTAGGAAATCTAATAAGTCCACGCCTATTATTTTTCTTACGGCTAAAGATACAGTGCAGGAAACTATAACGGGCTTGCAGGCAGGTGCTAATGATTATATCAAAAAACCTTTTAGTTTCGAAGAATTGCTGGAACGCATAAAAGTTCAGCTTCGTAATATTGTAGAAGAAAAGCCGCAGTATTCGGTAGGGCCAATTACTTTACGAACGGATACATATCAGGTGTTTTATAATGATACCGAAGTTGTGCTGACGCAAAAGGAATTTGCATTACTCGAATTTTTATTAAAGAATAAGGGAACTGTATGTACAAGAACTGAAATCATTAAGAATGTATGGAACATACATTTTAATTATGATACCGGTGTTATAGATGTGTTTATTAATGGTATCCGTAAAAAACTGGGACTTACAAAAGAAGAGAATTACATTAAAGCCATACGTGGTGTAGGATATATAGCCAATGAGATCGATTAAAACTCCTGTATCTATAAAAAACAGGATTGCACTGTTTAACCTTGTAACTACGGCATTGCTGATACTTGTTGTATTTACAATTATATACAGGATTGTGTCTTTTTCAGTAAATGAGGATATTAATAAAGAATTACAGGCTGAAATTAACCTTCATACTTCATATGTTGAAAATCAGGACGAATTCGTTGGCCTTGTTGATAAGGAAGAATGGGATGAAAGCGAGCATAAGGAAATTGTAATAAATCCGGTTTTTTTACAGGCTTTTGACGCTCAGGGTAATTCTGTAGAAAAATCTCCCAATCTAAAAGGAGAAAACTTAAAGTTTTATAAAAATAAAAATTCCAAATTTTATAAAGATACCCAAGTAACAGGTTTGTCGATACGCCAGGTACAGGCGCCATTGTTTTTTAAAGGTAAACTTAAAGGCTATGTAATCATTGCTATGTCTATCGAGCAACCACATAAGGTACTGGATAATTTATTGTTCGTTCTGTTATTAGCTTATCCCATAGTTTTATTAGTACTTTTTTTTATTACCAGAATCGTTGCAGGGCAAACCATGAAACCGGCACTTGATATTATTGCTACTACCAAAAGTATAACGGATAATAACTTTAACGAAAGGGTAAAGCTTCCTAAAAAAAGAGATGAACTTTACGTGCTTTCTTTGGCAATTAATGGGTTGTTGGATAAAATTGAAAGTGCTATAGTCAGAGAGAAACAATTTACATCTGATGCTTCACACGAACTTCGTACGCCACTTGCAGTTATAAAAGGTACGCTTGAAGTACTGGTAAGAAAACCACGTACTACCGAAGAATATAATGAAAAGATAAACTATTGTGTAGGTGAGGTAAACAGGCTAAATCATATGGTCGATCAGCTTTTGCTTATGGCAAGGTTTGAAGACCAAAAACTTGCTGCTAAGTTACAAACCGTGGTATTGGATGAGGTTTTACTTCAGGCATTAGAGCGTTATTCTCCAAAAATTGAAGTAAGAAACCTTACTGTTGATTTTGATTTTACCGAGCATTTTGAAGTGGTGTCCGATGCAGGAATGACAGGGCTTATAATTGAAAATATACTCTCTAATGCGATTAAATATTCTCATGATGGAGGAAATATAGCAATTGAACTCTTTAATGATAATAAGAATGTGATTTGCCGTATAACAGACAAAGGCATTGGTATTGCTGCAAATGATCTCGGCAAGATATACGGACAATTTTATCGCTCTGAGGCATTGGAGCATGCAAGTGTAAAAGGTACCGGCCTTGGTTTGTCTATTGTAAAAAGGTTATGCGATATACTCAATATTGGTCTCAATATAGAAAGTAATAAAAACGAAGGAACTTCAGTTACTCTTTCTTTTGAAAAGAATTAAGATTTATTGAGCATCTCCGCTAATACAGTTTCATCCCTGAAAATCTTTTTAATTACTTCTATTTCATCTGCATACATAGTTTTCTTTCGTGTAGCAAAGTGGAGTGTATTGGTAAGTTTGGGTTCTCCTTCCCAGATAAGCTGAATCTGTCCGTTTTCAATTTCACGATGGCACAAAAAGTCCGGGATTACGGCAAGGCCAATACCGCCCGACAGGCAACGCACAATCGAATTTAGGTTAGGAACTATATAATTAGGCCTGAAGTCAGGATACTTATTAAAGTTCAGTTGCCAGAAACGTCGAAGGTGTTCCATGTCACCGGTAGTTCCATACCATTTTTGCTGTTTTAGCCATGTTTCAAGAACATTGCGGTCATTTTGCGCGACTATGGCAGTAAGAGCTTCCTTGTCAACTTCATTGCCGCCAACAAGTACAATAGTCTCTTTACTGAAAGCCTCATAATCTACATCTTTACTAACTACCATCTGAGGTGTAATAATTAGGTCGAGTATGCCTTTCTCAAGGTTTTCTACCATTTCAGGATATTCCCCAAACTGAATGATAACATTAAAGGGCAAGGTAGCAATGTATGGTTCCAGCGTAATCTGAAAAGTCTCAAAGCACATACCTACACTAATGGTTGGTGTATGTTTCTCTGTACTACGCTGAAAATTCTTTTCTGCTTCTTCCAGTTTAGTGAGCGCATCGTTAATGAAGTTATACAGTGCTTTGCCACGCTCGGTAGGCACCATACGGCGGCCTTTACGGTCAAAAAGCCTGTATCCGGTATAATTTTCCAGTGAACTTAAATGCAGACTTACTCCGGGTTGAGAGATAAATAGCTCCTGTGCCGCTCCGGTTAGTGTTCCTGTTTTATAAACTGCCTTAAATGTCCTGTACCATTCTAAATTAACCATAACTAAACTATTATAATTATAATGCAAATGTATAAATTATCTTATTTTTATAATACTATACGTCGCAGTAAATTTGTATCGTTAAACATAAGATATAAATCATGACTAAAATATTCATCATTAACGGAGGCCAAAACTTTGGTCATTCAGGCGGTAAGTTCAACGATACGGTTACTGCCAAAACATTAGATTTTTTTACAAAAAGTGAAGGTTTTGAAGTAAAGGTAACTAACATAAGCGAGGGATATGATCCTGCCGAGGAGGTTGCAAAATATGTATGGGCAGATGTAATAGTATACCATACACCTATATGGTGGTTCCAATTACCGCACGATTTTAAAAAATACATAGATGTAGTTTTTACCGAAGGCCATGCTAATGGTATTTACAATAGTGACGGGCGTTCGTCGGCAAATCCTGCTATTAATTATGGTACGGGAGGAACTTTGCACGGGCGTAAATATATGGTAACAACATCATGGAATGCGCCTGTGGAAGCATTTACTTTACCAGGAGAATTTTTTAATGAAACCAGTGTAGATAAGGGTATTTTGTTTGGTTTTCACCGTATGAATGCTTTTACCGGTTTGGAACCTTTGCCATCACACCATTTTCATGATGTAATGAAAAACCCTGATATGGAAGCGTTTTTAGGAGACTATGAGAATCATCTTGAAAACATTTTTATTAAAGAATATGCAAATTAATATAACCGCAATAATAAAGGCTTTGCCTGAAAAAGCTGAAGAAATGAAAGCTTTGCTGCTAAAACTGGTAGAAGGCTCTACAAAAGAAGCTGCGTGTATACAGTATGATCTGCATCAGTCTGCTGAAGAACCAAACGTTTTTATTTTCCATGAAATATGGAGGGATGCTGATAGTCTTGCTGAACATACCCAAACCCAACATTTTTTGAAATTTGTCAATGATTCATCACCATTATTGGCTGAACCATTAACGGTTTATAAAACCAATAGGGTTTAAATTGTTTAAGTGAGTAAAAAAGCCGCTTGTCCTTAGACAGCGGCTTTTTTGTTTTAGAAAGGTTAATTAACTTTTTAATACGCTCTAATGGTTTGATTTTTGAAATTTGTAACAATAATAAATGTCATGAAAATGCAGAAAACATCTTTATTGTATATACTTCCGCTTTCTTTTATGTTTTGTAAAAAGGAGGTGACAGCAACAAAGCAGGAGCAAAGAACCGCCGTTGATACTATAAGTATAGCTCAATCATCGGAACGTGAGGAAGTAATTGCCTATGCCAAAAAATATCTTGGAACAAAATATTGTTATGCCGGAGGTAGCCCGGAAAGTGGTTTTGATTGTTCAGGCTTTGTAAATTTTGTATTCAAGCATTTTGATATTGACTTACCCAGAAGTTCATCGGGATTTGCATCTATTGGCAGATCTCTCAAACCTGAAGAATTTCAGGTAGGGGATGTGTTAGTATTTTATGGCTATAAAGACAGGAATTCGGTAGGGCATGTAGGTATCATCTGTGAAGCTAATGGAATGAAATCAAAATTCATTCATTCGTCATCGGGTAAGGAAATGGCAGTTATGATTAGTGAGCTGGGATCGGATATGTACACTAAACGATTCTACAGATGCATAGATCCTTTTAAGATGTAATGAAAAAAAAATTGAAAGATTTAAAATTCGGGATGAATCTTAAATCTTTCAATTTTTTAAATTTTCAATATGGATTATTTTGCAGCATACAGCAATCCTGCTAATCTCTCATCTCGTTTATAGATGTCTTCAAAGAACGCTACATTACCGTTCTCATCAGCCCAGGCGGTAAAGTAAGCAATGTATACCGGTATTTTCTTTTTAAGTACATAAGTACTTTCTTTAGAAGCATTCATTTTAGCGTCTACCTGAGCTTCGGTCCAATTACCATCTTCTTTTGTGATCATTACGGCAAGTTCTCGGGCTTTTTCTACACGTACACAACCATGGCTGAATGCCCTGTCATCCTGATTAAAAAGGCTCTTAGCAGGAGTATCGTGAAGGTAAATATTATTGCTGTTTGGGAACATGAATTTTACTTTACCTAAGGAGTTTTGTCCTCCCGGTTTTTGACGTACACGTCCCTGATACCATTCCATATTATGTTTAGCCAGGTAATTAGGATCTTTAGCAATGCCCGGTTTAATCTCTTTGTTTAATATACTGGTTGGCACATTCCAGTAAGGGGCAAAATTAAGGTAGCTCATCATACCGCTAAATACTACTGTTTTATTCAGTTCTTTACCTACAACAACCTTTGATGTAAATACAGGTTTTCCTTTTTTGAAATATACCAATCGGTATGATGGTATGTTTACGGCAATAACTTCAGGCGCTTTGTCCATATCGGGAGATATCCATCGGCAACGCTCCATATTTATAGATATGGTTTTTATAAGCTGGTTTAAAGGAACATTCATTTCCCGTACTATGGCAGGGCCAATTTTTCCGTCGAAAACACGGTTGTGTTTATCTTCATACGCTTTTAGTCCTTCGTATAATTCACTGTCGTAAACAGCTTTTCCATTGTCGTTTTTCATGTAGCCTTCCAGTGTAAGGCGTTTGCGTATTTGTACCACTGCCGCAGCAGAATCTCCCTGTTTAAGTGATTTTACTCCCTCATCTAGAGCGATAGTACCCCAGCTTCCTTTTTTCTCTATTTCACGGTATTTTTTAAGTCCTTTGCGAAGGCTGTAGTACTGGCTTAATAGTTCAGATTCGTCCTGTTTTATTAGTTTAGGATCGAGCATGAGGCTATCCAGATAAGCTACATAATCTACCTTTTGTCTTGGCAGATACCAGCCAACTTCCTGTCTTTTATCCGTATCGAGACCTTCAAGCACATTTTTAGCATAGTAAAAATACATAGAGCTTATAAGCAGTTCGCTATCCGTATCCGGTTTGCTTTGCGGATTATCGAATATAGCATTCAACTCTTCTTTATAAGGGATTTTTAATTCAAGCCCTTCATTATCGAGCTGGTTTACCCTGTTATGTATTACATCGGCAAACTCAATAAGTCCTCCTTTATCCTGCCATACATAATGATGGTGTTTTGAATATAACTGCCTTACTTCTTTCTCAAACTGTTTAAAGTCGGGATGTTTTTGAAAAAAAGCAGCAAATTTTGTTGTGTCTAATGGTATCGTAGGATCTTCATGGTCATGCACTTCGGTATTGTCTGACACATCATCTCCATCTTTTTTCTTGTTACAGGAAAAAGTAAGGAATGTAACTCCTAAGATTACGGCTAAGATTGAATTCACTTTTTTCATGGCGTTTTATGTTTAGAATAAAAGTAAGAAATATTTTGTTATAAAAAAGAGGCTGCAAAGGGCTTTCGGTAGGTTTAACTAACAATTGTGATAAACCCTTAAGAGATTACAAAATGATTTTCGGGAACCTGACATTTATCATAAAACATGTCTTTCAAGGTTGGTAATTTTACTCTGTTAAATCTAATTAACTATGAAAATAGAACAGATATATACAGGATGTCTTTCACATGCGGCCTATTATGTAGTGAGTAATGGTGAAGCTGCAATTTTTGATCCCCTGAGAGAAGTACAGCCTTATCTTGACAGGGCTGAAGATGATAATGCGGTTATAAAATATGTTTTCGAAACGCATTTTCATGCAGATTTTGTTAGCGGTCATCTTGACCTTAAAGCAAAGACAGGTGCTCAGATTGTTTTTGGTCCTAATGCCAAACCTTCCTATGATGCATTGATTGCAAAAGACGGACAGGAATTTAAGCTTGGCAAGTGTATCATCAAAGCATTGCATACTCCGGGGCATACTATGGAAAGCACTACTTATCTTCTGATTGATGAAAACGGTAATGAGCACGGTATAATAACAGGTGACACGCTTTTTATTGGTGATGTTGGCCGTCCGGATCTTGCCCAACATGTAGTTGCCGAACTGACTCAGGATAAACTGGCAAGGCATTTATACCATTCTTTAAGGGAAAAAATAATGCCATTATCTGATGCGCTAATTGTATATCCTAATCATGGGGCAGGGAGTGCCTGTGGAAAAATGATGAGTAAGGAAACTACAGATACCCTGGGCAATCAGAAAAAAACGAATTATGCTTTGCGAAGTGACATGACTGAAGATGAGTTCGTAAAAGAACTGCTCAATGGTCTTGCTATACCGCCGGCTTATTTTCCTAAAAATGTATTGCTTAATATACAGGGGCCTGATAGCCTTGATGCCGTTTTAACTAAAGCTAAAAAAGCGCTTTCTGCTGATGAATTTGAAGAAATTGCCAACAGTACGGGTGCATTGATACTCGATACCCGGGAAGCCTCAGTATTTGCCAAAGGTTTTATTCCTTTTAGTATAAATATAGGACTGCAGGGCAGTTTTGCGACGTGGGTTGGAGAAATTGTAACCGATATTAATCAAAAGATCTTACTAATTACCGATGAAGGCAAAGAAGAGGAAGCGATGATACGGCTTTCGAGAGTGGGGTATGATAATACCATAGGTTATCTGAAAGGCGGATTTGATGCCTGGCAACAGTCAGGTAAAAAAGTTAATACCATAAAAAGGATTTCCGCAGAAGATTTTGGAAGGTACTATGCCGGATCACCTTATGTGATAGATGTCAGGAAAAAAAGCGAATTCGATACCCAGCATATAGTAGGAGCGGTGAACATACCATTAAATACGCTATATCATCATTTGGCAAAAATCTCGTTTTATATGCCTTTTGTCATTTACTGTGCAGGTGGTTACCGTAGTATGATCGCTGCCTCTATTCTAGATGGTTTAGGGTACAAAAACTTTATGGATGTTGAAGGAGGATTTTCTGAACTAACCAAAACAAAAGTTCCCGTTACCGAATACTTGTGTCCAACGACTTTATTATAACTAATTATTAACGTAGTGCTGGCCCTGCAGTCTTAGGATGAGCGGGGCTTTTTTTGTATTTTTGAGTTACACTAAAGTTTATTGATATGGAAAGCTTCAATGCACTTATAAATAGCCCTGAACCTGTACTTGTCGATTTTTTTGCTACCTGGTGCGGACCTTGCCAAATGCTGGCGCCTATACTTAAAGAAGTAAAAGATACCCTTGGCGACCGTATTAAGATAATAAAGGTAGATGTTGATAAAAATCAGGCATTAATGGCTAACCCACAATTTCAGGTAAAAGGCGTGCCTACGCTAATGCTGTTCAAAAATGGTAAAATGCTGTGGAGGCAGAGTGGAGTAGTGCCTAAGGAAGAATTGATTAAAGTTATTTCAGATTTCAGAGTTTAGATTTCAGATTGCTGCTCCAATGTAAAAATTGTCTTTTACAAGTATTGGAATTAATCTGAAATCTAAAATCCTAAATCTAAAATTAAACAGGTTCCTGCTGGCTTAGGCAATGGAAACTGCCCAGTCCCCAGATCAGGTCTGTTGAATCAATGCCGATAACCTCACGGTCTTTAAAGCATGATTGTATAATATCTAAAGCTTTGGTATCGTTTACGCTGTCCTGGAAGGTAGGAACGATAATACTTTTATTAGCAATATAAAAGTTAGCATACGATGCCGGAAGCCTTTGGTCTTCATAAATAACCGCTTTTGGCATAGGAAGCTCAATTACGTTAAGCTGCTTGCCATCCTGAAGTCGCATTTTGTGAAGACTGTGAAGGTTCTCCTGAAGCAGTTCGTAGTTGTCGTCGTTTTTATTTTCCTCAACAACCGTTACTACTGTATCTTCATTTACAAAACGGGTAATATCATCTATATGGCCATCGGTATCATCACCTACGATGCCATCGCCTAACCAAAGGATATGGTCAACACCATAATATTCTGAAAGGTATTCTTCAATTTGTTTCTGGTTCAGGTGTGGGTTACGGTTTTCGTTAAGCAAACAGGCAGTAGTAGTCATAAGTGTACCCTTACCGTTAAATTCAACACTTCCGCCTTCCATCACAATACCCGGATGAAACACCTTTAAGCCTAATGCTTCACCAATGCGTGTTGGGATAACATCATCTAGGTCGTATGGAGGATATTTGTCTCCCCATGCATTATAACCCCAGTCAACAATAGCTTTTTCACCCGTTTGTTTGTTTACCACAAAAGCAGGACCGTGGTCACGACACCATGCATCGTTGGTAGGATGCAGGTAAAAGCTTATTTCATTTAGCCTTGCTCCCGGAACCGTAGGTGCAAATTTTTCAATCTCTGTCAGCGCAAACTGTTGCATTGCTGCATCGGCAACATTAATGCATACTTTTTGGTGACGCGATACCTGAAGGATAAACTCGCAATATGGTTTATAAATAGTATGCAGCTTACCCGGCCATGAAGCCTCTTTATGAGGCCATGAAAGCCATAGTGCGCGTTGTTCAGCAAACTCAGCAGGAAAAGAAAAACCCAGCTGTTTTGGAGTTGGTGTATTAAAAGTCATCAATGTCAGTAGTTATAAATATCCGTAAACAATTATTCAGGAGCCGGGAGAATCCGAAACCCGAAACTCAGAACCCGAAACAGGTTCTATTCCCCGTCCAGGTAACGTTTTGTTATTGGCTGATAGCTGTCAATTCTTCTGTCACGAAGGAAAGGCCAGTGTGTACGGTAATGATCTGTTTTTTTAGTATCGATTTCTACTACAGTAGTTTCTTCGTTTTCATGAGAACCTAGATACATTAGTTTACCCTGAGGATTGGCAACAAAACTACCTCCCCAGAATTTCATGGCACCGTCCTGTTCAAAGCCTACACGGTTTACGCTTACTACGTGTACGCCATTGGCAACTGCATGCGAACGCTGAATGATCTGCCATGCATCGTACTGTTCTTTGTTAGTGTCTTCGTCCTGGTCTGTAGCCCAACCGATAGCAGTAGGGTAAAACATGATTTCTGCACCCATAAGTGCCGTAATACGGCTAGCTTCCGGATACCACTGATCCCAACAGATAAGGATTCCTATCTTAGCATATTTAGTCTGGAATACTTTATAGCCCAGGTCGCCAGGGGTAAAGTAGAATTTCTCATAAAATGCCGGATCGTCCGGAATGTGCATTTTACGGTATTTACCCAGGTAAGTACCATCGGCATCGATAACAGCAGTTGTGTTGTGGTATAGGCCTTCTGCACGTTTCTCGAACAGAGAAGCAATAATAACAACATTAAGCTCCTTAGCAATTGGACTAAGCGCCTCAGTGCTTGGACCCGGAATAGCTTCGGCAAGCTTAAAGTTCTCATAATCCTCTACATCACAAAAATACAGTGAAGTGAACAGCTCCTGAAGGCAAATGATCTGTGCGCCATCGGCAGCAGCTTTACGAATTTCCCTTATGGCTTTATCAATATTAGGCTGCTTGTCTTTAACGCAGCTCATCTGTACTAATCCTACTTTTACTTTACTCATGGCATTACATAAAAATTGAAGTGCAAATTTACGTAAAAAGTTTGGTTTTTTAAGGATGGAGCTGTTAGGGTTAGGTTAAAGTGATTTTTGTTGTGATTTTACTTTTTGTTAATGATATATAGGCTTAAATGTTAAAATTATTAAGAAAAATTTTATATTTTAGCTATTATATGTTTAAGGGTTAAAATCTTAATCAAATAGGGTTTTACCTAGTTCGTTAAGGATGTATAATTTCCAAATTTGAAAAGCCAAAAAAGAAGTAATCAATTAAAACTTTTATCAATATGAAACGAATTTTATTTTTAGTGGGAATCACGGCTACCCTATTTGTAGGATGTAAGAAAGAAAAGGATGAACCGAAGTCTAAGCCGCCAGTTCAGACTTCCTTAGAGACCGATTGTTCATTTTTCTCTGTGTTAGAGAGTATGACACCTGCCGAACGTGTAAACTGGTTAAAAGACAAGGAAACGGATATTTGTGAAAGTAATGATTATTTAGAATGTATAGGGGAAAGCCACCAATTAGATTCATTACACATTTCAATAGTCGAAAGTCAAATGGCAACTGCAAAAATTAAAACTTTTACATTACGTGAAATTTTAAATGAACAGGAATGTAGCTATAGTAAATATATAGCCTTTCATGTTGATTCTACTGGTGATATTAGTATAGATACTAATTCAGATTTTGATACAAACTATAGTTGTTATTCGCGTCCCTTATTTTATGGACTTCAGAAAAAACATAATTTGACGACTGCAACTGAATTCAAATTTTTTGAAGTTGATTTTGGCGGATCAATTGGAAAAACGGTTGTTTTTAAAATTGAAAATATAACGAATGCTTATTTTGATTATTCTCGATGGCCAACACTTATACCTGCAAAAAATCCACTATAAGATAAATGGAATTTTTAAATTATTTTAAGCCAATAAGTTTGTGTGTTTTAATTACATTCACAGTTATTTTACGCTTAAATTTAAATAAAATTGAAAATAAGTATTTATTTTCAATAATCATAGTTTGCCTTACTACAGAAATAAGTACTTATATTTTGGCTTTAAAAAATATGAGTATTGAACTAACATATAACCTTAGTTTTTTAATACATAATGGTTTATGGATAGTAGTTATTTCTCAACATTTTTTCAAAAAGAAAGCTGTAAGCCTAATACTTACAGTCTTTCTTTTATTAAGTAGCTTTCTATTATATATAGAAGGTTTTTACAATTTTAATTTTAATATATTTATTTTAGGAGCATTTATATATATATCAATTTTTATATATGAAAGCTTCTATCAATTGAAGAAAGAAAATTTCAAATTATTTAAATCAAATAACTATCTTTTACTATTTTCACCAGTGCTTTTTTTCTTTGGCTTGAGCTTTGTATTTGGATTTAAAAGCAAAGCTTTGGCAGATACAATTGTATTCGGTAACATTAGCCTTTATAATTTTATTATTTACTTCGTAAACATCATCTACTATACCCTTATAAACATCTATATTTACAGAGAAAGGAAATTTAAACATGCTTGATAATATTGCTTTTGGTATCGTTATAAGTGTACTGTTTGTTAGTTTAATAGTACTTTTTTGCGTGCTTATCATTAAGTTGTATATCCATAAAATAAAGAGTTATACTAAGCTCATCTACGAGAAAGACCTCAATTTCCAAAAAACGCTTAATGCGACAATTATGGAAACCCAGGAGCAGGTACTCAATAACATTTCGCAGGATCTGCACGACGATGCAGGGCAGCAGCTTACTTATATCAATTTTGTTGTTGAAAATCTTAAATACGATAACCCAGAACTTAACGAAGCACTTAACCCTTTAAGCCAGTCTATCGGAACTTTGTCTAAGTCGATACGTAGCATTAGCCATTCGCTTAACAGTCAGCTATTGGTGCAGGAAAGCCTTGTGAAAGCGATAGAGGCAGAGGTAGAGCGTCTTAAAAGCAACACTAAGTTGCAGGTTAACCTTATTTTGAGCGGTAGTCGCAAAAAATCTTTTGAAAGCGATGTAAAGATCGTTATCTACCGTATTTTTCAGGAGGTTATCAATAATGCACTGAAGCATTCCGGTGCATCGGTTGTGGATATCACGTTGAAAACAGAACCTTGCTTTGAACTTACTGTTGCTGATAACGGTAAAGGATTCATACCGGATAGCATTAATGATAGTAAATCAGGTTTAGGGCTTAAAAATATTGTAAAACGTGCCGAAATCATTAACTTTAAGGTCAAACTGGATTCGGCCCCTGGTGAGGGAACACATATAATCATTTCTGAAAAATAAGCCTATGGACAAAATTACTATTGGTATTGTTGACGATCATAAAATTGTAAGGCAGGGCCTAAGGGAACTCCTCGAGAAAATAAGTAATTATAAGGTTGTTGCTGAATTTGAAAACGGAAACGATTTTTTGAATGCTTTACCTATTGAGGATAAACCTAATCTTTTTATCATAGACTATTCTATGCCCGGACTGAATGGTGTAGAGGTGCTAAAAGTGCTGGAAGAAAAAGATGAGGAATATAAGGTGCTCTTGCTTACCCAACATTTTGATGAACAGATTATTGATGCTGCTTATCATCATGGGGCAAGAGGGTTTTTACATAAAAACTGTACTGCTCAGGACTTGAAATTCGCAATAGATAATATTGCAACTGTTGGTTACAACAATGTTGTTGAGATCCTTAAGCGTGTCAGGAAATATGATCCTTTTGCTAATACTGAGCCTAAGAGTGGGATAAAACTTACTGAAAGGGAGTATGATTTCCTGAGATTGGTTTGTGATGAAAAAGAGTATACTTACGAGCAAATGGCCGATATAATGAGTGTATCTGTAAAATCAATCGAAGCTTATCGTACTGCGCTTTTTGAGAAATACAACATTAAGTCTAAAGTAGGACTGGTACTGTTTTCATACAAGCACAAGCTTACTCCTCCATTTGCAGAGAAATAGTGTTAAGGGATAAGATAAAAGAAGATCCCGAAGAAGTGCAGGGCACTGCCTCCCAATACAAACAAATGCCAGATGGTATGGTTGTAGGGAATCTTTTCTTTTGCAAAAAAGTAAATCCCTATAGTATAACACAGTCCGCCTCCCAATAAGTAATAAAGAGCACCTGCTGCTACATTTTCTATCAGTGGTTTTATGGCTATAATTATGAGCCATCCCATTAATGCATAAAGAATGAGTGATAGTTTTTCAGATTTTCGCAATGGCGAAAATTTAAAGATGAATCCGGCAATGGCAAATGCCCATATAAACCCAAAGATGCACCATCCCCATATACCTTTCAGTCCTAACAGGGCTACTGGGGTATAGGTTCCTGCAATGAGTATGTATATGCATAAATGGTCGATACGCTGAAAAATGCGTTTCCATTTTAGTTTATACATGGCATGATATATTGTAGAAGCTGAATATAAAAGCACCAGGCTAATGCCAAATACAAGGGCAGCGGCAAGATCAGTTTTTGTTCCTCTGAAAGCAGCAAATCCTGCCAGTAGTATCAGGGCAGCTACAGATAGTAAAGCACCGGCACCGTGGGTAATAACGTTCCAGAATTCTTCCTGCTTTCTATTCTTTTTTGACATGTCTTAATAATAAGACTACAAAGGTAATGGTTCGCCTTTTTTACACATAATATCCAATTGCTAATATTTTGTTATAATCTAATAGCAAAAAGTATAGCTGTAGAAATTAATGTTTTATATTTTTGGGTATTAATCACCCAAAGCACCAATTAATATCCATGAAAATACGCTTACTGTTTTTAAGTTTCCTATTCATAACAACACTTTTTGTAAATGCACAGACTCTTAAAAAAGATATTGTAAGTCTCGACCTGAAAACACAGCTTGAATATTGCAAGGTACATACACTAAATACACTTACGGCACTTCCAAATGACGGGAAGTCGTTGCCACGAAGCATTCCGGCTAAAAGCAAAGAGTGGAACTATGTTGATTATAAGGACTGGACTAGCGGTTTCTGGCCGGGTCAGTTATGGTACGTTTATGAAACCAGTCATGATAAAAAGATATTGGCTGCTGCCGAAAAATATACAAACTATTTACTGCCGTTAACCAACACTAAAGCTGCCGACCACGATTTAGGGTTTCAGGTGTTTAATAGTTTTGGTAATGCTTATCAGCTAACGGGTAAAAAGGAATACAAGGAAGCTGTGCTCAGGGCTGCCGATACGCTTGCTACATTATTCAATGCGAAGGTTGGTACGATACAATCGTGGCCTCATGCTAAGTATGGCGGACATAATACCATTATAGATAATATGATGAACCTTGAAATGTTATTTTGGGCATCAAAACACGGAGGTAACAAAAAGCTATATGATATTGCTGTAAAACATGCCGAAACTACCATGCAAAATCATTTCAGGCCTGATTGTTCGGCATATCATGTTGTGGTTTATGACCCTGAAACGGGTCAAAAAATAAAAGGAGTTACAGCACAGGGATTGTCTGACGATAGTATGTGGGCGAGGGGACAGGCATGGGCTATTTATGGCTTTACGATGGTGTACAGGGAAACTGGCGACCGTAAATTCCGTGATTTTGCTCATAAGTTGGCAAGAGTTTATCTCGACAGGCTTCCAAAAGATATGATTCCTTATTGGGATTTTAATGATACAGACCCACAGGCACCAAGGGATGCTTCGGCAGCAGCTATTACGGCTTCGGCATTACTCGAACTGGCTACTTTTACCAAAGACAGTAAGCTGAAAAGGGAATATGAAGAAAAGGCCATGAAGATGATAACGGAGTTAACGAACCATTATCAGAGCCGCTATGAGAACAATGCATTGTTGCTGCATTCTACAGGGCACAAACCCGCCGGAAGCGAAATAGATTGTTCAATGATCTATGCTGATTATTACTATATGGAATGCCTGGCAAGGCTTGAAAAATTAATGTGGGTTAAGCGATTTTTTTAATGATGAAGTACAATACAATTCATAAAACAGGATTTAAGGTAAGCGATATAAGTTTTGGCTGTATGTCGCTTAAAAGCGATGGAACAGAGAACGATGCTATAATCAATAAGGCTATTGACGGAGGTATTAATCTTTTTGATACTGCCGACCTGTATGAGAAAGGAGAGAACGAAAGGCTTTTAGGAAATGCTCTCAAAGGAAAGCGTAAAGATGTTTTTATCTCAACAAAAGTAGGCAATCAATGGAGGAAAGATGGTAGTGGCTGGGACTGGAATCCGCGTAAGGAATACATTCTGAACGCTGTGGATGATAGCCTGAAAAGATTACAAACGGATTATATCGATCTTTATCTGTTGCATGGCGGTACAATGGACGACCCTATGGATGAATCCATTGAGACTTTTGAACGTTTGGTTGATATGGGCAAGATCAGAAGTTATGGTTTGTCGTCCATACGCCCTAATGTAATTAGAGAATTTGTGAAAAGGTCAAACATTGCAGCTGTAATGACCCAATACAGTTATCTTGACCGCAGGCCCGAAGAAGAAACTTTAGACCTATTGCTTAATAAAAATATTGGTGTTTTAGCCCGTGGCAGTATGGCCTCGGGGCTGTTGGTTGATAAACCTGCTTCGGATTACCTGAATCTTAAAGCTGCTGAGGTAGAAAAAATAGTAAATGAACTGAAAAATAACCTGCCGGAGGGCAGAACGTTACAGGAAACAGTTATGCGATATGTCAACGGTCATCCGGCAGTAACAACAGCTGTTGCGGGTATTCGTACACTAAAACAGCTTGAAGATGCTATTAATACGGCCAATACCTTACCTTTGATGGAAGAAGAACGTCAGCATTTACAGGCTTTATGGGCAGGTAATACGTATTCTGAACACCGATAACACTAAAAAGAAAGTCAGCTTCCCATATGGAAAACGTTGCTATTATAATTATGATGTTGTTTGGTATTGCCTTTTTAGGAATACTAAGTAATAAATACAATTTTCCTTTTCCCATAGTTTTAGTGTTATGCGGAATTATAATTAGTATAGTTCCCGGACTTCCGGTAATTGCGCTGAGTCCTGAAATTGTATTTGTAATATTCTTACCGCCATTGCTGTACCATGCCTCCTGGCATACAAGCTGGCATGACTTTAAGGGAGCTATTCGCCCCATAAGCCTTGCGGCTATTGGTTTGGTATTCTTTACTACATTGGCTGTAGCTGTTGTAGCGCATGAACTGATAGATGATATCAGTTGGCCAATAGCCTTTCTGATAGGTGCCATTGTTTCGCCTCCGGATGCTGTAGCTGCTACATCAATTACAAAAGGATTAGGACTTAATCCCAGATTGCTCACCATACTTGATGGGGAAAGCCTCGTAAATGATGCCAGTGGTCTTGTGGCTTACAAATATGCACTTGCAGCCGTTGCAGCAGGTAATTTCGTACTATGGGAAGCCGGTATTAACTTCCTTGTGGTGGCGGGCGCAGGTGTTGCGATTGGTCTGGCATTGGGGTATGCAATGTATCTTATTCATAAAAAGTTTGTTTGTGACCCGATCATAGAAGTGACGTTTACCTTCCTGACACCATTTGCATCCTATCTTATTGCGGAACATTTCCATTATTCAGGGGTGCTTGCGGTGGTGTCAACAGGCTTATACCTTTCTTATAGGGCGGGAGAGATATTCTCACACCAGAGCCGTATTATGGCAGTTACCGTTTGGGATGTGGTTGCGTATATTCTTAACGGATTGATATTTATCCTTATCGGACTCCAGTTGCGCCAGATCATGGATGGGATAGGAGAATATTCTATGACGTCACTATTGCTGTGGGGTGGCGCAATAAGCTTTGTGGTTATTATAGTACGTTTTTTATGGGTAATACCTGCAGCTATGCTTCCAAGGGTATTAAGTAAAAGAATACGAGATAACGAAGAATTCGACAGCCGCAATCTGGTGGTATTCGGATGGGCGGGTATGCGTGGTGTGGTATCTATGGCTGCGGCACTTGCTATACCGCTGACATTTAAAAATGGCGATCCTTTTCCTCATCGTAGTCTTATCATTTATCTTGTATTTTGTGTTATTGTATCTACGCTGGTATTGCTGGGACTAACATTGCCCTGGGTTATTAAGAAATTAAAAATTCAGCCCTATTCTATGTATGCGGAAGAATATGAAGTGCGCAATAATATCGTATCTCATGCTATTACCCATATAGAAGATAACTATTCGCTATTACAAGATGAATTACTGAATAATATTAAGAGCAAGTATGAGGTAAAATATAACCGACTGCAAAAGACTGAGCTTCCGGCACATTTTTTTGGTAACGGAGAAGTTTTGGCAACCAATATTTTTAACGAATATACCCAACTGCAGATAGATGTACTTAACGTAGAACGCAAAAAGATAGATGAACTGCATCGTCAGGGTAAGGCAAGTGAAGAGATACTTCGTAAGATTGAACGTGAACTCGACCTTGAAGAAACAAGGCTTAATATGGAGATGTATGAGGGGTAGTATATAAAAGAGTAAGACAATGGAGATAGAATATTTAAAGGAATTACAGAAAAATCCTTATAGATCTGGAAAGCTAGATTTAAATAATGAGCCTATTCCTGAATCAGAAATTATACACCTTGAACAATTATACAATCAGGGGAAAACTTTTCCAAAAGCATTGCGAGAATTATTGCATTTAGCTGGAAATTTTTGCTACGTCCTGGATTATGGAGTTAATGAATCTCAAGAAGAATTGCAGGAATATGTTCGTGAGAAACTAGACTTTCGGAATAAAATAATTTCAAGACCTTTTTTTGTTATTGATATATATAATGTAGGAACTCAATGCTTATTTGTTTACCTTGATGAAGGTAACAATCCTCCAGTCTATGAAGGTTTTTACAGTGATAAGACATCTGAATGGATTCGTTTAATTTCATATAGTCTTTCTAAATATATTGATACTCTTTTGGTAGAGGTAAAAGAAGGTAAAAATCCTTTTTAATTATTTAACTTATCATCCAAACTCCATTTGTAGTTTTCTATAGCCGAAAGCAAAAACGCAGCAGCACTGCATACAAATACTGAATAGTTAAATGGAGACCTATATCCGGCAAAGAACAGCATACTTAAAGCAAAAGTAAGGGTTAAGAAACCGCTGCCTATGGCTGCATATTTTGTTTTGTAACCGATGATAAGCTGTATGCCGAAAACTACTTCGGCTACAGAAGCAATACCTCCCAATACATTGGCAACTGTTCTGCTCAGATAGGGCATAAGAGAATTGGTGTAATCTACAAAATTACTCCAGTTACCCCAGCCTACATTTGGTTCTCCGGGAAGGCCAAGCATTCCAAGACGATCCATTACCGGAAGTATGAAACCAATGCCTAAGGCAAGGCGTAAATAAAGCTGAAATGAATTTTTCATAATTGACAGGTATTTGTTATGAGGCAAAGTTGAGTTTTTGCTGTTTCAAAAAACTTAATCCAGATTAAGAAATGATGTATACAATTGGTCATTTTTAACTAAAATTTGTCTGCTGTTTTTGCTGAGCCAATTCAATAATGTGATAATTTTATAGGCTATGGAAGCAAATAACAAAAAAGGCTTCATATTCAGGCAATATGAGGCTCCCTATGTGTCTCCGTTTGATAAACTCTTTGAGATCTTTACCGAACTTATTACCTATACTTCAGGCGACCTTGATGAAGCCCTGGACTGGCTGCGACAGCTGGACAAAGAATATAAGCTTACCGACGAAAATTATACCATAGACGACTTTATTGAAGACCTTAAAAAGAAAGGTTATATAAAAGACGAAACTAAGGACGATGGTTCGGGCGGATTAAAGATCACAGCAAAGACTGAAAGGTCTATCAGACAGCAGGCACTAAACCAGATTTTTGGGAACCTGAACAAAAGCGGATCCGGGAATCATAAAACCAAGCATGCCGGTAGTGGCGATGAGCATACCGGAGAATTCAGGGAATATCATTTTGGCGACGGCCTCGATAGGATTGCCCTGACCGAAAGCCTAAAGAATGCACAGGTAAATAACGGTGTGGATAGCTTTATGCTTACAGAGAACGATCTTATTGTTGAGGATTCTCATCATAAAGCGCAAATGAGTACCGTGTTGATGATAGACATCAGCCACAGTATGATATTGTATGGGGAAGACCGCATCACTCCTGCCAAAAAGGTTGCTATGGCACTTGCTGAGCTCATCACGACCCGATATCCTAAGGATACATTGGATATACTCGTTTTTGGTAACGATGCATGGCCTATTGCCATTAAAGATTTGCCATATCTTCAGGTTGGACCTTTCCATACCAATACGGTTGCCGGGCTTCAGTTGGCTATGGATATGCTGCGCAGAAAACGTAATACCAACAAGCAGATATTTATGATTACTGATGGTAAGCCAAGCTGTATCAAGGAGAAGGATGGAAGCTACTATATGAACAGTAACGGGCTTGATGAGTATATAGTAGACCAATGCTATAATATGGCAGCTCAGGCACGAAAACTGCATATACCTATAACCACATTTATGATAGCTAACGACCCTTACTTACAGCGATTTGTAAACCATTTTACAGCAGCCAATCAGGGTAAGGCATTCTATACAGGTTTGAAGGGACTTGGTGAGATGATCTTTGAAGATTATGAGACCAACAGGAAAAAAAGAATCAAATAAGAATTTACAGAAAAGGAAAGATGAATACAGAAAAGATAAAAACACTTGGTGACTTAAAAAAAGCCGGGTATAAGAGCATTAGCATTAAGGACGAACTTAGGAATAACCTCAGAACCAAAATAAGCAAAGGCCAAACTGTTTTTGAAGGGGTATGGGGTTTTGAAAATACCGTAATACCCGAACTGGAACGCGCTATTTTATCACGCCATAACATTAATCTGTTAGGGCTACGAGGCCAGGCAAAGACCAGATTGGCAAGACTAATGGTTAACCTGCTTGATGAATACATTCCGTTTGTGGAGGGTTCTGAGATAAATGACGATCCGCTTAACCCAATTTCACGCTATGCAAAATCACTTATTGAAGAAAAAGGTGATGATACACCAATAAGCTGGCTGCACCGAAGCGAACGCTTTTATGAAAAGCTGGCAACGCCGGATGTAACGGTTGCCGATCTGATTGGGGATATTGACCCTATCAAAGCGGCTAATCTGAAACTATCGTATGCTGACGATCGTGTTATCCATTTTGGGATGATACCACGTGCGAACCGTTGCATCTTTGTTATTAACGAGTTGCCCGATCTTCAGGCGAGGATTCAGGTGGCATTATTCAATATTCTTCAGGAAGGAGATATCCAGATTCGTGGTTTTAAAGTGCGTATGAATCTTGATCTGCAATTTATATTTACGGCTAACCCCGAAGATTATACCAACAGGGGAAGCATAGTAACGCCGCTTAAGGACCGTATCGGTTCTCAGATACTGACACACTATCCTGAAACCGTTAAGATAGCAAGGACAATCACCGAGCAGGAGGCAAATCTGGACGGACGCCAGAGTGAGTTTATACACGTACCTTCATTAGCAAAAGACCTGTTGGAGCAGATTAGCTTTGAAGCCCGCGAAAGCGAATTTATCGATTATAAAAGTGGAGTGAGTGCAAGGATGAGTATTACTGCATTTGAGAACCTGCTTAGTACTGCCGAGAGAAGAGCATTACGTTCGGGTGATGATAAGACATCAGTTCGTCTTTCTGATTTTATGGGAGTTATTCCGGCAATAACAGGAAAAGTAGAGTTGGTATATGAAGGAGAACAGGAGGGAGCTGCTGTTGTAGCAGAACACCTGATTAGCGAAGCGGTGAAAACATTATTCCCTGATTTCTTCCCTAAGATAGAGAAGCTTGAAAAGCAAAATGAGAAAGGTCCTTACCAGGAAGTTATAGACTGGTTCTTTAACGAGAGTGGTTTTGAGCTTCCGGACGATGCGTCGGATAAGGACTATAAAAAACTGCTGGATTCAATTATCCCCTTAAAGCAAGTAGTACAGAAGTACCAGCCGAATGCTGCTAAAGAAGATCAGTATTTCTTAAAAGAATTCATCCTTTGGGGCTTATCAGAGTTCAAAAAACTAAGTAAGGACAGATATACGGAAGGATATCAGTTTAAGGATCTTTACGGAAGTTATATCAGCAAAAACCTTTAATAGAAAAAGCCGGCTACTAGCCGGCTTTTTTTAAATGGTCTCAATAGCCATTATTTTTTCTTCAAATACTTCTTTATAGTCAGATTTACTCTTTATCCTTGTTTTATAGGTATAAATAGTGGATACTGAAAGTTCAAGGAATTCGGCCACCTGATTGCTGTCCTGTATTCCCAAACGGTATAATGCATAAATACGAAGCTCAGTATTCAGTAATTCGCCTTTTTTAACGATTGTCCTGTTGTCCGGAGGGAAAAGAGCATTGAAATCAGAAATGAATGAAGGGAAAAGCCTAAGGAAGATCTCATCGAACTGATGGAAAAGACTTTCTCTTTCCTTTTTAATGTTGTAGCCTTTAAGACTGGTTAATACTTCATCGGTCTTTTTTGAGATTATCTTTTGGATAGTACTTTTTTGTAAATGATCCAGTTTATTGATGAAATCGGATGTTGCCCGAATAAAATAGGCAATATATTCTTCTTTAATTGTGTTAGCCTCGCTCAGGCTTTTATTCATTTGCTGAAGCTTTTCAAAAGATTCTGCCATTGCTTTTCTTGAGGCATTACGTTCTTTAAGCTGTTTGAATATAATAATAAGGAAAAGGATGATTATGAGTGCAAGAACCGTTAGTAGTATAACGATCTTTTCTAATAAGTCATTTTTATCGTTTACCTTATTAAGTTGTGCTTTTTCAATAATTGGCAGTATGGTCGATATCTCAATCTTGCGATGTCTTGCATCATAAAAGGTCGCATCGTCCATAGCAAGGTTAATATAATGATTAGCCTTTTCAAGATAGCCTTTCTTGAAAAGTTCGTTTGCCAGGTTACGCAGCGCTACCGTTTCTTTAGTTGCATTCTTAACGTCGGCGATAGCGGCAAGAGCAAGATAGTAAATGGCTTTATCATTATCTCCTTTTTCAGAATAGATATATCCGAGTGATGAGGTGGCTATGCCATAATATTCGCGTGGTAATTTATAATTATTTACCCAGTAACTAAAGGCCTCTTCAGTACCCTTCCAGTCCTGTTGCTTTAGTCTTTTAAGACTTTCTGCAGCCCAGTAATCATTAGTGTTTTTTTCTACAAGAGATATAGCTTTTTCTAACAGCAGGTTTCCTTTTTGAATGTAGTTTATATTATAACGCTGATCTTTAGTGTAATCGGCAAGATCATAATATGCACGGGCCTTTACTGAGTAATAATCATATTGGCTTTTGGCATCCAGGCCTCCCAATTCAACACTGTTAAGGGTGTCAATGGCTTCTTTGAAGAGCCCTGAAGACAGAAGCACAAATCCTTCCTTTATCTTGGTTTTTGAAAGCAGCTGAGTGTCTTTTAAGATATGCGCCCTTGCCTTTGCCGATTCAATATAATAATAAGCGGAGTCATATTTGAAGGATTTATATTCTTCAAACAACTTCATGTAGTCGTGATACAGATTAAGATTGTCTTTACTTAAGGTGTATTTATGAACGTCCCTTTTTAATTGTCTTATGCGTTCATATTTCTGTTTTATGAATACTTCTTTTTTTAGAAGGGCATGATCGAGACTGTCTAAGATAGGGTCAATATCTTTTGCAGAAACTGAAAAAGTAAATAGTAGAGTGAGTAAAAAGTAAACTTTTTTGTGCATTTTATAGATAGGGTGTTTTTGGACTAATGGAAAAAACAGCTTCAAAAAAATCAAATCTGTTTTTGAGTTTTCTATTTCGTTAATTACCTGAATTACCAAATATTTACGTAAATCAAGGTCTTTTTTTTAACAGAATTATTTTAGCTGTTAAATATACCGTAAAAACTTTAAATTCCTTAAAAAAATAGTAGTATATATGATATATGTAAAAAAATAACCCGATAAATTTTACATATTGTCATTTATTTAATGATTAAATAGGCTGTTTTTATCTAAATTATATCTTGATTTTTTTAAAGATGACTGTTTTTTAATTGTCTGTTAAACAGTTATTTAATCTTAATTATAACGATATAGTATCTTGATTTTAGCTGAATGTTTTTTTTTAGATGCTTTTAACGAGTAGCTTCGTTCTATTCTTTTAAAGAACAATTTAACCTAACAAAAAACAACAAATTTATGAGATGTAAAATTATCTATCTGCTAGCTATGATTAGCTTGTTGGCCGTTGGTTGCAACGAAGCTGATGATGGCCACCATGTGGATCCCATCACCCTTAATGAAAAGATTCAGGGAGAATGGGGATTAATGAATCTTAAGATGGTTGATGAAGTTGCTAAAGCAGCAAAAACAGAGCCATCGGAACAGGATTTAAGTACATTGTTTAATTATGACAATTTCAGAATTAAATTTAATGTAGACGAAAACAACCAGCCAACAACTTATGAAGTGACTGGGAATGTACCACCTTTGTTTGCCTTAAACGGATACTGGTCATTAAGCAGTGATTTTCAGCAGGCAAATGGCGAAGCGGTGAGAATATATTTATATAGTGATGCTGAAAAAACAATGAAAACGGATGAGCTAAGGTTAGCTTCAGTACCGGGAAGCAATGAAGAAATGGAACTGCATCTTGTGAGGGTTTCAGGAGGTATTGCTTTTGTTTCTTATAAGTTCAAACTAAACGCAATTAATTAATAAGTAAAAATGAAAAGATTTATACATATACTATTACTTGCCTTTATAATGGTTCCGAACTTTATACAGGCACAGGAAAATGCCGGAGCACCAACTAAGATTTGGTCGTACCCGGTAATATATAAGTACGACGAAGAAGTAACCTGGTTTTTTGATCTTTCAGCTACAACGTTTGCGGAAACTGAGGACCTTTATTTATGGATATGGTCTCCTTCAGAGCCGGATGCAGGTAACTGGGAAAATTCATCAGATTTTGCAAAGCTTCATTATGAAGGAAATAAAGTTTGGAGTTTTACACTTACTCCAACTGTTTATTTCTCTAAAAGTGCTGAAGATATCGCTGCAAGTGCCGGTTTTTGGTTTAGACTAAAAGACAAGACCGGTACTAAGCAGTCTGATGTTTCAAATGTTGCTTACACTCCGTTTGCAGATTTCGCTACTTCAAATGAACTTATCAGGGCTTATCCGCCTGCACCTACATTGACTGGAGGACTAAGCATACTTTTTAATGCTAATCTTCAGCCCGGATTTGAAGATGCAACAAGTGTTCATTTTCACAGTGGACTTAATAACTGGGATTTAAAAGTTGAATATCAGGCATGGTTACCTGAAATAGTAGAAAAAACCCAACTTAAGAATCTTGGAGGAGGTATTTACAAGATGGACCTTATTCCTTCTGTTTACTACAACGCTCCGGATGGCTATGTAATGGAAAATCTTGTTTTTCTTATGGTTAAAGATGATTGGGCAGGTACTACACCGGATCAGGTAATAAACGCTGCTGAATACATTCCGCCACCGCCACCTAAATTTATGTTCTTCCCTACACAAATTAGTAAAAGAGACTTTTTAGGGATAATAAGAACTAACAATGAATCGAACGTTAATAAGCTTATTTATACTATTACTGCTGCAGATGTAGTAATTACCGGAGAATTCTCAGGGGGTGTAAGTGAAATTAAAGGTTTTGTTGATCTGGTTACAAAACTTCAGAATGTAAATGTGACAGAAATACATGTTAATGTTGTAGACAACAACGGCAGGGTAATTACTGATACTAACATACCACTAAAACCGCTGGACTAATAAGCTAATCAAAAACCAATTCTAATGAACAGTACAAATACAAATACTGTCCAGCATAAATACTGGGCTAAAACATCATTGGTACTTATAATTTTTATGCTTTTTCTTTCTGTAGGTGCATTTGCACAGGGGAAAAGACTAGTTACGGGTATCATATATGATAATACTAATGTGCCGCTGCCGGGAGTTAACGTTCTTGAGGCCGGAACAACTAATGCAGTAGCTACCGATGCAGATGGAAAATTTGTTATTGAAGCAAATGTTGGAAGCACGCTGGTAATATCTTCTGTTGGGTTTGCTTCGCAAAATGTAGTTGTTGATGCTTCTGCATCAACACTTGACATTCATTTAGTAGAAGATGCTATTATGCTTCAGGGAGTTGAGGTAGTTTCAATAGGTTATGGTACCATGAAAAAATCTGATCTTACAGGTGCAATATCTACAGTAAAAGGGGAAGATCTTGTAAAAGGTGTTATTACTTCTACCGAACAGGCTTTACAAGGTAAAGTTGCGGGTCTTACTGTATCACAAAGTACAGGTGATCCAAGTAGCGGCGCTACTTTAAGATTAAGGGGTGGAACTTCGCTAACAGCAAGTAATAATCCCTTAATTGTTGTAGATGGTGTGGCCGGTGTTGATATAAACATTGTTCAGCCTTCAGATATCAAATCGGTTGATGTACTTAAGGATGCTTCTGCGACGGCTATTTATGGTTCGAGAGGAGCTAATGGTGTAATCATCATTACTACTAAAAGTGGTACTAAAGGAACAAGCTTTGTTTATAGCGGATATACCGGTATAAGCCAGGCATCAAATAACCTTGATTTACTTTCAGCAGATCAGTGGAGAGGATATGTAAGAGAGAACAATCTTGCTGATGCTGTAGATTATGGTGGAAACACTAACTGGCAAAAAGAGCTGCAACAAACAGCCTTTACACAATCGCACACCATAAGTATCTCTTCAGGTACTGAAATGAGTGGTTTTCGTTCTTCACTATTATACCTGAATAATGAGGGTGTAATAAAAACTACAGGACTTGAGCGTTTAAGTGCTAATGTTTCAGGATATCAGTACTCTGCAAATAAAGCTCTGAAATTTGATACAGGTATTTTTGCTAATATCGATAAATGGCATCCGCTTGACTACAGGATTTTTGAAAGAGCTTTCAACCTGAATCCTACAATTCCTGTAAGAGATGCTAATGGCAACTACACTGAAGTAGGTGGAACACTTAACGAAAACCCTGTTGAGATTATGAACAACAGAACTGCTGACAGTGAAAGACACAGGGTGCTAGGTTACTTTAAAACTGAAGCTAAATTTTTAAATGATTTTACCGCTACAGTTAACCTTTCTTTGGAGCACAATGCTACACAGGGTGATACATACAAGCCCAGCTATGCAGTTATGGAAGGAAGAACAGAGAACGGATATGCACAAAAAACATACGGAGAGTATACTAATGCTCAGATAGAAGCTTACCTAACTTATGCCAGAACTTTTGGAAAGCATAATGTTAACGCTACCGGTGGTTATTCTTACTACAACAATATTTACAAAGGTTTTGGAGCTCAGAGAAGTGGTTTTGTTACCGATCTTTTCAGCTATAATAATTTAGGTGCCGGTTACAACTATCGTTTAGGAGATGTTTATTCTTATAAAGGAGAGTCTGATCTTGTTTCATTCTACGGAAGGGCTAACTACTCTTTTGACAGCAAGTATATGATTACCGGTACAGTAAGAAGGGATGGTTCAAGCCGTTTTGGTGCAAACAACAAATGGGGTACTTTCCCATCAGTGTCTGCGGCATGGAGAATTACTGGAGAAGAATTTATGCAGTCTTCAGGAAACTGGCTGACAAACTTAAAAATTAGGGGAGGTTATGGAGTTACAGGTAACCAGGACGGTATTGGTGAGTATAAATCGCTTTCTATTCTTGGTGTTGGACGTGATAGCTATTACGATCCTGCTACAGGAAATTGGAGCCTTGCTTACTCTCCTGTGCAAAACCCTAACCCGGATCTTAAATGGGAGTCTACAAAACAAACCAACATAGGTGTTGATTTCAGTTTATTCAACAGAATTACCGGTACATTCGAATGGTATAACAAAGAAACAAACGATCTTTTATATACGTATCAGGTACCGCAGCCTCCTTATTTAGTAGGTACAATGCTTGCCAATGTTGGAGACCTTTCGAACAAAGGTATCGAGCTAACGCTGAATGCAAACATTATTCAGAAAGAGAACTTTACCTGGGATGCCAACTTTAATTTTGCTAAAAACAAGCAGAAAATTGAAAGACTTTCTAACCAGACCTATAAAACGGATGTTATTTACAGCGGTTCTTTACACGGACTTTCAGGAATGTCTAACCAATTCTCTCAAATCATTAAAGAGGGTTACCCTGTTGGAACTTTCTGGGGGCCTAAGAGCGAAGGGCTTGATGAAAACGGAAACATAATTGTAGGAGACGAAGACCAGGAAATTGGTAATGCGCAGCCTGATTTTAGTTTAGGTTTAGGAATGAACTTCACGTATAAAGACTTTGATTTTGGCTTTACAGGATATGGAATGTTTGGTCAGGATGTACTTAACGCAACAGATATGATGCTTAATGATCCTAACAGACTTCCGTCATACAATGTAACTGACGATTACCTTACAAGTGGTATCAAATCTTCACCACAGTATTCAAGCTATTGGATTGAAGATGGTTCATTCTTCAGATTACAAACTGTTACTTTAGGTTATACTGTACCAATGAAATCGACCTCTAAACTAAGATTATATGTTACAGGACAAAATCTTGCAGTATTTACTAATTACAAAGGAGTAGATCCTGAAGTTAATTTCAGCGGACTTGATAATCCGGGAATTGACAGGTTTAACAACTATCCAAGACCAAGAACAATCACTTTTGGATTGAACTTTACGCTTGCCAACTAACAGAATAGATAAACTATAAAATATATCAAATGAAAGTCAAAATAATAGCAGCGGTATTTTTTAGCTCGCTCTTTACTTTATCTTGTACCAATCTTGATGAAGAACTGTATGACAGAATACCCGATGACGAATTTGGAAAGACTCCAACAGAAATTGAAGCGCTTGTTGGTGGTGCATATTCTTCACTGAGAGGTTTTAGTGATGCGATTTCAAACTCGTTTCCGGGAAGTGAATATGTATTTTTCCTTAACGAGGTTGCTTCAGACGAAGCAGTAATACCTACAAGGGGAACTGACTGGTATGACGGAGGCCGTTATCAGCAATTACAGCGCCACCAATGGGATCCTGAAAATGGAGCGATACTATCTGCGTGGAGGTATTGTTATGCAGGTATTGCCAAAGTAAATGCTATCATATATCAGGTAGATAAAGCTGGGTTAACAGATGAGGCTAAAGCTCCTATTTATGCCGAACTAAAATCGATAAGGGCATATTACTATTATATGCTGTTGGATATGTTTGGAAACGTGCCAATCGTGACCAACTTTGAAGATACCGGACTTCCTTCAAACTCTAGCCGTCAGGAAGTATATAACTTTGTTGAATCGGAATTACTGAATGCATTACCATATCTTAAATCAAACGTGGTATATTCTAAGTTCACTAAAAATGTTGCTTATGCTTTATTGGCAAGATTATATCTTAACTCTGAAGCTTTTGTTGGAACAGCACGTTGGCAGGACTGTATTAATATGTGTCAGAATATATCAGGTTATACATTAACACCTGATTATTTTGCAAGTTTCCTTACGAATAACCAAACATCTCCGGAAATTATTTTTGCAATTCCTTATGACCAAAAAGCAGGAACTGTAGGTAACTATATGAACTCAATGAGCTGTCATTATCTGCATAGATTTACTATTTCGGCAACGGGAGATTACCCTTGGAGCGCAAATGGGATGAGTGCAGAACCGGGAGTTTATTCTTCTTTTGAAGATGTTGATAAGAGAAAGAAAGCAATGCTGGAGGGTGATCAGATAAACCTTGCAACAGGATCTGTTCTTCTTATGGATAGTGGTTTACCACTTACTTACACAGAGGATATTGTTGACTTTACAAACGCGAAACAAAACGAAGGTGTAAGACTTGCTAAATATGAAATGAAAGCAGGTGAACAATGGGAGCGTGACCATGATTTGGTTGTAATCCGTTACGCTGAAATTTTAATGATGCAGGCGGAATGTTATGTTCGACTTGGTCAGCCTGGACTTGCTGCTCCGTTTGTACAGCAAATTACGGACCGTGCCGGTACAGAAATGCCTGCAACGATAGATCTAAACTTTATTGATAAGGAACTTCTTCGTGAGTTTATTTTTGAAGGAAGAAGAAGAACTGATAATATCAGATTTGGAACTTATTTCCAACCATGGTGGGAAAAAGGAACTACACCTGAATACAGAGGTATTTTCCCAATTCCTAAAGCGGTGATGGATACCAATGCCAACCTTGTACAAAATACAGGTTATTAGATTTTTTAAATGCCGCTCTTCTGTGTTTGGGTTAGTCACAGAAGGGCTGGCATTTTTCCATATACAAAACATCTATGAAAAAATACACAACATTTTTACTTGTCGGTTTTATGAGCATTACCGTAGCATTAAGCTGCAGTAAGGACGATAAGCCTGGCGATACAGCACCAACTGAGAATTTAGATCCGGTTGCTGTTTCCAAAACGAACGATACTAAAATATATATGCATTACATGCCTTGGTTTGAAACCAAAGAAAGTAGTGCAGACCAGCAGTGGGGTTATCACTGGAAAATGGGGAATAAAAACCCCGATATAATTGATGCTAACGGAAGAAGAGAGATTGCATCTCATTATTATCCTCTAATTGGGCCATATCACTCGGGGGATGCAGCAGTAATAGAAAACCACTTGTTAATGATGAAATATGCAGGAATTGATGGTGTTCTTATTGACTGGTATGGTACTTATAATTTAAATGATTACAGGATCAACAAAGAAAATGCCGAGCAGCTTATAGCAATGCTTGATAAAGTTGGACTGGAATATGCAATAGTTTATGAAGACAGGTTTTTAACCAATATTGTTGATGCAGGGCTTGCACCTACGATAGTTAGTGCTGCTAAGACCGATTTCAGCTATTTGCAGAATAACTATTTTAACGACGCTAATTATATAAAAATCAACGATAAACCTTTGTTGTTGTGCTTTGGGCCAATAACGCTTACACAGCCTTCAGATTGGACTAATGCTTTGAGCGGATTTAACCCGAAGCCTACTTTTTTAACCTTATGGTATGAATCGGCTGATGCCGGGGATAATGCTTCGGGCGAATATTCATGGGTTTACCAGGATAATTCTCATATAAGTAATTTTTATGCTAACAGGATGCCAACTCTGGGAGTAGCTATTGGTAGCGCTTATCCGGGGTTTAACGATTATTATCAGCAGGGAGGTGGCGGAGATGCTATTGGCTGGACGATAGATCATAACAATGGAGCTACGCTTGATGCTACATTATCTATGGCTCAAAACGCTAATGTTGATTATCTTCAGTTGATAACATGGAACGATTTCGGCGAAGGTACCATGATAGAGCCTACTGTTGAGTTTGGTTATACTTATGTAGAAAAAATCAAGGCCTTTGCGGGTGTACAAAACGCAAATGTTGGATTTAGCGAAATCAGTAAACTTTATAATCTTAGAAAACAATACAAAGGAAATTCAGTTGTTCAGAACAAGCTGAATAAAGCTTTTGGTTATTTTGTTTCAATGCAGCCTGATAAAGCAGTACAAATATTAAACGAAATAGAATAGTTATAATTAACTAAAATTAAATAATGAAAAATACAATTTATAAGTATTGCCTGGCAGCCTTTGTCTTTGTCTCGTTGTCGTGTAATGCCCAAAAAAAATATACGGTAAAATCACCGGGTAAAACGAATGAACTGGTTTTTAGCCTGACTAAATCAGGACAGCCTCAATATAGTTTTTCTGCAAATGGAAAATCGGTAATCGAACCATCTTTAATGGGGTTTGAATTTCAGGAATTGAGCAAAATGACTGAAGGTTTTAAGGTTGTTACTACCGAAGAACATTCTGTTAATCAAACTTGGGAGCAGCCCTGGGGAGAATTTAAAAAAGTAAAAGACAACCACAATGAACTTATTGTTCACCTGAAAGAAGAAAAGGGTGATCAAAGGCTGGTTGATGTTATTTTCAGGGTTTTTGATGATGGGGTTGGATTCAGGTATCATTTTCCTAAACAGCCTAAGCTTGGGAAGGTTAAGATAGCTAACGAGGTAACCCAGTTTACTTTTGCAGATGACAATGATGTTTGGTGGATACCTGTACACCGTGAGAACAGCTACTATGAGAGCTTTTACAGAAAAACAGCCATGAGTAAAACCGATACTATTAATACTCCGGCTACTTTTGAAATGAAAAATAAGCTTTATGTTGCTATTCATGAGGCAGATCTTACTGATTTTGCTTCAATGACATTGCTTAAAACCAAAGGCAATCAGTATAAAAGCGAACTTGTGCCTTGGGCAGATGGGGTAAAGGTATATGCTGAAACTCCATTTAATACGCCATGGAGAACAATTATGGTAGGAACTAAACCGGGAGATTTAGTAACCTCCACACTTACGCTTAATCTAAATGAACCATCAAAAATTAAGGATACGTCATGGATAGAGCCATCAAAATATATTGGTGTATGGTGGGGAATCCATTTAGATCATTATACATGGGGGCAGGGAGCAAAGCATGGTGCAACTACAAAAATTACGAAGGATTACATAGACTTTGCTGCAAAACATAAGCTTGATGGTGTTCTTGTGGAAGGATGGAATTATGGCTGGGACGGGGACTGGACGGCTGATGGAAGTACATTTAGTTTTTTAAAGCCATATCCGGATTTTGATATAGAAGAGATTACCCGTTATGGAGCTTCTAAAAATGTACGCCTAATAGGCCACCATGAAACCGCAGGTGCTACAAAGCATTATGAAAGCCAGATGGAAGAGGCTTTTAAAATGTATAACAGGTATGGTGTGAATTGCGTTAAAACAGGATACGTTAACAAGTACCTTGACAAAAAGGAATGGCACGATAGCCAGTATGGAGTGCGTCATTACAGGAAAGTAATTGAGACTGCGGCTAAATACCACATTATGATAGATAATCACGAGCCTGTAAAAGGTACTGGATTACAACGTACCTACCCGAACCTGATGGCTCAGGAAGGTGGTAGAGGTCAGGAATATGATGCATGGTCGGCTGATGGAGGAAATACTCCCGAGCATACTACTATTATGCCTTTTACCAGAATGCTGGCAGGTCCAATGGACTTTACTCCGGGAACCTTTGATTTTAGTTACAAAACACCGTCAGGAGCAAAAGTACAGTCTACGGTTGCTAAACAGCTTGCTCTATATGTTATCATGTTCAGCCCATTGCAAATGGCTTCTGATTTACCTGAAAACTATGAAGGTAAACCGGAATTTGAATTTATTAAGCAGGTACCTTGTATTTGGTCGGAAACTAAAGTGCCGGATGCTAAAATTGGTGATTATGTAGTTATGGCGCGTAAAGACTGGAAAGGTAACGACTGGTATGTGGGAGCTATAACGAATAAAGATAGCCGAAAATTAACTCTGGCTTTAGACTTTTTAGAGCCAGGTAAAACTTACATGGCTGAAATATATGCAGATGGTGCAGGAGCTGATTACAAATCGAATCCTTATCCTGTGAGTATTAGTTCTAAAAAAGTTGACAGTAAAACAGCTTTAGAACTGAATCTTGCTGCAGGTGGCGGTACGGCTGTAAAATTCAAGCAGATCGCTAATTAAGAATTGGGTAAATGACTTTCTTATGAAAATTGTTTAATGTTTGTAATAACGGGGCTTTTAGCCCCGTTATTCGTTTATGAAGTTAAATGAAATCAAAAATCTTTGAAATTTGATATTTGTTTCACAATTTGAATGCTGCAATAATGTTTTAATTTTAAGAATTCAATTTTAATTGTAGTTATCTTTGTGAAAAGAATATTAGTTTTTTGACTTTTATTTGATTGCCCCAATTCGATATATGAAGAAACTCTATCTAAGGCTTATTAAAGGGCCTATAAATATATTTCACTGTTTTTTTATGATGCTATTTGGCATTCAGGCTTTTTCGCAGGAAAGTACTGAAGAAAGGCTATTGCTCATAAAAGCCAATGAACTGGTTTTTTCTGATCCGGATGAAACGATTAAAATAGCAAACCATTTACTTAAAAAAGATTTTTCAGAAAGTAATAAAGCACTACTAAATCTTTTGCTTGCAAATAGTTATAAGGCAAAGGGCGATCTTCAAAAATCAACTACTTATATTTTTGAGGCCGGCAGCAATAAAAAAATAAGTGATTCTCTTACTATTGAAGTTGATTTTGTTAAAGCTGACTTATGCCGTAAACTTCAGTTATATGGCCAGATGGAAATATATCTGAATGATGTTTCCGAAAGACTCTCAAGTATAAATAATAATGATTATATACGCTCGGTTAGTGTAAGAAGTGAGTTGGAAAGAGCAGAAGCTTTATTGCTTCAAAAGAATTACAATGCTTCGTTGAAGTTAATTGACAAAGCAGAATCTGATAATAAAAATATTACTGATGCTTACAGCTGTAGCGCTAATTTGATGCTTATAAAAGGTACTGTTTTAAATTATTTAGGCAGAGCTACTGAAAGCGGGAGTTATTTTAAACAGGCATTTGATTTTTATAAAAAACAACGAAAGCCAAATACTGTTTTCGAGATTAAGGTTTTATTGGGGACCGGTCAGATGTATTTTGCCCAAAAAGAATACAAAAAGGCATTAGATGTACAACTCCTTGCTTTACAAAAGATTGAAAGGCTTAACAATCCGCTTCTAAAAGAAATTGTAACCTATCAGCTTGCAGAGTGTTGTCTCGCAATGGATCATAAAATTGATCATCAAAAATATTTTAGCAGTTTTCTTACTATTAATGATCTAAACATTAATATGGAAAATGAAGCTGTTAATACCATATACAGCCTTTTAAACAAAGAGCAGGATATTACTTTTACGCAGGAAGAATCCAGACTAAAATTTATTACTTATGCAGGCCTTATATTGATTTTGTCACTTGCTTTGGCTGGTGTTGTGATTTACAGGATAAACAGGTCTAAAAGAAGACAGCTAAAGGAAATAATAGGATATCTTGAAGTGAGTAATAAATTGCTGATTCAATCAGATTCAGGTAAGAAGGAGGTTAATAAAAGAATTACTATTTCTACAGAAACTGAGAATGTTATCCTGGCCAAACTGAAAAAATTTGAAGCATCAACGAAGTATATAAATAAAGATATGTCGTTGGCCACGTTAGCGGCACAACTTGATGTAAATACAAAATACCTTTCGGAGATAATTAATAAGCATTACAATGATAATTTTAATGCTTATATCAATAAGTTAAGGATAAATTACATCATTGAAAAGCTGAAGAATGAACCTGAATATCTAAATTATAAGATAAGTTATCTTGCAGAGGAATCGGGTTTTTCCTCACATAGTAGTTTTGCTACTGTATTCAAAACGATTACGGGAATAGCTCCAACTGTTTTTATAGATTTGATTGGTAAGGAAGTCACAGAGAAAAAAGCATAAATATGTCACAAACAGGTTACAGAAAAATTGTAATAATGATGTTTACCCTATTGGGTACTTTACATGCTTTCTCTCAAAGGAGTCCTGAAACCGACAGTTTATTTGCCAAAGCTAAAATGAATATTTATGAAAAGCCTGAGTATGTTATTAAACTGGGTGATTCATTGTATAATAGCAAAGAAAGTTCTCTTGCAGAAAAAATAGAAGCTCTTTTATTGATTTCTGACGCCTATTCTTCTAAAAGAGATTACGAGAAATCGTTACAATATTTTAAAATAGCAAATGAACTCCTAAAAAAAAGTAATAATACAGATTTACAGATTATTGTATTGAGCAGAAATGCAGTGCGTTACCAGCAAATGAAAGTATATGATAAGGCAATAGAATGCCTTGACGAATGTGATAAACTTTTGTTGCTAAAGTATGATGATAAAAAATTTAACCTTACAAGAGGTAATAATTATGCCGTAAGGGGAATGATCTATAAAGAGCAGTTGAATTGTGATATTGCAATAGGTTATTTTGATAAAGCAATAGAAAAATTTAAAAGTTTTTCTGAGCTCTCAACGTATCCTAATATGAGTATAACATACTATAATAAAGGTAATTGTTATATTGCTCTGGAAGATTATGGCAAGGCAATCGAGAATTTTGATGAGGCGGTAAAATATGCAGACCATGTAAACGCTAAAAGTTTAAAAGCTTTTGCGCTTAAAGGGCTCGCAGAAGTTTATAATAATCAGGGAAATCATCAAAAAGCCATAGAGGTGCTTCTGGAAGCTTCCGAGATATCTAAAAATGTTGGTGATCTTATATTGAACAGAGGGATTTATATTAATCTGGCTAATAATTACAAACAGGTTGGTAATTGGATAGAATACCAAAAATACAATCAGTTATTTTTAAAGAATCAGGGATTAATACGCTCTTCTGAAAGAGAATCTACCGGCGATGCTATTGAAGAATTTACAACACTTAATAGAGAAAGATTGAGTGCAATGCAGATAAGGTATAATATCATGATTGGGCTTGAAATTTTATTATTTTTCTTTTTGTCTTACCTGCTTTTCTCGTATCTCAAACGAAATAGAAAATCATCTGAAACTCTAAAACTAGAGGTTAAAAGAATTAAGGATACCCTAAGAAAACAATCTTTAAACTGAGATTTTTTATAAGAAAAATTCGATTCATTCAAAGAGTCATTTTTTTAGTTTCCATTTAGTTTTAACAATTATTTTGATTTATGTCTTGCTTTTTTGGCGTTTTGTCTGATTGCATTATGATAATGTTTTTTGTTTTGTAAAGTGCTTGTTATTAATTATTTGTAACTTTATTATGGTTTTGAAATTACCGAATTGCAAAAGCATATTATTAGTATATTAAGAATATTATAGCAAGATTTGTTTTAGCTAAACTAACAAAAACGTTATTAAACTATGAATCAAAAACTATTTGAATCACCACCTGATTTTTTTTCAGGTGTAAGTCGTTTTTGGAATTCAGGCAAAACTTTCAGATGCTTATTACTGATTATTTGTTTGGGTTTCATTTCAACTTCAGGATTTGCACAGCTTGCTACACAAAATTTTGACAGTGGCATGCCGGCAACATGGGCGCAAACCAACAACGGTGTTGGCACAACTCCATGGACTATTTCTACTGATGGTTACTTAGGCAGTGCTGGTGCTGCTTTTATCGATCCATCTGCGGAAAATATTGGCAATGGTAATACTGCCAGGTATTTTCTTGTAACTCCTCAGATTACAGTGCCCACCAATGGTGAGCTGCGATTTTTTACAAAACAATCCAGCACAACTGATTTTGGGAATGTTTATGAGGTGAGGGTGTCTACTGCGAGCCAGACAGACATCAGCAGTTTTACCACGGTACTTGCTTCGTATACGGAAGCGCAATTGAGTAATGGTAACACTTACGAAGAAAAAGTGGTAACCATTCCCGGAAGTATTGCTCCTGGGCTTAATATTTATGTAGCATTTGTTTTAGTAAACAATCAAAATGCTGCAACTCCAAACGCTGATACATGGTTTATAGATAATGTGAGCCTGCAAACAGCTCAGGTCTGTGATGCGGTTGTAGCCAGTACAATATCGGCGACAGCGGTAACAAACGCGTCAGCTACAATAAACTGGACACATCCTACAGCTACACAATTTCAAATAATTGTTCAGCCATCAGCTGTACCCGCACCCGGCGCTTCATCGATTGGTATCCCTGTAACAGGAACAACCTATTCAGCGGGACCATTAACAGCAAGTACAAATTATGTTGCTTATATCAAAACGATATGCTCGCAGTCTGTTAGTGGATGGACGGCATATAATTTTAGTACGTTTGCAACGGGATCTTCTTGTGCATATCCTATAATAGTGCCTGCCACAGGTGCCCCTTATACATATTCAGGAAACCTGAATACATTTCAAAACAGTACTGTTAGTTATACTACACAGGGCTCAAACTGCCTTTCGCCGGCAATTACTCAAAATTATCTGAATGGGGCTAAGGCATTTTTTTCGTATACAGCTCCTCAAAACGGTATTTTAAATGTTAGCAATGTTTCAACCGGGCCTAATAATATTTGGGCTGTTATGGTATATGAAGGTTGTGCTAATGTAGGGGTTTCTTGTCTTGGCGGGACTAATGGTTCTGCAGCTAATGTAACTAAAACCATTCCTAACATTTATGTTGAGGCAGGTAAAACGTATCTTGTAGTGATGTCTTCTCAATTGACACCAACTGCGAGTATGGCATTTACGTTAAAGATTAATACCGCTCCGTGTGCACCTCCTTCTTTATTTACGTTTAAAGATTTACAGCAAACCAGTGTTAAGTTCTCATGGGATAATGTAGGTAATTTATCTACGGTATGGGAATACAGGGTTCAGACGGCGGGTTCTGCTGCGCCAACAGGAGCTTCGACAGGTACACCAACAACTACAAACATTGATAATCTTATTAATACAGGTTTAGCAGCAGGTACATCATATGATTTGTATGTTCGTTCGGTATGTGGCGGAACTCCGGGAGCTTGGAGTACTGCATACAAATTCACTACGCAATGTACAATGTTCCCTACACCATATTCACAGAATTTTACAGGAACATCAGCAACGGTACCGGCAGCATGCTGGACAGCTATAGATGTAAATAATGATGGTTTGATATGGACTTACCTTTCGTCTTATGCTACTATTGCAGTAAATAGTAACCAAAATTACAATAATGATTATTTTGTTACTCCTCAGGTAAATTTTACGGGTGTCCAGAAAAGGTTACGATATAAGCATCAGGCTGTAAATGGTAATGTAAAATATTCTATTAAAATCTCTACGACAGGGGTAGGAGTAGATAACTTTACAACTGTACTTATGCCGGAAACGTCTTTTGCTTCAATGACGGCATTTCAAGAAAGAATTATAAATATTCCTACATCAATAACAGGCCCTGTTAATATTGCCTTTATTGTAACTCCGGGCACAGGAAATACTGCGACAAGGATTTCTATTGACGATGTATTTATTGAAGATAAACCTGCTTGTCCTGATCCGTTAACTCCAACAGTAAGCAATGTTACCACTACTACGGCACAATTAGCCTGGGTAGCAGGTGATACTGAGACGCAATGGGAAGTGGCTATTCAGCCGGCTGGTTCAGGTGTTCCTACAGTTGATGGAATATTAGTAAATTCTAATCCCTACACAGCTACTGTAAATCCATCTACTGCTTATGAATATTATGTACGTGCATACTGTTCTTCTACTCAAAAAAGTAACTGGATAGGTCCTGTAACATTCAATACATTATGTACGGTATTTAATGTTCCTTTTGTAGAGAATTTCAATAATGGAGATGCTGCAAATTCTCATAAATTCTGCTGGACTATTACCGATGTTAATGGAGGCTCTACTTTTACAATGGGAGCAACAGAGGCACAGTTGATTAGACCTGCATTCAATGCCCCTACGTCTTATAATGACTGGCTTATAACACCTGCAATTAATGTTATAGGCACAAAAGAGCTTAAGTTTAAATATAAATCGGTAACCAGCGTATTCCATTCTACACCAAGGAATGGACTGGAAATCTTAATGTCTACCACGGATACTAATCCTTCAAGTTTTACTGTTATTTCTGCATTGACAGAAACTACGAATGTTGATTATGTAGAGAAAACCCTTTATATTAATGCCAACGGGCCGGTGTATATTGCATTCAGGGTACCACCAAGTTATGTGGTTACACCTCCGGGTACCGCCAATTTATATATTGATGATGTGAGGGTAGATGAAGCTCCTGCTTGTCCTGATCCATCAACAATTGTTGTTTCTAACATTACAACTAACAATGCTCATTTTACATGGACTAAAGGTTTTATTGAAACACAATGGCAGATAGCGGTACAACCGCAAGGTTCCGGAATACCTTCTACAGGTACAATGGTTACTACTGATCCGGAATTTACAACTCCGGCAAATTTACTTCCTGACACTCAGTATGAAGTTTATCTAAGAGCATATTGTAACAGTACTGACCAAAGTAACTGGATAGGTCCTGTTACGTTTAAAACATTATGTATGCCTATAGCAGCTCCGTTTATAGAGACATTTAACCCTGACTCAACAACAGAGCAATGCTGGTTAATACGCAACGATAATACAGATGCTTACAAATGGGGAACGAATTCAACTACAAATCCTTATGAAGGTGCTCATGCAGCAGCAGTATTTACAGGAACTAACGGTGATAATAACGACTGGTTAATTTCTCCGACAATTACTATTACCGCCGGGCAGCGCCTTAAATATTACTATAGGGTAAATGATTCATTTTTTAGTGATGATCTTGAAGTAATGTTGTCAACTACCGGAGTAGAGCCGGCAAATTTTACAACAATGCTCTATACAACTGATAATGATGCACCGCTTACAAATACAGAATGGAAAGAGAAGATTATCAATCTTCCTGCCGGAGTAACGGGTAATATCAATATTGCATGGCATATACCTCAAAAACCGGCAAATCCATGGAATTATAGAGGTCAGATTGTTGTAATTGACAAAGTTGTAATAGAAAACATTCCGGTGTGTTCACAACCTACAAATCTAACAATACAAAATCTTACTGATACACAGGTACAATTAAAATGGGATGCTACAGGTACTGAAACCTCTTGGGATGTTTATGTTCAGCCTTCGGGGCTTGCTGCTCCGGTAGGAGATGGTAACCCGGCTTACCTTACAACAGTTACAGCAAATCCATATACCAAATCAGGATTAACCGCTGCAACTATGTATGATTACTACGTAAGAGCTGCTTGTGCAACAGAAGACAGCCCTTGGGTTGGCCCTCTTACCTTTACAACGCTTTGTCCTATTGATACAGCATGTGAATATACTTTCACCTTAGGGAATGTTAATGCAGGTGGTATTTCAGGAGAGATACAGCTTATTCAAAATGGTGTGGTAACACAGTCATTTACATTATCAAGTTCATCTCCGGCGGGTGCATCTCAAACTTATACAGCTTTTCTATGCGATGGTGTTGAGTATTCATTATTATGGGATGCTATTGGTACGGTACAGTCTCAGTATGCGGGTGCTTATCTAACCATTATGCAGGGTACTACAACAATTTGGACAAGCACTAACCTGTCTCAGTCAATGAATGATGTTGTATATACAGGATTTGCTTCTTGCAGCCCTGTTACATGTCCTAATCCAACAGCATTGACTGTTAACGATGGTGTGCTTTCATGGACAGCTGGAGGTACAGAAACTCAATGGGAAGTTTTTATACAACCACTTAACAATGGTACATTACCACAGTCAGGTACACTTGTAACAACAAATTCTTATACTCCATTGGCTTCTGACTTTAATGTACCTGAAAATGGTAGTTATGAATTCTTTGTAAGAGCCGTTTGTGGTACTGCAGATAAGAGTTTCTGGTCAGGTCCTAAGAAGTTTGTAAGAAATGATTCTGCTGCAAAAGCTGTAACTGTTCCGGTTAATACAGGAGATGTTTGCGAAGTTTCTTCAGCTAATGCTACTTTCTATGGAGCTACTCCTTCGACAGATCCAATGACGTGTACAGGTGTTAACCACGGAGATATTTGGTATCAGTTTCAGGCTACATCAACAGCTCATATAGTGGAGCTTAATAATTTCTCGGGTGATTATTATATCTCTACAGGGAATCCTCAGCAGCCATATATTACAATGACATTATATCATGTAAATGGTTCTGTTATGGAAGAAATGGCTTGTAGTAATGTAAATACAATAACTGCAGCCTATTCTGCGGCGACTATTGTGGGTGATACTTATAAAGTAAGACTTACTTTAAACAACAATGGAATTGATAATTCGGTTCCTGTTGCAAACACCAGGGCTTATACATTTGATGTGTGTGTTAAAACTCCTGCTGATCCTTGTGCAATAGGTCTTGCTAATAGTAGTTTTGAAACTCCGGAGGTAGGATTTGGAGTAGGTAGTATGTATAGGGAGCAGGTTGTTCCGGGATGGCGAAATAAAATTGCAGGTACTGATGCTTTATATCATTCTATTTATTTTCAGGATGCTTCTGCAACATCAGGTGTAACCCCTTATGAGGGAGGACAACTTACACAATTGTTGGCAAATTCATCAAATGTTTATGATCCTGCTGATATGGTAAATATTGAAGGTATGTACCAGGATTTCAATACTTCTGAAATCACACAGCTTACTTATAGCTATGCTCAGGCGGCAAGAAGCCAAAACAATGCGGTTCAGATGTTCATGGGGCCTACAGCCGGTCCATTTGTGTTACTTGAAGATAATCCAAGTACTTCAGGATGGACAGTACATACAGGTGTTTATGATATACCTGTTGGTCAGACAACGACAAGAATTATGTTCAGAGCCAAAAATAATGGTATTGGAAACGTACTTGATGCAGTAAGTATTAAGGCTAACAATGAAATACTTACACAGCCTCATTCACTTGCTTGTGGTATTAATGATACTTCAGTAAGTGCACGTGGAGTAGGGCAGTGGATAGCCGATGAGAATAACCCTTCGGAAGTTGTGTTTGGTACACCAAATGCTGCTACAACTACAATTTCAGGTTTTGTTCTTTCAGGTGATTATACATTCACATGGAAAACACGTTACTGTGAAGAGACCATCGTGATAAACAAAGTGGCTAATGACGAAATTCCTGCAGTTACTACTCCGGTAGAATATTGTATTGATGCTGTAGCGACTCCTCTTACTGCTACTGAACTTACGGGCTATACACTTGCCTGGTATGATGTTGCTGCAGGAGGAACTGCACTTGCAACAGCTCCAACACCTAATACAACGACTGTGGGCACTACTTCTTATTATGTTGCTTATGTAGACGTTACAGGATGTGAAGGGGTAAGGGCACAGATTGATGTAAACGTGAATAATAAGACTAACCCGGTGGTTGGATTTACTTATGATGCTACAACTTATTGCTCAATTGCCGCTGATCCGGTAATTACACTTGATGCTGATTTTGCTCAAAATGGAACATTTACTGCTACGCCTGCAGGACTTTCTATAGATGCAATTACAGGAGCAATTGATCTTTCAGGAAGTACTGCCGGTACTTATAATGTGACTTATGATGTGGCTGCTGTTGATTGTATCAACCCGGGAACAAATAGTGTTACAATAACTATAAATGAAGCATTTACACCGGTTGTTGATTTTACATATCCAAACAATGTATGTCTTAACAATGTTGCTGCATTACTGCCGGTAACTGCTACAGGCTTTACTGCAGTAGGAACATTTGCTTCAACAACACTTGCTGTCGATGCTTTAACAGGTGAAATAGATTTATCTACTGCTACAGCAGGAACACACGATGTTACTTATACTATATTAGAAGACCTTAGTCTTTCGGGGTGTGCTAATGGAGGTACTTCAACATTCCAGATTACACTTGTTCAGCCTACAGTTCCGGTAACAGGGTTTACTTATGCGACAGAGTATTGTATTGCCGAAACGAATCCTACACCTACATTAGATACTAACTTCTATGTAGGAGGTTCATTCAGTGCAACTGGAGGTTTATTTATTGACCCGCTTACGGGAGAGATAGATTTGACATCTGCAGTAGCAGGTAGTTATGATGTGACATATACTGTTTTAGAAGCTGACTGTGTTGAAGCAGGAAGTACTACTGTTACTATTGTAATTAATGCTTTAGCTTCGCCTGTGGTAATATTTAGTTATGAAAATCCTGCATGTATCAACTCTGGAAATGAATTAGTGCCAGTTCTTGCTGATTCGTTTACAATAGGTGGGGTATTCAGTTCAACAACTGTTTCAGTAGATGCAACAACTGGTGTAATAGATCTTACTACGGCAACGCCGGGAATGCATGATATTCTTTACATATTACCTGTAGATGCAGTTTTATGTACTGATGGAGGAACGTTTACAACTTCAGTCGAACTTGTTCAGGGAATAGTACCTGTAACAGCGTTTACTTATGAGGATGTATATTGTTTTGAAAGTAGCAATACGCTGCCGGAACTAGGAGCAGGCTTTACTACAGGAGGAATATTTAGTTCGACATCAGGTTTGATACTTGATCCTTCAACAGGAGAAATTGATGTTGTAAACAGTAATCCTGGAACTTATGTGATAACATATACTGTAAATGCTAACCAGGCTACATGTAATACAGGAGGAAGTGGCTCAGCAACAGTTATTGTAGCTGGTAATCTTGAAGCAACGGTATCGCAAGAATGCAGAAACAATAATACATGGTTGTCAGTCGTTCCTGTTAATGCTTCTTTTGACCCTTCAACAGTAAATTATACCTGGAAAAACGAAAATGGGGCAACTGTAAGTAATAATGCAGAGTTTAATGTAACTGAATATGCAGTTATGGAATCTTTAGAAGTACCATTGAATTTTACGGTTACAGTAAGTTCTGGAGATTGCTCTAATGAGGTTGGCTATACAGTTGTAAGTATTATGTGCGAAATACCACGAGGAATATCTCCAAACGGTGACGGACTTAATGATAATCTAAACCTGTCAGGTTTTGGAGTGAAGACAATTTCAATCTTTAATAGATATGGTAAAAAAGTATTTGATTATGGATCAGGTTATTTAAACCAATGGCATGGTCAGGATACTAATAATAATGAACTACCGGATGGAACTTATTTCTACAGTATTGAAAAAACTGATGGAAGTAGCTCAACCGGCTGGATTTACATAAACAGGCAAAATTAGGTAGCTTGATTACATCAATTATCCCGCCTGTTTATTATGGGCGGGTAATTGTAAAATCCAAAAAATAAACTGCGAAAAAATTAGGTAGTCTCTTAAGACTGCCTAATTTTGCCGCTTTAATTAAAAATGCTAAATGAATAAGATTTTTGCTTTAGGTTTGCTCTTGCTGAGTTGCTTTGTTGCAATAGGTCAGAACCAGCCAAATGATTGTGCCGACGCAATTACTATTTGTGGAAATGGAAGTTTTTCTTCTAATGCTACCGGCCCCGGAGATACTCAGGAAATTTCTTCTTGCGGAGGCTTTGAGAGTAACTCAATTTGGTTGAAAGTTAACATTGTACAGACAGGTACATTAGGTTTCGATTTGATACCTGATGACCCCTCATTGGTTGTAGATTATGACTTTTGGGTGTTCCCTGCTAATGCAGTTTGTGGATCGTTAGGTAGTCCAATACGTTGTTGTACTACTAATCCTCTTGCGGCGGGTCTTTCTAACAATCATACAGGGATGTATGGTTCAACTACAATTACACAATCAGGTCCCGGAGCTAATGGGAATGGTTATGTTCGTTGGTTAAATGTAACTGCCGGGCAAAGTTATTATATAGCAATTGACAGACCTTCCGGAAGTGGAGGTTTTCAGATAAACTGGACAGGTACAGCTACTACCGGTACAGGTGCTTTTCCTACACCTCCAACAGCTAATGATCTTGGAGAAGTAAGAACATGCAGTACAACTCCAAACATTGGAATTTTTGATTTAGGGGCTTTAAGACCACAAATCAATGCTGACCAGGTAAATAATACAATTACATTCCATGCGACTAATGCAGATGCTGTCGATGGTGTGTCGCCTTTAGGAAATATTATTTCTAATACGTCAAACCCTCAACAGATTTTTGCAAGAGTAGTAAACAATTCAAGTGGATGTTTTACTGTTACCGATTTTACTTTGGTGGTTTATCCGGTTCCTAATGTTACTGTTTCAGCGTCCCAGTCAGTAGTTTGCCCGGGACAAAGTTTTAATATAACATTTAGTGGTACTCCTAATGCAAATTTCCATTATTCTATAAATGGAGGAAGTCCTCAGTCTGCGATATTAAATGCAGGTGGAAACTTTGTTCTTCCTCAGACCATATCTGCAAATACAACATATTCGTTAATTGATGCGAGTATTGTAAATTCAAGTGGAGTTGTAGTCTGTAGCCAGACATTAAATGGTTCTGTTACGGTTAATCTTAGCACACCTCTTACAGTTGGAGCTTCGACCAATTCTCCTATTTGTGCAAACCAGGACGGGATAATAGTATTAAATGGTTCAGCTAATGCTTCTGTTCAATATACAATACAAGGGAACCCGGCAACGCAGAATGTAGTTTTGGATGCTACAGGAGGAGCTACAATTACGCTTCCTTCACTTACTTCCAATACCAATTACACAATTATAAGTGTAACTGATCCTAATGCGCCATTTTGTGTTTTTCCTATAAATTTCCAGGATACAATCAATGTTAGTCCAATACCTCAGGTAACAGCTCCACAACCTATGGAAGTATGTGCACCCGGATTTGGAATTTTTGACCTTGATAGCAATAATGCAGCTATTTCAGGAGGCAATACCGGATATACGATTACATATCATTTTACTCAGGCTGATGCTCAAAATGATACAGCTAGTTTAACTTCGCCTTATCAAAGTATTTCTGCAAACCAAACAGTTTATGTTAGGGTAGAATCTGCTTCAAATGGAGGATGTGTTAGTTATACGACTCTTAATCTTGTAACAAGTCAGTCACCAACAGTTTCCCCTGCTACCCCGTTAGAGGAGTGCGCAGACAACTTTGACGGCTATGCGTATTTTGATCTTACCCCGGCAGGAGTAGAGATATTAAACGGCCAGAGCGGTCTTACGATCACCTACCACAGCACGCAGGCAGCCGCAGAGTTTGGTGTAAACCCTATTACGGATCCTACGAACTACCACAGTATACTGGGTACAGTCTATGCGAGTGTGGTACAGACAGGCACCACGACCAACTGCCGTTCTGTAGTACCGATCCAGCTGATCGTACACCCACGCCCTGCTATCCCGGTTATGACATCATATGAGTTATGTGATGACGATACCGATGGCCTTCAGGTATTTGATCTAACCAGCAAAGACCTTGAGGCAACGGGAGGAGACACAACATTAACTACAGAATACTACCTTAATTCAACCGATG